>CAVGTF010000055.1:0-14210 GCA_963632245.1 Anaerovoracaceae bacterium
CCTACAAATTCATCTGGAAACCCAGGCTACCAGAAACCAAATTTGCGCCCGACTGACTAGCAGTAGCGGGGGTGCGGGGCAGCAACCCCAGTCCCTTGGATTATGCCACACCCCACTACCAGCCCCGCCCCATTGGCGATACCTTGCAGAACACATTGCACACTACGCCGCAGGTGCCTCACCCCCCTACAAATTCATCTGGAAACCCAGGCTACCAGAAACCAAATTTGCGCCCGACTGGCTAGCAGTAGCGGGGGTGCGGGGGCAGCAGCCACAGTCCTTTGGATATGCGATACCCCACTACCAACCCCGCCCCATCGGCGATACCATGCATAACACATTGCACACTACGCCGCAGGTGCCTCGCCCCCCCCCGGCTCCCACCTACAAATTCATCTAGAAACCCAGGCTACCAGAACCCAAATTTGCGCCCGACTGGCTAGCAGTAGCGGGGGTGCGGGGGCAGCAGCCCCAGTCCCTTGGATATGCTCTCCACAAGCTAGGGGTATTCCCCACAAGGGAACGCAAAAACCACAAGAGTTACAATCTCTATGACTTTAGGATGAGAGGGGAGGCAGAACCTGTGCCGGGGGCTACGCTCTGGGGAGCGGTAAGGGTGGGGGATTGGGCCCGTGCGCGTGCCTACGCGCGCGTACGCGCATACATAAAAAAAACAGTAAACTACCGTCCCCCGGCCCCCCACCTAATTTATTCCGCCGCTGGAACGGCGGCACGGTACCGTTCTCGGGCTGCACCGCGGTGCGCGCCATCCCATGAAGCGTGCCTACAAAGCCGCGATTATGCAGGTAGATCTCCAAAGGAGGTCGGGCTGCCGCCCCCGGCCCCCCGCCTTATTTCTTCCGTCTACCGGCGCTACCGGTACCGTTGCATCGAGACGCTTAAGTAGCGCAGTGCCTACCTAGGGCTGTCGTGCTTCTAGCCACGCCGGGGAGGGAGAAGCCTAAATCCGTGCCTGTGGGGTGGCATATATTAAGGGAACACGCCCGAGGTGACCGGTGGAATGCCGTGATATTGGGCAGGCTTTCGCATTTTGAATCCCCCTCTAGCATTTTAAGGAATCGACGTCTTATGGATCTTAAGAAACTGGGTCTTCACGGAAAGAGCATTCTGCGTCTTCTGGACCTCACCGACGAGCAGTTATTGGGGCTGGTGTCCCTGGCAGCAGAGTTGAAGGCCCGCAAGAAGAGCGGCGCGAACCTGAAGGACGCGTTGCTGTATCGCAAGAATGTGGCGTTGATCTTCCAGAAGAGCTCCACCCGGACCCACTGCGCCACCGTCTGCGGCGTCCACGACGAGGGCGGCTACACCGAGTATCTGAATGCCCACGACCTGCACTTCGGCAAGAAGGAGTCCGTGAAGGACTCCGCGCGAGTGCTGGGCCGGATGTTCGACGGCATCATGTTCCGTGGATACTCCCAGCAGGTGGTGGAGGACCTCTCGAAATACAGCGGCATTCCCGTGTGGAATGGCTTGACCGACGAGTGGCATCCCTCACAGGTGCTGGCGGATTTCCTGACCATCACGGAGCAATTCGGTCACCTGAAGGGCCTGAAGATGGCCTACGTGGGTGACGGCCGCAACAATGTGGCCAGCTCCCTGATGGTGGGCTGCGCAAAGGTGGGCATGGACTTCGTGGATGTGTGCCCGCCCGAGCTCACTCCCGCCCCCGAGATCCTGGCGATGGCGCGGGAATGCGCCGCGCGCAATGGCAGCACGGTAGAGGTCTCCCACGATCCCGCAAAGGGCGTAGCGGGCGCCAATATCCTCTATACCGATGTGTGGGTCTCCATGGGCGAAGAGGCGCTTTTCCAGCAGCGCCTGGCACTCCTGCGGCCCTTCCAGATCAACATGGAGATGGTCAAGAACACCGGCAATCTGGAGAGCGGGAAGGTGATCTTCCTGCACTGCCTGCCCGCCTTCCACGACAACAACACCGAGGTCTCTAAAGACTGCGGCGCCATGGAGGTCACGGACGAGGTCTTTGAGGCGCCCTTCTCCAAAGTCTTCGACGAAGCGGAGAACCGCCTGCACACCATCAAAGCCATGATCGTGGCCTCGCTGTCCGACGCGCAGTAGGGGGTAGCCACCCGCCGTCCCGCGTCTGCGGATCCATTTCCACACCAGTCACTTAACCCAAGAGAGAGAAGCGTAGAGAGGAGGCAATCGGAGAATGACACAGCGTCGAATGATGGAAGAGCTCCAGTGGGAGGATTTCGAAAAGCTCCCCCTGACCCAGCGGGCGCCCTACTTCAAGCAGTCCAGCGGACGACCCTACCACTGCGTCATCGCACAGCAGTTCGACCGGGAATCCCTGGATAACCTCTGCGATCTGGCCACCCGAATCCGCCGCATCGCCAAGAACAAGGTGGGCGGCGACTTCCTCTCCAGCCTCATGCGCAACAAACGGGCGATGCTCTACTTCACCCAGCCCAGCACCCGCACCTTCCTCTCCTTCTTCTCCGCATGCCAGGTCCTGGGCTTCAGCCCCGCCGAGGTCCGCGATCCTTCCATCTCCTCGGAAATGAAGGGCGAGACCAAGGAGGACACCATCCGCACCTTCAGCAGCTTCTTCGACCTCATCATCATGCGGACCCCCGCACAGGGCTTCGCCGAAAAGATGGCCTGGATGCTCTCCCGCACCGAACGACCCGTCCCCATCATCAACGCCGGCAGCGGCAAGGACCAGCACCCCACACAGGCACTCCTGGATATCTATACCCTCCAGCGCTCCTTCGAAAAACAGGGCGGAATCGACGGCAAGACGGTCCTCTTCTGCGGTGATCTGGCGCGCGGACGCACCGTGCGCTCCCTCTCCGGACTCCTCCTGCAATACAAGAACGTGAAACAAATCTTCGCGGCTCCCGATGCCCTCCAGATCGGCGAAGACATCCTGGAGCAGCTCAAGGCCGCCGGCGTGGAATACGAGGTCACCAACGACTTCAAGGGACAGATCAAGAACGCCGACGCCGTCTACATGACCCGCCTCCAGGACGAGTGGGACAACAAGCCCGGCGAGAGCTCCAAGGGATACAACCAGGAGGACTACTACTTCACCGGCGAGGACCTGAAGAAGCTCTCCCCCAAGGGCGTCATCATGCACCCCCTCCCCCGACGCCTCGAAATCTCCACCGATTGCGACGACGACTCCCGCGCCGTCTACTGGCGACAGGAACGAAATGGCATGTGGATCCGCGCCGCACTCATCGCCACCATCTTCTGCCGCGACCAGGAAATCACACAATACTACATGCTCAATAACCGATAAAGTTTGCCGCGTAATGCGGCAAACTTAATGAGGAATGAAGATTTAGGAATGAGGAGTTTTGGACGCCCTGCGGCGGGCCTTGTCGCCCGCTGCGCGGCCGCCAAACCGCCAGCGGCGCCGAATTGCGCCGCAGTTGAGAATTAGGAATTATGCGCTGAACGCGCAATGCACGTTGCCTAAATGATACCGCCGCAAGAGCGGAGAAAAAGCGCTGCAGGCACCTTATAAACTAGTCACTAATTGCTAAACACTTACGGCACAAAGCGCCGGAACGGTGGTTCGGGGGCGTAGCCTCCCGTCCTTCGGAGATCTTCATATAGATATTTGCGGGGGGGGAAAGTTGCTCCGATGAGGAAGAAACGCCACAGAGCACCCCAAAAGCGATCCCCCTCCCGCGCCCTTGCGGCGGAAAAGCGCCGCAGGCACCCTGCAAACTAGCCGCTAACCACCGTTTACCCAGGCAAAACACCCTGGCGTAGCTGAACCTGCATAACACAGGTAAAACGAAGCCGGGTAATGGCTAAGTACTAAATTGGGGGTTCGGGGGCGTAGCCTCCCATCCTTTGGAGATCTTCTATAGATATTTGCGGGAGCTAAGGCTGCTTCGATTGGAAGAAGCGCCACAGAGCGCCCCCCAAGAACAATCCCTCTCCCGCGCCCTTGCGGCTGAAAGAGCGCCGCAGCCGCCTTATTCGCGATACCCTAATCACTTGGCACATAGTCACTTACTGTGCAAGAACGCGCCAGCAACAGGGGGCATAAGCAATCGAGAACCCAGCGCTTTGCCGTTATACAGAAGGGGTCAAAACCACAAGAGTTACAATCTCTATGACTTTGAGAGGAGAGGGCAGGCAGAACCTGTGCGGGGGGCTACGCTCTGGGGAGCGGTAAGGGTGGGGGATTGGGCCCGTGCGCGCACCTGCGCGCGCGTACGCGCATAGATAAAATCCATAAAAACATCCCGCCCTCAAAACTGAGGGATCGTTTCATGCCAACAACCCCTCAAACCGGAGGATCGTTTCATCCCCCCCCTTCAAGCCGAAGGACCCTTTCATGCCCCCCCTTTGCCCCGAGGCCCCCTTCTGCGGATTCTGTCAACCTTGAGAAACTACTCTCCGCGAAGGGAGAGGGTGGCGTGTCCGCCGAAGTGACAGGCGCGGGAGGGGTGGCAGTGTCCCAGGGGATATCCGGCCAGGACGGGCCCGGGGGTCCATTCCGCGGCCTCGCGGAGGATGCCGGGGAGGTATTCGGCGTCCTCGCCCTGGGAGAAATCCGCGAAGACCAGTCCCGCCAGCTGCTTTAGGATTCCGGCGGAGCGCAGTTGCACCAGCATCCGCTGGATGGCGTGGGCGGGCTCCGAGACGTCCTCCAATACCAAGATTGTCCCGGAGAAATCCGGCTGGAATGGCGTCCCCAACAGGGAGACCAGCATCGTCAGGTTCATGGGGATCACGGGTCCCTCGGCGACGCCAGATTTCAGCACCCGGGGCGTCGTCTCTGGCGCATCGAAGTGCCAGCGTCCCTGCAGGACCTCCAGGAAGGAGTCACGTTCGATTTGAAAAGAGGGCTCCTGGGGATCGCGACTCCAGCTGGAACAGACCATGGGACCATGGATGAGGCGACGACACCCCCGCGACCACGCCGCCAACAACAACGCCGAGACATCGCTGTATCCACACAACGCCTTCCCGGAACGCCGGAGCGCCTCGAAATCCAGATCCTGGAGAATCCGCGTGACACCGAAGCCGCCGCGGGCCGCCACCAGCAGATTGACCGAGGGCTCCGAGACCAGGGAGTGGAAGAGCGCCACCCGCGTGGCGTCATCACCCGCCAGCCGACCGGGGCCGCCCACGACACAGCACCGCTGCACCACGGGGACTCCATCCAATGTCTGGGAAAGCGCCTGGCTCCCCCGCGCCAGCAACAACGCACTTGGCGCATTGGAAAGGGCGAAGACACCCACGCCTGTGACTTCAATGGGAAATGCGGGGGAAGACATAGAAATACAAAAAAGGAGAAGGGGGGAGGGAGGGAAGGAGGAAGCTTGGCCAGAATTTCGCAGGCGAAACCCCGCGCCGGGACAACCCCGGCGATTGCGCCAGACGCACCCAAGTGGCGCGCGAAAGGGAAAAGGCAAAAATCGTTTCGCCGGTAGGCGGAAGAAATTAGGCGGGGGCACGGGGGCGGCAAGCCCGACCTCCTTTGGAGATCTTCCTGCAAAAACGTGCCAAAAGCCCCAAAACGCCCCAGTGGGAGACACCGCCGCGGAGCAGCCCCAAAGCCGGTACCGCACTGCCGGAAGGCGGAAGGGCGCCTGCGGCACCTTGCAAACTAATCGCTAGCCACTAATTGCTAAATACTTACGGCGCATTCCATGCATCGCATTCCATGCGCCGTAGGCGGGGGCACGGGAGGGGGCGCAACCCCCGACCTCCTTTGGTTAATTTCCGAACACACAGCACACTCTTTTTAGGGGGAAAGTAGGGGGGAATCGGTCGCGTCAAGTTGATACCCACGGAATACGCAGGAAAAGGGAGCGTACTGGACCTGCGAAGTACATCCACAGGGAGCACGCCACGCAGAAGAGGGCAGGGGAATCGGTCGCGTCAAGTTGATACCCCCAGTATACGCAGAAAAAGGGAGCGAACTGGACCTGCGAAGTGCATCCCCAGGGGGCACGCCACGCAGGAGAGGGCAGGGCAATCGGTCGCGTCAAGTTGATACCCACGGAATACGCAGGAAAAGGGAGCGAACTGGGCCGGTGAAGTGCATCCCCAGGGGGCACGCCACGCAGGAGAGGGCTGGGCAATCGGTCGCGTCAAGTTGATACCCACGGAATACGCAGGAAAAGGGGGCGTACTGGACCTACGATGTGCATCCCCAGGGGGCACGCCACGCAGGAGAGGGCAGGGGAATCGGTCGCGTCAAGTTGATACCCCCGGGTGGCAGTAGGGTAGGGTGGTTGCCCAGTTGGGGCTGTGCTGTAGCGGATGGTAGGGTAGTAGGTGGTCTGTGGAAACGGGATTATCTTAAGTCCGTTTTGGCATTTCGCCCGTAGAAGTCGTGTTCTGACGGGTCATTTCCGATGGGAATGCGGGCGGGTTGCGCCTTCTTTTGTCCTCGATTGAGAACCCCTTTTCGTCCTATGAAACATTTCTCCTCGCTGTTCTCCTGCGCGCTAGCGTTCGTCCTTATGGGCAGCGCCGCTCTGTCGGGGTCCCAGAACTCTCCCTCCACCAACCCCCTGGAGAGTTTCCAGAACTTCACCGAGACCCGCGCCTTCATGCGTCAAGCGGAAGAGTGCCAGGACCGTGGCGACTACAAGAAGGCCGCCAAATGCTATCGGAAGGCGGCGGCCTTGCAGACTGAGGAGTCGAAGAAAGCGGGATTCCTGTATTTGCGGGCGCAGAGCCTGTTGCTGGCGCACCGCGTCCACGACGCGCTGGAGGCCTACACCGACCTCCTGGAGAACCACCTCTACCAGATTCCGCTGGAGAATGCCCTGGAGCAGCTGCGCCAGCTGGCGGACGACTTTCAGCAGGGCAGGGGGACCTTCCTGAGGTTGAAGGACCAGCAGGCTGCCATCCACGTCTACAAGATCATCGTGCAGTATCAGCCTGATGTGCGGCGCTCCCTGGACGACCGCATGGTGCTGGCGGCCAAGCAGGAGCAGGACTCCGATGTGGAGGGGGCGGTGGCGACCTACCAGGAGATCCTCAAGGCACTCCCCAACGATCCCGATGCCCGTTTCCGCCTGGCGTCTTTACTAGACAAGACCGCCAGCAAGCGTGATGGCGACGGCGAATTAAGCCGTGCCGCGATTCGGGAAGCGAAGCGTTTCCTGCAGGATGCGGGGGAGAGCGATCCCCGTCGGACTGAAGCGGAGGGCTTCCTTACCAAGGCGCAGGAGCGCGAGGCGTCCCGTCTTTGGGAGCGCGCCGCCTTCTATCTGGGAAAATACCACTCCAAGCCCCAGATCGCCCGGAGATACCTGCTGGATCTGCGCCGGGACTACCCCGATACTGAGGCCGGCCGCAAAGCCCGACTCCTCCTCTCCGAAAAGTTCCCCGAGGATCTCCAGTAGAACGCCAACCCCACCACTGCCATGAAGACCCTTCGCCTGACTGCGGCATTCGCCCTGATGCTCACCCTGGCCGCGTGCACCACGTACCACGTGGGGACGCCCCTTCCGAAAGAGCTGCGGAATATCTCCCTGGGCAAGGTGGTGAATCTCTCCCAAGAAGACGCGCTGTCGCATCTGCTGCGGGATCGCCTGGCCGACCGAATCCTCCAGACCCCCGGTCTCAAGCTCTCCTCCGACGCAGACGCCACCCTGGATCTCTCCGTGAAGATCCTCTCTCTGGACCAAACCAAGGCCGCCCGCGCCCTCATGCGCGACCGCAAGGCCAGCCATGACGACAGCGACCGCTACCAGACCGTCCTCTACCGCCTGGAGATGGAGTGCAAATACTTGGGCGTGCCCCGGGACTCCGCCCTCTCGCCCCGCAAGGGCCGTGTGCGCGTGACGGCGGATGTGCCGCTCCTCCAGGATCTCGCCCTCTCCCAGCAGAAGGCCCTCCAGGAATTGGCGCGCGCCGCCGCCTGGGAAATCCTCTCCGATCTCTCTCTGGACGACTAGCGATATGGACTTCCGCATCGGCGAGGGCTTCGACATCCATCCCCTCCAAAAGGGTCGGCCTTTCCGCTTGGGCGGCGTCACACTGGTCCATCCCGAGGGACTGGGTCCCGCGGGGCACTCCGATGGCGATCCCCTGCTCCACGCGGTGATTGACGCCATGCTGGGCTCCCTGGCGCTGGGCGACATCGGCGGATGGTTCCCCGATACCGATCCCCAGTGGAAGGACGCCGACAGCGCACAGCTCGTGCGCATGGTGCGGCGGGATCCCCGTCTGGCGCATTGGCACCTGGGCAATCTGGATGCCACCATCTATCTCTCCCGCCCCAAGATGTCGCCGCATCTCCTGACATTGCGCCAGAGCCTGGCGGATCTGCTGGAGGCGCCAGTGGATCGCATCTCCTTGAAAGCCAAGAGCATGAATGGCCTTGGCGCCATTGGCGCCGGCGATGCCGTTGCCGCGCGGGTCTGCCTCCTGGCACTCCTGCAATGACTGAATTTCCACATACCTCAATAAACAAGAACCCCTCAACATAGGAATTTTCATCGATGAAAAAGTACACCAAGGAACACCAGTGGATTGAAGCGCAGGCGGACGGCACCGCCAAGGTGGGCATCACCCGTTTTGCCGCCGACGAGCTCGGCGAAGTCACCTTCGTGGAATTGCCCGCCGTGGGCAAGCTCATCCATGGCGGCGAGCCCCTGTGCGTCGTGGAATCCGTCAAGGCGGCCAGCGATGTCTTCCTGCCGGTGACCGGCACCATCGCACAGGTCAACACCCCCCTAGAAAAGAATCCATCGCCCGTCAACGACGACCCCGAGGGCGAGGGATGGATCTGCATCCTCTCCAACCCCGATTTGGCCGCCATGGACGCCCTCATGACTCCCGAACAATACCAGGAGTTCTGCCGCTAAATTCCGCCTCCCGAAGAGGTCCGTCCATCCACGCCTTCCCTTTGCAAACCGGAAAGTTACGCTTATATTAAGCGACCCTACAACCCGGACGGACTTTTTCCATTCCTACATATTTCACTAGCTTTTAAGGAGTTACTGCCATGAAAATGACTTACCAGCCCCATTGCAAGAGCCGCAAGCGCACCCACGGTTTCCGGAAGCGCATGGCTACTGCTGACGGCCGCAAGATCCTCGCCCATCGCCGCAAGGTGGGCCGCAAGCGCCTGACCGTGTAATCATTGCATTCGGCGGGGACGCGTCCTCTCTCTCCTTCCTGCCTCGCCTCCAGCAATCTCCGATGCGCCTTTTCATAGGCGTATTTGTCATCTTGGCTGGAGGACGGGGCATGTCCTTGAGGAAAGTGGATTTCGCCTTCGCCCTCGGTCCTTCTCTCCATGAGCGCCCCGGAAGACTCCTGCGGAAGCAAGGAGCGGAAGGCCTTCGGTCCCTCCGCCAGACTCCGTTGCCGCGCCCATCTGGACCTTGTTCGGGAGCAGGGTATTAACCTGGCTTGCCGGTACTGTGCCATCCAAGTCTTAAAAACGCCGCCGGAAGGGGACTGCCGGACGGCGTTTTTGATTTCCCGGAAATTCGACCTCTCCGCCGTCGTCCGGAACCGCGCCCGCAGGCTATTGCGGGAATGCTGGCGGAGTCTGTTGCCGGAGTTAGCGCCCTGCTGGCTGCTGCTGATTCCCCGTCGCGCCATCAAGAAAGCGAAATTAGGGGATGTGCTCCCGAAGGTATCGGGTCTTTTGCGGAGCGTGGGCGTGTTGCCTGTGGAGTCCGCCGCGGCAGCGCCGGAGAGCGTCCATGTGCGAGAGACGCCCTGATGGCGGCAGTGACGCGAGCCCCGCGGAGGGTCGTCCCTCCTGCGCCGCGCGGATTTGCGATTGGCTCATCCGGGGTTATCAGCGCTATCTGAGTCCCCTGAAGCCGCCTGTCTGCCGCTTCACTCCAACCTGTTCCCATTACGCGCGGGACGCCTTCCGGATCCACGGCTTCTGGAAGGGTCTGGGTCTGACCATCTGGCGGATCCTCCGCTGCCAGCCCTTCTACAACGGCAATCTGGTGGACCCCGTTCCGCCAAAGAAGCCGAAGAAGCCGAAGTCCTAGCCAAATCCCCCTTTCCGTTCCCCCTTCTGTCCCGCCTTCGGGCAACCCCTGCCTCCCGCAGCGCGATGCGCGCGCCCGCGGGGCCACCGATTCCCAAGATGAAGAAATTCGATCCCATTTCCCTGATTGGCACCCTGATTTGTGCCGCGGCGCTGATCGGCATTTTTATTCATAACGCCAAGAGCGCATCCCGTCGCGCGGAGGCTACGCGAGTCGCCGCGCAGAATGCAACGCCGATCTACTCCCAGCCGGTGGAGGAGCTCCCGGTGGATGCCGAGGCCGCGGCGCTGGCGAAGAATGCGAGCACCGAGGTCGTGCAGCGGGATCCCGTGACCCTGGAGGTGCCGGGCGTCATGCAGGTGGATCTGGACACCATGGGTCGCGGCGTGCGTGCCATTCGCCTGGAACAGTATAAGCTCCAAAGCCGTGACGAAGCGCAGCGCCAGATCCCCGTCTCTCTGGGAACCGAGCAAGTGCCCTTCCTGGGATTGTCCTTGCCGGGCGAGGGCCTGCGTGAGGTCAAGGAGCCCGAGATCACCGAGCAAACCGTGACCACCCGTCGTCTCAATGCCTCCGGGACCATCCTCTTTGAGGAAACCTGGAGTCTTCCCGAGGGTGGTGCCGAGGCCGCCAATCCCTACGCTCTCAAGTATACCCTGAAGGCCACCAATGTCTCCCAGACGCCCGCCGTCCTGCGGGGCGCGGCCCTCTCCTGCGGCGCACTGCCCGACTTCCTCTCCAACGAGGCAAATACCACCTTCTCGCGGTACTTCTCCGGCTGCGTGGCATACGGGCGCATCTCCAAGAATGACGCCAAGACCCTGGACAAGAAGGACATCACCAAGAAGCTCACCGTCGAGAAGCAGAACCAGTATCTGCAGACTCCCGCCAACTGGGTGGGTGTCTCCTCGAAGTATTTCCTCTTCGCGCTGCGCGACGTGCAGTGGGAGGGCGGTGCGCCCGCCGTCTTTGCGGGCTTCGCGCCCTCCCAGCCCCGCGAGCTATTGCCCACGGAGTGTTTCAGTGCGCAAGCGGTGTTGCCCGAGATGTCGTTGATGCCGGGCGAAAGCCGGACCCTGACCGTCTCCGGATATGCGGGTCCCAAGAGCTACCAGATGCTGGAGCCCATGGGACAGGGCCTGCCCTCCATCCTGAACATGGACCTCTTCTTCTTCTGGCACTACGACTGGATGGGCTGGCTGTGCAAGATGCTCCTGAAAGCCCTCAACGGCATTGCCGGATGCTTCTCCCCCTCCTTTGCCTACGGCTTGGCAATCATCCTCATTACCGTGATCGTGAAGCTGGTCTTCCTGCCTTTGGCCTGGAAGAGCACCCGCAGTATGAAGAAAATGAGCGCCATCCAGCCCCAGCTGAAGGAGCTCCGCGAGAAATACAAGGATGATCCCCAGCGGATGTATTATGAGCAGCAGAAGCTCTTCAAGGAGAACAACGTGAGCCAGACTGGCGGCTGCCTGCCCATGCTGGTGCAGATCCCCGTCTTCTTCGCAATGTTCAATACCTTCCGCGGCGCCATCGAAATCCGCAACGCCGGATTCCTGTGGGTGGACGACCTCTCCATGCCAGATCCCATCTTCGGACTGCCCATCCATCCCCTGGCGATCCTCACCGGCGTCACCATGTTCATCCAGCAGAAGCTCCAGCCCATGCCGGATCCCAACCAGGCGAAGATGATGAACATCATGTCCCTAGTCTTCGTGGTCTTCTTCTACAACATGCCTGCCGGACTCACCCTCTACATGACCGTGAACCAGCTCACCTCCATCGCCCAGATGCTCCTCTTCCGGCGGCTGGAGAAAAAGGCGGCCGCGCAGTCGACTCCTGCCGCCCCCAAGAAGGCGAAGGCGTAAAGAGGCCAAGCAGAACCACCCTTTCATTCCCAACCGAAAACACACCCCTCCCTACAGGAAACCGACACCATGACACCGCAGGAACTTCAGACTCTGGCTAAGAAAACGCTGGAAGAGATGGTCAAACCCCTGGGCCTCCAGGCAGAATGCCAGATCGCCCCCAAGGGCGACAGCGAGGAGGGCGCCTTCGGCATTTCCCTCCAGGGAAAGGACTGCGGTCGGATCATCGGACGAAAGGGGCAGACTCTGGAGGCCCTGGAGCTCATCTTCAACCGGATCATGAAGCGCCACGATGAAGACGCCCCCTGGATTCCCCTGGAAATCGATGGCTACACCACCGGCAAGACCGGCGATGCACCCCACCGCGGCGGAAAGGACGGCCGGCGCTTCCAGCTGGACGACGAGACCCTGGACCAGCTTACCCACATGGCGAAGGACTGCGCGAAGGAGGTCAAGCACTGGAAGAAGAGCCGCAAGCTGGGACCCTACCTGCCTGCGGAACGCCGCGCAATCCACACCGCGCTGAAGGACGATCCGGATGTGACCACGAATTCCATCCCCGCCCCCGAAGCCGGCGAGCGAATGAAATATGTAGAAATCCTCCTGAAATAGCGATTTTCCTTTCCGAGGAAACTGGCAAGGCCGTCTGACACCATCTGGGCAGGCGGCCTTCCGCGCTTTCTGGGGAAAATCCCCCACACCACGGCCCTTTCCTCCTCCGAAACACCGCCATTTTCCAAAAGAACCGAAAGCGGGCATGATATTATCCCCGTTTCCGGAAGATCCCCCTTCCTAAATCCCCGCTAACAGGGAGAAACAGCGGACATCCCCGCCCACCTGCGACTCCCCCTCCACCCATTCCACTTCCATGCTATCCGGCAAATACATCGTCGTCGGAACCATTGCCGACGATCCCCTGGCCCTGGACATCGCACACTACATGCGACAGGAGACGGATATCTCCGATATCCTGGCCTTCAAACAGTTCGCCAACACCGAATTCTGTCCCCGCTTCATCAGCGACGAATCGGATTTCGACCATATCGGCTACGGACTGACCGGGAAGACCGTCATCATCGTCTCCTCCTGCAGCGGACAGCATACCCGTAACGCCCGCGCCATGCGGAACTTCCTGGTAGCACGCGCCGCCAAGGACAATGGCGCCGAGCACGTGATTCTGGTGGAGCCCGATCTCTTCTACAGCGCACAGGACCGTGGTCCCCGCAAGGAATACGGCCACGTGGCCTTCGAGCGCACGCCCGCCGACTACAAGAAATTCGATGGACAGCCCTGGAGCGCAATGCTTTACGCACAACTCCTGAAGACCAGCGGCGTGGACGCCGTCCTCACGGTCCACAACCACTCCGTGGCTGTGGCCGAGCTCTTCGAGAAGATCTTCGACGGAAACTTCTTCAACCTCTCTCCCGCAAAGCTCTACGCGAGCTATCTGGCAAACCACGCCAGCCTCACTCATACCGGCGAATCCGAAAAGGGACTGGTCATCTGCGCTCCTGACAAAGGCGCCATGCCCTTCGCCAAGAAGGTCTTCGAGGCCTACAAGAAGGAAACCAACGGCATGCTCCTGAAGGGCGAGCCCAGCTTCCTCGTCATGAGCAAAGAGCGCACTGGCGAACGCCAGGTCACCATCAAGGCCGCTGATACCAGCCCCACCGCCCTGGAGGACATCGCCGGACGCGAGGTGGTAGTCTGCGACGACATGGTCCGCACTGGCGGAACCATCGTGGCTTGTTGCAAGCAACTCAAGCAGGCCGGCGCCGCACGCGTCCTCTTCGTGGTCACTCACTTCAACTCCTCCCAGGAAGTCAAGGAAAACCTCAATGACGAGGTGGTCGACGACATCATCACCACGGATACCCTCCCCAATATCCTTAACCGGGATATGCAGGGACGCCTCCGCAAGAAGATGCTCATTCTCAAAATTTCCCGCTGGATTGTCAATGTCCTCCGCAACAAGATTCTGAAGCTCAATCTCCCGGAATACATCCCCGCCTATACCGTGGATATCTCCCGAAAAAATCCCTATTGGGCAGAAAACCAGGATCTGCGGGATAATCTATAAAACCACAGATCAATCCCACGACACAAAAAGGACCCTTCGACACAATTGCCGGAGGGTCCTTTTGCGTACCATCGACTTCCGCCAAAATGGTCTTTCTTATTTTTCCATACCATCACTCACGCTAAAACGGTCTTTCTAATTTTTCCATACCATCACTCACGCCAAAATGGACATTCATATTTACTTATGCGCGTACGCGCGCGCATGCGCACGGGCCCTGTCCCCCTCCCTTACCGCTCCCCATGAGCGTAGCCCCCTAGACAAGTTCTGCCC
>CAVGTF010000056.1:0-14205 GCA_963632245.1 Anaerovoracaceae bacterium
GGACAGTGTTGATGGCCTTCTTGACGAGTTCCTTGTTCTTGCAGCAGCCCATGGCTCTTTGCGCTCCTTGTTTGGTTGAGGGGGGGTGTGGGGGTCTCTTGGTTGCGTCTAGAAAATAAAAAACGGTGCTTCGCCCGACCGGAAATGCCGTCCATCTGGCGAAAACGCGGGGATAAATGTAACTGTTTCCCCCTCTCTTGCCAAGCCCCGCTACGGTCGATTTCGACCTTCTCTCGGAAAAAGAAAAATCCCGCCGGAAGAAGCCTTCCTCCGTTGTCGGGAGGTGGTCGCTTCTGGCGGGATTTGTCGCGGAAATGCTCCCGGGGACTGCGCTATTCGTCAGTGCCGTCCCGGAAGGAGTTTTTGGCGGGTGCGCCCATTCGGAGATAGGCGTTGATGAAGGGATCCAGGTCGCCGTCGAGGACGGCGGAGACATTGGAGGTCTCGTAGCCGGTGCGCAGGTCCTTGACCAGCTGGTAGGGCTGTAGGACATAGGAGCGGATCTGGTTTCCCCAGGCGTTGTCGCCCTTCTCCGCATCCGCCTGCTGGATCGCCGCATTCCGCTTGTCCTCTTCAATCTGGTAGAGGCGCGCCTTGAGCAGCTGCATGGCGATCTCTTTGTTCTGGTGCTGAGAGCGCTCGGACTGGGAGGCCACCACGATGCCCGTGGGCAGATGCGTGAGTCGCACGGCGGAGGAGGTCTTGTTCACGTGCTGACCGCCTGCGCCGGAGGAGTGATAGGTATCCACGCGGAGGTCCTTTTCGTTGACCACGATATCGATATCGTCGTCCACCTGCGGCAGGACATCCACGCTGCAGAAGGAGGTATGGCGGCGCTTGTTGGCGTCGAAGGGTGAGATCCGCACCAGTCGGTGGACGCCCTTTTCACACTTCAGGTAACCGTAGGCGAAGGGACCGGTGACGGTCATGGTCATGACCTTGATGCCCGCCTCGTCACCCAGCTGCATGTCGTTGACCAGGAAGCCGAAGCCCCGCTTGTCAAACCAATGCAGATACATGCGCTCCAGCATGCCGCACCAGTCGCAGGACTCGGTGCCGCCGGCGCCTGCGCGGATGGTGAGGATTGCATTCTTGCCGTCCATCTTCCCGGAGAGGAAGCTGACAAGCTCCAGGCGATCCAGCGCCTGGGCGAGTTCCTGGACGGCCTGGTCCGCCTCGTCATAGAGGGGCGAGCCATCCCCCTCCTCGGCCGCCAATTCCGCCAGCGCGGCGAGGTCCTCGGCCTGCGTCACCACCTTCTGGAAGGGATCCAGGGTGTTCTTCAGGCGGCTGACTTCGTCTACCACGGGCTGGGACTTCTCCCGGGAGTCCCAGAAGTCTGGGCGGGCCATGGTGGCCTGCAGGAGTTCTAGACGCTGCCGTTTGCCGGCGACGTCAAAGATACCCCCTCAAGTGTTCCACACGCTCTTGGGCGGCGGACACTTTGCCGAGGAGCTCTTCGCGAGTCATGGGCATGGTTCCTTGCTGTTGCTTGGAAGGGGTGATGGGGAAGGGCGGGGCGGGGTGGCGTTACTTCAGCGTGTTGTCCACGCCGATGACCACGTCGTCTTTGTTGAGGGACTCCACGATTCGGCTGGAGGGGATCACCAGGTTCTTCTTGACGGCGATCTCCTCGCCGTTGTGGGCGAGGAATTCCTCGATCTGAGTGCGGTAGAGCTCCTTGATCTTGTAGCGGCGTACCTTCAGGGTGGCGGTCATGGTGCCGTCGTTCACGGAGAAGTCGGGCAGCAACAACACGTCCTTGGGCTTCATGTAGCTGGTCAGATCCGCAGTGCGCGCCTGCACATCCGCCTTCAGCAGACGATGCAGCTCGTCGGGGTTGTCGGCGTATTTCTCGCGGAGTTCCTTGGGCACATTCACGCAGATGTATGCGCTTTTGCACTTCTCGCCAATGACGATTGCCTCGCTGATGAGGGGAGAGGCCTTCACGGCGTCCTCGATAGCCTCGGGATGGAACTTCTCGCCGCCGTAGGTCACGATCATGGAGCTGTTGCGGCCGTGGATGAAGAGATAGCCGTCCTTGTCCACATGGGCCACATCGCCGGTGTTCAGATAGCCGTCCTCCATGGTCTTGGCGGAGGCATCGGTGTGGTTCCAGTAGCCCTGCATGACGCAGCGGCCCTTGACCAGGAGCTGTCCGCGCAGGTTCTTGCCCAGATTGCCCTCCTCGTCCTTGAAGGTGTAGTCGCCGCCGCGTTCGGGGGAGGCCCACTTCCAGATGCGTCCGCAGGAGCCCAGGCGGTAGTCGCCGATTTCGTTGGAGGCCACCACAGGAGAGGCCTCGGTGAGGCCGTATCCCTGCAGCACGGGCAGTCCCAGGAAGCTATAGAAGCTCTGGACATCCAGGTCCAGGGGCGCGCCGCCTGCCACGAAGAAGCGGAGTTTTCCGCCGAAGGCCTTCCGGAAGGTGCGGAAGACGAGGGGATCATAGAAGAAGTGGTGGTAGAGCATGCGGAAGATTCCGCCATTCCAGCGCTTGCCGGCGGTGAAGATGCGGCTGGCGTTGTAGATGGCGTGATCCACCAGCTTCTTCTTTCCGGGGGGCAGTGCCTCGATCTTCTTCTTCATGGCGGCCATGGTCATGTCCAGGATGCGGGGCACCACCAGCATGACGGTGGGCTGGAACTTGGCAAGATTCCGCTTGAAGTCCGCAATGCCATTGCTCACCACGCAGCAGCCGCCCACGCGGGGCATCGCCAGGATCTCGCAGGTCAGGGCATAGGAGTGCCAGTAGGGCAACAGGGAGGTCAGGACATCCTTGGGACCCACGGGGAAACACTCCAGGGCGTTGGTGGAATTCCACCACAAGTTGTTGTGGCTCAGCATCACGCCCTTGGGAAGGCCGGTGGAACCGGAGGTGTAGATGAGCACGGCGGTGGTCTTCGCCAGGGCTTCCTCACCCTCGCACAGGGGCGCCGGGCGTTCGGCAAAGGGGGTGTCCTTCGTGCCCAGGGGAAGCGTGTCCCAGTTGGTCACCGGCAATTCGCCGGCGGTCTCCTGTGCCTTCTTCAGATACGCCTCGCTGGCAAGCACCAGCTTGGGGGAGCAGTCCTTCAGCACGAAGGCCATCTCTTCATTGCCCAGAGATTCGCACACGGGCACCGCAATGGCGCCCAGACGCCAGCAGGCGTAGAAGAAACGGATGTGGTTGCCGCTCTTGGCGGAAATCGCCGCCACACGGTCGCCCGCCTGCACGCCATGCTTCGACAGATAGTCGGCCCAGGCGCATACATCGGCGTGCAGCTGCTGGAAGGTGACGGGATGCAGTTCCTTGCCGTCGGAGAGCTTCAGCGCAATGCGGCTGGCGTTTTCGCGGCAGAAGGTCTCAAAGACGTCGTAAAGATGCTTCGGTTGTAGTTCTTTCATCTTGAATATTCCTCAAATACGCGGTTGGGATCTTTCTTGATGAGGGACGCCCTCGCTTCGCGGATCTTGCCGTCGGAGAAGGGACTTTCCCGGGAAGAAAAGAGGGCGCCATTCTCACGGAGGAGAATCTCCCCCGGGGATATGACGCCCTTGTCTTTTTATAGGATGGATGGGGATGTGCGCATCCCCGGTCTCCTACGCCATCTTGGCCACGCGGGCGGCCAGACGAGCCTTCTTGCGGTCAGCCTTGTTCTTGTGGATCACGCCGGTCTTCGCGGCCTTGTCCAACTGGCTGTAGCAGTCGTTCAACTGGGTCAGCGCGGCAGTCTTGTCGCCCTGGGCGATGATGGCGTTGAGGGACTTCTCGGAGTCGCGGACCTTCACCTTGCGGGCACGGTTGTAGGAACGCTTCCGGGCATCAGCGCGCATGTGCTTCGCGGCGGAGGGTAGACGATGGGGTTTGGAACTCGCCATGATGGGAACTTCTTCCTAAGATTGTTGCTGTTGGTTTACTAGATAGAAATAAAAAACGATCTCCCGGACACAGACACGCGATCCGCAATGACCGCCACCGGATTCCAGGGAAAATGCTCGCGCGACGGAGGACTCCGTCGCTACAATGACGCCAATCATTCCATTGGTCGGCAAGACCGCTTAATATGCCACGGGAATCCGATTTTTCAAGCCCGGTGCCCCTTTTAGAATGGGGGGCGCCCCCCTGCTACTGCGAATGATAATGGGGGGTGCGGGGGGCTTGCCGCCTGCGCCAAAGAAGGTAGGAGGTAGCGGGGTAGTAGGGCAAAAGCGGGGTCTACTGTGGCAAATGGCAATGGGGGGTGCGGGGGGCTTGCCGCCTGCGCCAAAGAAGGTAGGAGGTAGCGGGGTAGTAGGGCAAAAGCGGGGTCTACTGTGGCAAATGGCAATGGGGGGTGCGGGGGGCTTGCCCCTGCTATGGTGAATGATAATAGGGGGTGCGGCGTGGGCTTGCCGCTTGCTACTGCGAATGGCAATGGGGGGTGCGGGGGGCTTGCCCCCAGTCCTTTGGATATCCCCCCGTAATCGACAGCTGCTTTCGGGTAACAGCGGGCGCAACCTCGCGCCCGCTTGCCATGCTTTCGCCGAAGGTCCCGCTGCAGCGCGCTGCAGGCGGTCCGAACCTGCTACCTTCTCCCTACAACCTACTACCTGAACATGCGCCGGAAGGCCCGATGCAGTTCCTTGTCGTGATAGGGGTCTTCGGGGGAGTCTAGTTCCTGTGGGGAATATCCGGAGTATAGATCGGTTGCCAGGACCCTTGGCGGATTTTCCTGGACTTGGAAGGGGATTCGCCAGGTGCGGTATGCCAGGATGGGGGCAGTCTTTGCGGTGTCACTGGGTGCGTAGACCAGCCGGTGCCGCTTGGGATTAGTGGGATCCTCTTCTAGCTGGGTGCGCAGGAAACTCTCCAGGCAGGTCAGGCCCTGTTCCTTGAGCCACAGGAGCTTTCTTTGGAGGGTGGGAGCGATCTCCAGGGAATAGAGTGGCAGTTCCTGTTGGCGGGTCCATCCGGCGGTGGCGTCGGGGAAGGCGTCGGCGTAGGGCAGATAGGGCTTGATATCCAGTATGGGAGTGCCGTCCAGTAGATCGTGTCCCTGGATAAGGAGGGTCTCGCCCTGGATCTTCACCAGCTCCACGCAGGAGAGTCCCACGGGATTGGGGCGGTAGGGTGAGCGGGTGGCGAAGACCCCCAGCTTGTGATCCACATGCCGGGGCGGCTGGACCTTCGGGTGCCAGACGCCGGTGTTGTGGTGGAAGAGGAAGAGGATCCAGATGCGGGAGAAACCCTCCAGACCCTCCAGGGCGGCCTCGAAATTCCGCCCCTTTTGCAACTGGATCCAACCGGGATTGGTGCCGGCGAGAGTCGCCTGGCGGGGGACATCGTAGGGATACTTCTCCGTGCAGTGGAAGACGCCGATGGGCTCCAGGGGGATCGGTGCCAGGGCGGAAGCGGATTCGCGGTCCATGGCTTCGGCTACTTCCGGCAGAGGGTGATCCGCTGGGCCTGCGGGATCTCTTTCTCGGAGATCACCACCAGATATCCGCCGCCGCCAGCGCCCGTGAGCTTCCAGCCCAGCGCGTCCGCTTCGCAAAGACGGATGGCCTCCTGCGCCTCCGGCGTCATCATGGCGGGAAAGAGACTGCATGCCGCCTGGAAGGCCGCAGTGGTGGACTCCCCCCAGAGCGCGGCATTTCGCGTCCGGATGCCCTCCCAGACGCCCTCCGCCGCACGCGAGAGCGCCTGCGCGGCATCCGCATTCAGGCGCGCGCCCTGCCGCGGCGAAAAGCCGTCCTTGCGGGGGGAGAGGGTGAGGAGCCAGAGATGCTCTTCCACAAAGCGGAGAGTCTCTTCGTCAGTGAGGGACTCGATGGCATCGGGCCAGACGGCGTCTTGGGTGTAGTGTAGTCGGTTGACTCCGGGGAGCAGGAGTCCCAGCTGGTCTTGGGAACCGGAGAGATGGGGTGTGCCGGGCGGATTTTCCAAGGCGAAGAGGGTCTTTGCCAATTCTACGCGGTCGCCGGCGGGGATGGTCTCGCCCCAGAGCGCCAGCGCCTTCTTGCGGGAGGAGGTGGCCAGGCCGCTACGGTCCTGGAAATCGATGGCGGGTTCGATGGAGGCCGTGATCACCGGCCCTGCGGCGAGGCGATTCACCTCCGGCTGATCCAGCCAGCCGCCGCCCAGTTCAATGCGGAAGGGAATGGTGCGCTGGCGACGCAATGCCGTGGTGGAGCGCGCGGGAAGCCCCTCGTGGGGGATCCGACGGCTCACCAGCAGCTGTATGCCCAGCTCCCGGCAGAAGGACTCCTTCTCCGGAGTATAGCCGTCACCATTGACGAAGAAGATATCCGGGTGCAGCACCCGCACCTCCCCTTGGAAATCCAGTAATCCGCTGCCACTATTGACCCATGCGTCTTTTACGCATCGCAATCCCTTGAGCATGTATAGGCGCTCTTCCTGGGGACACACCGGGGAGTGACCCTTCAACTCCCGGATGGTCCGGTCCGAGCCAATGCCCACATACAGCTCGCCGTGGCTGGCGGCTTCCTCCAGGAAGGCCAAGTGGCCGGAATGGAGCATATCGAAGCATCCGGAGACGAAGACTTTCATGGTCGGAAAGAGTGAGGGGGGTAGGGTGGCGGGTTGGAGGAAGGGGATTTTCGTGGCGTACGCGAGGGACTTTAATGCGCCTTTTTTTGACCGGAGGCATCCGCCCACGCTCTTCGCGTGCGTGCAGGCGCCATGAGACAGGCAAGGAAAGCCGGCTTACATTAAGCGGATTTGTTTTCGGATAAGGATACTTTGCGCCGGCGCGCGCCGGCTCCCCCAGGAGGACGACGCCATCCCGGCGACGCGCATCTCCCCCCTCGTTTGAGGAATACCACAGAATCATGAACAGCTCAAATCAGAAGCGCATTTTCACCGACTACCTCATTATCGGATCCGGATTGGCGGGTCTGACTGCGGCGCTGGAGGCCTCCAAGCACGGTCGCGTGCTGGTGATCACCAAGGCCCGCGCCGAGGACTGCAATACCCGGTATGCACAGGGCGGCATCGCCTGCGTCATGTCCGGTGACGAGGCGGCCTTCGAGGCACACGTCCAGGATACCCTGGTGGCCGGCGCTGGACTCTGCAAGCCTGATGTGGTGCGCGCCATTGTGAAGGCGGGTCCCGAGTGCGTGCGGAAGCTCCAGGATTGGGGCTGCCACTTCACCCTCCAGAAGGAGGTGGATCCCGCCACTCCTGCGGACAAGGGCAATGAATTCCATTTGGGCCGCGAGGGCGGACACTCCACCCGCCGAATCCTCCATTCCGGAGATATCACCGGCCAGGAGGTCTCCGATGTCCTGGTGGCGCGCTGCCGCGAGAATGCCAACATCACCATTTTGGAGGACCACCTGGCGGTGGATCTGATCTCCACCCGGCACATTGACTGGCAGGGTGACAACGAGTGCCTGGGCGCCTACGTGATGAACACCGACACCCGCGAAATCCTCACCGTGGTGGCACGATACACCTTCCTGGCCACCGGCGGCGCCGGAAAGGTCTACCTGTGCACCTGCAACCCCGATGTGGCTTGCGGTGACGGCGTGGCAATGGCCTACCGCGCGGGCGCCGAGATCTCCAACATGGAGTTCTACCAGTTCCACCCCACCATCCTCTTCCATCCCCACGCGAAGTCCTTCCTGATCTCCGAGGCCGTCCGCGGCGAGGGCGCCATCCTCAAGATCCGCAAGAAGAACGAATACGTCTCCTTCATGGAGAACTATCACAAGCTGGGATCCCTGGCGCCCCGCGATATCGTCGCCCGCGCCATCGACAACGAACTCAAGCGCACCGGACAGGAGTGCGCCTGGCTCGATATCCGCCACAAGTCCGAGGAGTTCCTCCGCGCACGCTTCCCCAATATCTTTGCGAAATGCCTCCAGTTCGGCATCAACATGGCGAAGGACCTCATTCCCGTGGTCCCCGCAGCACACTATTGCTGCGGCGGCGTGCGCACCGATGTGAATGGCGTGACCTCCGTCAAGAACCTCTACGCCATCGGCGAATGCGGTTGCACGGGCCTGCACGGCGCCAACCGCCTGGCCTCCAACTCCCTCCTGGAGGCGTTGGTGGTCGCGAATTTCGCCGTGAAACACGCCATCTCCCTGGGACTGGAGAACCACGGCGAGATCACTCCCGACATGATCCCCGACTGGGAGAGCGGCGATGCCGTGGACTCCGATGAGCAGATCGTCATCACTCACAACTGGGACGAGATCCGCCGGCTCATGTGGGACTACGTGGGCATTGTTCGCAGCCGCAAGCGCCTGGAGCGTGCCAAGAACCGCATCCGCATGATTCGCAAGGAGATCGAGAAGTACTACTGGAATTTCCTGCTGACTCCCGACCTCATCGAGCTGCGCAATCTCGCCAGTGTGGCCGAGATGATCATCGACGCCGCCTCCGCACGACAGGAGTCCCGGGGTCTCCACTACAATCTGGACTACCTCCCCGCCGCCGATCCGAATTCCGTCGGAAAGGACTCCATCCTCCGGATGCCCCAGAAGTTCGAGCTGCGCTTCCAGTAGGTTTCTTCCCTCTTCTCTCTCACGAATTCCCCGACTTTCCTAAAACCTCATTACCTTCCAAAAGGAGCTTAGAGAACTATGCTTAGATGCCCCAAGTGTGGAACGGACAATCTGCTTAGCGCGGTCTTCTGCCGCGGCTGTGGTGAGCGAATGAACCTGGATGAGATCCGTCCGGATGACTTCGCCGATCTGGGCACCAAGAAGGATTCCACCACCATGCAGAACATCGTGGGCGGAATCATCATCGGCGTCCTGGTCGTGGCATTCGCAGTCGGCTTCTGCTTCCCCAGCTGCGGCGCACTCTCTACCTCCGAGGATGGACAGACCGCCGCAAAGAACAAATTCTGCGGATCAAAAACCGTAGAGCTCACCGACCAGGAAGCCACCGACCTGTGCAGTTACATGGTCGGACGCTCTAGTGGCGACAGCGAGGGTCCCAAGGTGTCGAAGATCTCCGTGCGCTACCACGAGGACGGCACCATGTCCACCTATGTCCGCACCACCTTCTGGGGATTCGTTCCCGCCTCCGTCACCTTCGCAAATTGCAATGTGGGCTCCGGCATCGCAAACTTCTATAGCGAAAGCGTGCGCATCGGACTGCTCCCCGTCCCCGAGGGACTCCGGGAGAGCCTCACCGATCCCATTCGCTCCACCTGCTCCGCGATTCTGTCGGATGTCAACAATTCCGTGATTGACAATGGCGTGAGCGTCTCCGAGGGAAAGATCACGGTCAAGCACAAGAAAGTCAACCTGGACTAGCCGAGCGGCAGGTCGCTCGCGGACAGGAGGGAGAAGGCCGGGAGACGGGACGCGATATTGTCCCCTCCCGCTTCTCCCTCTTTCTTTCTTTCTTGAAAATCCACTCTCTACTCCCCATACTGCCTTTATGTTTTCCGCCTCCACCGCTCCCGTGCTGGAGCAGCATCCCGCGCCCCACGACCGGAAGGTCCGTCATGTGGGCGATACCCTCCGGATCACTCTCACCCTGAATCGCCCCTGCCGCGGCTCCGCCTTCGTGCGCACCAACTTGGGCAATGGCGAGATCCAGCGTCAGGAGGTCGTGCAGGAAGTGGAGATGGGTCAGGCGCCCCTGGGACGCGACTGGCGGGATCTCCCCATGCGCCAGATGGGGCCCATGCAGTATGAAATCCGCCTCCCTCTCGTGGAGGTGGGCGTCTTCTCATACGTATGCTTCTTCTTGGAGGAGAGCACCGGCGAGGTCCTCTGGCCCCGCGGCGAGAATGCCTCCGTGAAGGTGATTTCCGAGCTCTGCGCCGCCGGAAATACGATCTATAACGCCTTCGTCCGGCAATTTGGCGCAAATATCTCCGGAAAGTCGGTCACGGGCGAGGAACAGAATGCCGCGCAGGCGCTGGACAAGGCGAACTACACCGTGATCCCGCCCTCCGGGACCTTCCGCGCCCTCCAGAGCAAGCTGGATCTTATCTTGGGGCAGATGGGCTTCCGGATCCTGCAGTTCCTGCCCGTCCATCCTGTCCCCACTACCTTCGCGCGCATGGGACGCTTCGGGAGCCCCTTCGCTCCCCTGGATTTCTACGACGTGGATGCCTCCATGGCCGAGTTCGACCAGCGCACCACGCCCCTGGAACAGTTCCTCCAGCTGGTGGACCAGGTCCACGCTCGCGGCGCGATGGTCTTCCTGGATCTGCCCATCGATCACACTGGATGGGCCAGCGTCCTGCAGTCCCATCATCCCGAGTGGTTTGCCCGGAATCCCGATGGCTCCTTCCAGTCTCCCGGAGCCTGGGGCGTAGTCTGGGCCGATCTCTGCAAGCTGGATTTCTCCCGGAAGGAGCTCTGGATTCGGCTTGCGGAGATCTTCCTGCATTGGTGCCGTAATGGCGTGGATGGCTTCCGTTGCGATGCGGGCTACATGGTGCCCGTCCCCGTCTGGAAGTACATCGTGGCGAAGGTCCGCCAGCAATTCCCCGATACGGTCTTCTTCCTGGAGGGCCTGGGCGGCGGACAGGATGCCACTACGCATCTCCTGGAGGAGGCCGATCTGGACTGGGCATACTCCGAGCTCTTCCAGAATTACAGCGCCCAGGAGATGGGACGCTATCTGGAGTTCTCCTCAAACTACTCCGCTTCCTACGGCGCACTGGTGCACTTCGCCGAGACCCACGACAACGACCGGCTGGCCGCGCGCTCCAAGGAGTGGGCGCGACTCCGTGTGACCCTCAGCGCGCTCTTCTCCCCCGCGGGATGCTTCGGCATCGCCAACGGCGTGGAGTGGTATGCCACCGAGAAGATCGATGTCCATGGCGCGCACTCCCTGAATTGGGGCGATCCCGACAACATGGTGCCGCTCCTCTCCTCCCTCAATGCCCTCATGAAGAGCCACCCCGCCTTCCGCGCCGATGCGCGACTCCGGGTTCCCTACGGCTCCGGCGGAAGCGCAGTGGGACTATTGCGGGAACCCCGCGGCGACCGCGAACACTCGGTGCTGGTGGTGGCCAATCCCAAGACCGACGAGACTGCCGAATACCAGTGGCACTTCCAGGAATTCGATCCCGGAAGCCGCCCGGTGGATCTGCTCTCCGGACGCGCCATCCCCGCCGTCCGCGAAGAGTGCCTCTACCGCATTCCCCTGAAGGCGGGACAGGTCCTCTGCCTCTGCTATCCCGGACGACAGGCGCTCCCGAAAGAACCCTACGATGCCGTGGCACGACAGCAGTTGCTGGCCACCGTCCTGCGCCTCCGCGTCTCCCTCAATGGCATGGGCGACCTGGAATCCCTCCCGCTGGAGGATCAGGCGTATGCGCTCTTCCAGGATCCCGCAAAATTCTTTGCGGACTTGGCGGGGAACACCCGGAACTACGTTCCTTTGGCGGAGTGGGCCCCCGAGAATGACGGCCGCCGCGATATCGTGGTGCCCGTGGATCACTATCTGCTCATCCGCCATGACACGCCCTTCCAGGGACAGGTCGACATGTCCGGCGTGGTCCACTGCAAGTTCCACTCCATCCCCATGGCAGATGGACGGCATTTCGTGATCCTGACTCCCCTGGAAAAACGCATCACACACCCCGTGGTCGCAAATCTCCACCTGGTGACCTACGGCAACGCCGGATACATCCGGCGCTTCGACGTGCGGGCGCAGGTCTTCCCGGAGACCGCCCAGGTGAATGTCCTGCGGCGCATCATCCAGAAGAATCTGACGCACCGCCATTGCGCGCTGGCTACTAATTCCCGTGGCAGCTATGGCCTGGTTCGCGGCATGTGGGGAAATCTGGAGGGGCAATACGACGCCCTCCTGGCGGCAAACCAGAATCCGGAGCTGCCCTCCGACCGCACCACCGTCCTCTCACGCGTCCGCGCCTGGCTGATTTACCACGACTACGCCCAGGAGATCAGCGCGAAGTGCCAGACCGATTTCGCAGTTCCCGGAAAAAATGCCGCCTCCTGGCATTTCGTCGTGCCTTCCGGCATGGGCGGAAATGCCTACCTGGCCATCCGCTACGAGCTGGATGCCGAGGAGAATCGCGGACGGCTCATCTTCACCCGTTGCCCGCCCCCCGAGGATCTGGAACTGCCCGCGCTGGATGCCAATGCCCCCGTCACTCTCATTCTGAAGCCCGATGTGGATGACTGCTGCAACCACAATCCCACGCTGGCATACCAGGGCGCAGAACGCTCCTTCCCACGACGCGTCACACCCTTTGAGAACGGCTTCGTCTTCGCTTTGGAAAGTGGAAATCGCCTGGAGGCCCGCGCCAGCCGCGGTGTCTTCCTCAATGACGGCGAATGGACCTACAATCTCCATAACGCCATGGAGGCGGAACGGGGACTGCGCGCAAATCACGATCTCTATTGCCCCGGACACTTCCGGCTCCAGCTCAAGCGCAACGAGACCGCAGTGCTGGAATTCGCGGTCCTCGAACCGAAGAAGCCCGCTATGGCCGCCCCCGCCGAGCCCGCACACGGGCTTTCCTTCCATGAACCCGGAGTGCAGGCCCCCCTGGGACAGGTGCTGCGGGAGGCCCTGGATGCCTTCGTGGTACGCCGCGGCACCCGCAAGACGGTCATTGCCGGATATCCCTGGTTCCTCGATTGGGGACGCGATACGCTCATCTGCATCCGCGGACTGCTGGCAGACGGACGTTTCCAGGATTGCCGCGATATCCTCCAGGAGTTCGCTACCTACGAGGAAAAGGGCACCCTGCCCAACATGATCGCTGGCGTGAATGTCTCTAACCGCGATACCGTGGATGCCTCCCTCTGGTTCGTTGTCGCCCTCCGGGAATACGGTCGCTGGGCCGGACACGACGCCTTGGCGGAACTGCTGGCGCTCCCTTGCGGAAAGCGCACCATGCTCCAGGTGGTGGAGTCCATTGCGGAATACTACCAGAAGGGCACTCCCAATGGCATCTGCATGGACGCCGAGTCCGGACTGATCTTCAGCCCCTCGCACTTCACCTGGATGGACACGAACTTCCCTGCAGGAACCCCGCGGCAGGGATACCCCATCGAGATCCAGGCGCTCTGGTATCAGACCCTCTGCTTCCTCGCCGAAATCACCGGCGAGAAGGACTATGCCGCTCTGGCAGAAAAGGTCCGCACTTCGGTGAACGAGCTCTATCCCTCCCGTAGAAATGTGGGGCTCTCCGATTGCCTCCACGCAAATCCCGGCACCCCCGCCGCAAAGGCGGTGAAGGACGATGCCTGCCGCCCCAACCAGCTCTTCGCCCTCACCGCCCCCGGATTGATCACGGACCCCGAACTCCGCAGGAATGTCCTGGCCGCCGCCGGACACCTCCTGACTCCCGGAGCAATCCGCACGCTGGCCGACCAGCGCGTGGAGGTCCTCCTGCCCATCTACAAGGACGGCTCCCTCCTCAATAACCCCTCATACCCCTACTGGGGCGAATACAAGGGCGACGAGGATACCCGCCGAAAGCCCGCTTACCACAATGGCACCGCCTGGCCCTGGGTCATGCCCTCCTTCTGCGAGGCGCTCCTCCAGACCTACGGAAAGCCCGCCGCACCCGCCGTCCACGCACTCCTCCAGGGAACCGGACAGCTCCTGCGACGCGGATGCCTGGGACACCTCCCCGAAATCCTGGACGGCGATTCCCCACACGACACCCGCGGCTGCTGCGCACAGGCCTGGAGCGTCACCGAGGCATACCGCCTCGTCAAAATTCTCGAGGAATACGATAAATGAGACACTTCATCTTCGATATGGACGGCACGCTACTGGATACCATGCCGCTCTGGGAAACGCTGGGCGAGGACTTCCTCCGCCTCCACGGAAAGGAGCCCAAGCCCGGATTCCGCCAACACCTCATTGCACTCTCCATGATTGAGGCAGCCGAGATGTTCGAACGGGAATACGGCTTTACCGAATCCGTCCCCCAAATCGTTCAGGCACTCGATGATATGGCACGCGGATTCTATACCGACAAGGCGCCCGCAAAACCCGGCGTCATCGAAGCACTCCAGTGCCTGGCAGACAACAATATCCCCTGCGTCGTGGCTACCGCCTCCGATCGCGAATTGGCGACCGCCGCCTTCAAACGCACCGGAATACAGCACTTCTTCCAGAAGATCTATACCTGCACGGAACTCGGAATCTCGAAGGATAACCCCGCATTCTTTCAGGTCCTCCTGGAAAAGGAACAGATCCCCGCCGATCAGGCCGTCGTCGTCGAAGACGCACTCCACGCCATCCGCTCGGCCCGAAAG
>CAVGTF010000057.1:0-14143 GCA_963632245.1 Anaerovoracaceae bacterium
AGATTTTGTAACGGAAAAAGTCGTTGTCGGGATCAAGGTCATAAAACATGTGACAAACTCCAATTCTGGATTGCCTCTTTATTCAAATTCTTCGCATACGGCGTATCTTCATGAAGATAGCAAGGGACATATAAATCAGATTCGATTTTACCGGGGGAGAAAGCCAAAGTATGACATAGATTGGGGGCATTCCCATGGAGATTTGCCTGTGGGGGAACCCCATATTCATGTCTGGGTTCATCATAGGGATGGAAGTTTAGAGCGAAAGCCTCCACGGCCATTAAATGAACGTGAGAAAAAGGTTCTCGAAAAATTGATCAATAATCTCAAATCCGGGAGTGAATTATGTTGAATTATACTGAGACAAAGGAGATGGACACTTGGGAGGAGGTTTTTTATGATTATCTCAAGGTGCCAGGATGGAATAATGTGCGCGTTGGATTTCGTGGCGTGGAATATAATTTTTCCTGGGGAGATAACATTTTTTATGTTGATCGAGAGGGTGTGGAGCATTCTTTTCAGTTCCCGCAGGATGTGGAGACCATGATGGATGCCCATGTGTTGGAAGACGGTCTTTCCCCTCGTGAGTTGATGCGTCGTACGGATCTGGATTATTTTGCAATGGACTGATAGATCATGTGAAAGAATTTCTAAAAAAGACTGAGTAGATTTTAGTTGTAAAGCTAGGAGGTGAAAAAAAATGGGTGGGCGAGGAAGTTTTTTAGAAAGCGGAGGTTTTTCTCATCAAGAATACAGGAGATCACGTGATCCAATTGCAGGCATCAAAGTATTAAGACATGTTGGAGATCCGCATAAAGGCCTTCCCGAGTTTTGCAATACACCAAATACCATGTATTTGCGGGAAGATGGTATGGGAAATATCACCCAATTAAGATTGTATAAAGATCGAAAACCATTTCTTGATGTTGATTGGGGGCATAACCATGGCGATTTTAAGAAGGGTATTCCCCATGTGCAGGAATGGCATGAATCGTCAGATGGATCTTTTGTTAGGTCTTCCACGACTAGGGCGTTGTCTTTATCTGAACGAATGCGCTTTAATGATGTTTTTAGGGCTTTAGGCGTAAAAATGGAGTTCGTTCGATGAAAAATTACAATGAAGATAGGGAGTTGGCAACCTGGGAAGAAGTTTTTTATGATTACTTGAAGAGTCCCGGTTGGAATTCTGTTAGGCTTGGTTATAAAGGGATAGACTACACCTTGAGTCCTGGGGATTGGCTTGAATTTACAGATCGTAATGGCAATGAACGTACATTGAAATTTAAGCCAAATGTGGAGGACATGCTGGATGCACACGTTTTGGAGGATGGAAAGTCCTTGCGTGAGATCTTGCGTGGAGCTGACCTAGACTATTTTGCGATGGACTAGTTCATGGTTATGTAGAAGTTAATTGGATTCTATGTATGGTCAAGTTTGGCGGGATTTCAGGAAGGAGATCGTTGAAAAGGAGATTGTCGTGTTTTGTGTGAGGTGTTTTTCCCCGATATCACACTGAATGCGATCGATTTTGGTATTTTTTGGGGGGAGTCGTGACACTACGTAGAATTGAGGTTGGTATCAAAGAAAAACAGGTTCTATCGTGAGAAGATGTTTACCCTGATTCCGAACAAACACAAAAAAGCCGCAAGCGGAGGGGCTTGCGGCTTTTTTGTTGAAATGGTGTGCGATGCAGGACTCGGACCAGCGACCTCTACCGTGTCAGGGTAGCGCTCTAACCAACTGAGCTAATCGCACGTTTGATTTGGAAAGCGGGGTTACTATAGCGTCGTAGGTGGGGATTACAACCTATTTCGGCGTTATTCCGCAGATTTCTTCTTTGCGGGAGCAGCGGGGATGGTGGGTGTGGCCAGCTGTTCGGGGGTATAGATGGTGAAGAGGAGTTCGTGGAGGAGTCCGACCATGAAGACGCGGGCCTCCAGGGAGCTCTGGACTTCTGCGAAGCTGTCCTTGATCTCATCCCAGAAGGCAGACATATCGCCGTTCATGACCTCCAGGGTGCTGGACTTGGCGATCTTCTGGATGAGGGCGGTCTCGCCCTTGAGGAGTCTTTCCCAGAATTGGGGGAGGGTCCCCTCGATGGTGAGAGAGAGGTCTTCCTCGTAGTTGAGGCGCTTGACCATGCTGTTGAAATTCTTGCGGAGGGTAGGGGAGAGCTTGAGCTGGGAGCCCAGCTTCGCCCATTCCACGCGGGAGAGGAGCAGATCGACGAACTTCTGGGATTCGGCGAGCTTCTTGAGAGCGGCCTCCTTTTCCTCGGCGGCCTTCTGGGTGCGGTTGTCGGCGGCCTGGGAATCGTGCTGGATCTGTCGGTTCTCCTGGAGCTGCTTCTGGAACTTGTTCTGCCACTCGTTGACCTCATCCTTCATGCGTGCCATCTCCGCCTGGAGGCGGGTGGTGACGCGGTCCGCATTTTCGGAAGCGGAGGCGGCCTTCTTGGTGAGCTCCTCGGACTGGGAGGAGAGCAGTGCGGAGAGCCGCTTGGTCTCGGCGGAGGAGGACTGGAGCTTCTGGTTGACCGCATCCAGTTCGCTCTTCTGGGTGCGAAGCTGCTGACGGAGATTCTTGAGCTCGTTCTCCTGGCTCTGCTGCTGTGCGCGGGCGCGCTCCAGTTCGGCCTGGGCGGCGGACTCCTTCTTCTGGGAATCGGCGAGCTTTGCCTCCAAAGAGGCGACCTGCTCCAGGAGCTCGGCGGAGCCCGCCTGCTGATTCAGGATCTGCTCGGCCTGCTCCTTGGAGAACTTCAGAGGAGAGAAGGCAAGAAGGATCTTCCAGACCTTCAGGTCGGAGACCTGGAAGAACTTCTGGAACATTTCGTCAGAGAGGACATAGTCCTCCTCGTTGAGCTTGTTCTCGGCGCGGTATGCCTTGTATTCCTCGGACTTGAAGTAGTCCTCCAGCTTCTCGTGGAGTTCCTTGTGGACGGGATACCAGGCGGCGAAGAGCGCGTTGCAGGTGGGGTCGGCGTAGTTGCCCTTCGCGGCCTCATTCTGGATCTGCTTCATGAGCCGGGGGCGCTGCTGGGGGTCCACCCGGTGTCCACCGAAGGTGCAGATCTTCAGTAGCTGTGCGTTGCTCGTGATGTACTGGCTGAGGGAGCGCCAGGGCAGTTCGGCCAGCATGGCCGAGAACAGGTCAGGGATGCTGACTCCTTCGATTTTCTCGTTGTTTCCCAGCATGCGGGAATTACTCCTTATGGCTCAAGAGGGCTTCTGATTCGCGAATGAAGGCGGCGATCATCTGTCGCCGCAGAGAGCGGTCGATCTTGGGATAGATGGCGGCGATCGAAGCCGCGTCGTCCTCCTGGCCCTCCTGACGGAATTTTTCCATAGCCTGGAGGCAGAGGACGGAGGCCTGTCGCCACTGGTTTTCCTGGCACGCGGCCACGATTTTAGCGACGGCCTCATCGAGGGGGCGTGCGGGGGCCTGTTCTGCGGCCTCCTGCCGTTGGCGCTCCCGTTCTAACTCCCGTTCCCGCTTGCGCTTGGCCTTTCGGTCCAGCAGCAGCTCGTCATCCTCGTCGTAGGCGTCGTCGTAGGTGAAGCGTTTCTTACTCATGCAGGGATCGGGGGAGAGAAATATCCTTTGGGAGCGGGGGGAGGAGCCGTGGGGCGACACTCGTGTCGCGTCGGGGCATCCCATAGTGGTTTTTCTCGGGTATGACGGGCAGATAAGACGAAGCCGGCCGTGAGAGAAATGCTTCTCCTTAACACAGCCGGCCAGCGTTGCGAGTCAACCTCGGGGGAAAAATCTGGAGGCGCGAATCGGATTCGGACCGATGAATAAAGGTTTTGCAGACCTTCGCCTTACCACTTGGCTATCGCGCCTTGAAAAACACGGCGGTTACTTTAACCGCAGTTCCACGGTTTGCAAACCGCACATTACGGATTTGAGGAAAAAAGGAGGAGGGAGGAAGTTAGGCGGTGTTATTCCAGGGGAGTGATGGCGTTTCCGTTATCGTCAGTGGGGTTCACGATGAAGAATCGGTCGACCCAGAAGCGCTCCACAGTGTCGTTGATGATGGGGCAGACGTAGAAGTAGTCGCATTTCGTTAGGTTGGTCTTTCCCACATAGACGAGCTTGTAGTCCTTTCCGACCAGGGTGCTGGCATCCCCACTGCTATAATTGGGGCCAGCGGGGTAGCCTCCGCAGGCGAAGACGGCGCCGGAGGGCGTCTTGCCGGATTTGGCGTCTGCGCGGACGGTGAGATAGACATCGCAGATGCCATTGGGGAGCTTCGTCGGCTGGATGAACCACTGTGTATGGATGTTCGGCATGGTGAAGGCCTTTCCGCCGTCGGCAGCGGAGTCGTCAGCCAGTTCGATGGTGTTGGAGGCATAGGGCGAGGCAGCGGGGCCCATGTCATCGATATTCCAGCCCCAGACATTGCCCTTTGCCAAGAGTTCGCTGGGGATGGTGGTGGTCTGGTCGATGTCGGGGAGGACCAGAACGGAGGAGAAGGAGGCGCGGCGGCGGCGGAGCCATTCCTTCGCAGTGAGCTTGCTGCCTTCGTTGAGGGCAGTGATGCTGTTGTCAGCGAGGACCTTCTCGCACCAGTTGACCAGGGCACTGGGATCCACATCCTGGAGGGGTTCGGGGCGCGCGGAGGTATCGGAGACCAGCAGCTCCGGGCGTTCCAGGAGATTCATGGTGATGGGGAGTGCGGCCAGGGCCATGCGGGGGCCGTAGGTGGTGTCGTTTTGAAGTGCGGTGACTCCGGTGTAGACGCGTTTCCAGAGGCTCGCCAGATCGCTGTCGGAGAGCCAGCTAGTGGTATTCAGGGCGTAGCAGGTATCGGTGGCGGTGGTGGTGGCCTGTGCCAGGGTGGTGATGGTATCCAGGTAGTCGCGCACGTAGGATTTTGCGGGACCGTAGAAGTGTGTCAGAAATTCCTCAACGAGGGTCTCCTGGTCGGCCTGGGGATCCCAGTTGAGTCGGCTGAGAACGTAGTTCCGCAGATCTGCCAGATCGGCGGCGGCTCCGCCGGCATCGTGTGCGCCCTGCTGGAGGATATTGATGGCATTGCACTCCTGGAAGAACCGCGCATCCTGGGAGAAATTATGGAAATTGGGATGCGGCTGGTAGTATTTCATGAAGTCGGTGATGTAGTTCCAGATGAGCATCTTCTTGGCGATGCCCTTCCAGGACAGTAATTCCTGGAAGAGGTCGTTGTTCTGGGTGGATTCCAGGGGATAGAGGGACTTCGCCTCGATGGTGCAGTAGCGGATTGCCACGTTATCCCGGGGCACGACAGTTTGGGGTGGCTGGCGGGTGTAGTTATAGGCCAGGGTGTCTACATAGACGCCGGGGAACTCCTTCTCCACTGCATCGGCGACCTGGTTGACGCAGTCAATGAGCAGATCGGTCTGGTTGCCGTGGGCTTCCACGAAGGCATTGCAGTTGTCGCACTGGCAGTAGCGCTGGTTGTCGTTCTGGGAGACGGAGACGAAGTGGTTGCGTCCGCCGTCTTTGCGGAGGGCGGCCAGGACCAATCGTGTGAGCTCCTGGCGCATCTCCTGGTTGGTGAGGCAGAGCTGGCTGTAGGCGCCGGCCTGGCGGAGGCCGTCGTGGAGGGCGAACCACTCGGGGTGATTCTGGAAGTATGCCTCGGTGAGCATCTGGTTCATGCTGTGGCAGAAGAAGATGATGCCGTCCAGTCCGCCCCAGTCGTCGGAGAGAGTCCGGAAGTTGCCCAGGTAGTTGTTGCGGGTCTTGACGAGGAAGTCGGGGGGGCCGCTGACAATGCCCTGTGCGAGGACCACGCGGGAGATGACGGGGGGCGCGTAGCGGTGGCTGGTGCCCTTTGCGGGCAGGGTGAGGACGCCGCTGGTCTTGGGGAGGTATTCGTAGCTTTCGGTGAAGAAGCGGGCGCCGTATTCCTGTTCCAGGAATTCAAAGACGGAGTAGATGACACCACGGAGACCCTCGCCGGCAATCCAGAGCACGCCCTGGTTGTCAACCATGTAGAGGACTTCGTCGGGCTGGAGATCGGTCCAGGCAGAAAGCCCCAGCGCCTGGAGGGATTCGTCCGTGCGGCCCACGCAGACTTCGCCGGACTGCGGGGCGCCATGGCCATCCTGTAGCAGGACGGCATCCAGGGATTCGCCGCTCAGTAGCGGTAGGTACTTCTGGAGCTGTTCGCCAGCAGTGCGCTCATGGCCGGCGGGATTCACGGGCAGATGGATGTTTAGCGCGAAGAGCGAGAGCGCGGTGGCGAAAAGGATGCTCGGGAGGGCGCGGTTCATGGGGAATTTGTGAAAAAAGGAGGAATGAGGAAGGAGGAGGGAGGAAGTTAGGCCAGGGTTCCGCGTGGCGAAACCCCGCGCCGGAATTTACCGGCGCGTGCGCTAAGCGCGCCTGGCGCGCAGTGCCGCCGGTAGGCGGAAGGGCGCCTGCGGCACCTTGTAGACTAACAGCTAACCACTAACCTGCTAGGTACCAATTTGGGGGGCACGGGGGGCGCAACACCCCTCCGTCCTTTGGTTGGATCCAGCTAGGGAAGAATCGCTCCGGTGTTAGCACCGCCTTGGGGGGCGGTACCGTACCGCCGCACTGGCGGCAGAATTCCCGCGGAGCGACCTTGTAACTAATCACTAGCCGCACATTGCTAAGTACTTACGGTGTTACTGCAATGGCGCGCCGGATTCGTTGGTGGGGTTTGCGATGAAGAGTCGGTCGATGTAGATTCGTTCCACGTTGGGGTTAATGAGGGGGCAGATATAGAAGTTCGTGCAGCGTCCCAGATTGGTGCGGCAGGCGTGGAAGAGCTTGTATTTCGGACCGGCGAGCTGTTTTGCGGTGAGGTTATCTACATCGGGTCCCTCGGGGTAGTTTCCGAATTTGATGACGGGGCCCGTGGCGGGTTTGCCGGGCTTTACATCGCAGCGCAGAGTGAGATAGACATCCCAGACGCCATTGGGGAGGTCGTTGAGCTGGATATACCACTCGTGGTGGGTGTTGGGCATGGTCAGTGCCTTTCCGCCATAGGCATTGGGATCGCTGACCAGATCGATGGTGGTGGGGTTATACTCGGTGGTCTTGTATCCCAGATTCTCCACATTCCATCCGTGGATCTCGGTCAGTCCCTGTAGTTTTGCGGGGATGTCCGCTGCGGGGATGGGCGTGGCCTTGGGGAGGCGGAGGGTGGTATCGAAGGGGGAGCGGCGCTTGTTGACCCACTCCTCGGAGGTAGTGCGCTTTTGCTCGCTAAGGGCGACAATGCCATTGGCCTTCAGGGTCTTGTCGCAGAAGTCAATGACCTCACGGGGATCCACATCGCGGAGCTCGGGGAGGCGGTCTGCGGGCGCCTTGAGGAAGAGATCCGGGTGTTCCATGAGATTCATGGTGATGGGGAGGGCGGCCACGGCCATGCGGGGACCGTAGACGGGATCGTCCTTCAGGGATTGCGCGCCGTCGTAGATGCGCTTCCAGAGAGTGGCCAGCTGGGGCTCGGTGAGCCAGCTGTTGGTGTCCGCGGGGTAGCAGTTGTCCAGCGCTATCGGGTTGTTGCGGACCAGGTCGGTGATGGTGTTCAGGTAGTCGCGCACGTAGGGCTCTGCGGGACCGTAGAAATTCTTGAGAAATTCATCGAGGAGCTGTTGTTCGTCTTCCTGGGGATTCCAGAGGAGTCGTGAGAGCAGGTATACGCGGAGGTCTGCCAGATCGGCGGCGGCTCCGCAGGCCTCGTAGGCGCCCTGCTGGAAGATATTGATGGCGTTGCACTCCTGGAAGAAGCGGGTATCCTGTGCAAATGCGTGGAAATCGGGGTGTGGCAGGTAGTATTTTGCGAAATCGGTGACGTAGTTCCAGATGAGCATGTGCTTTGCCACAGGCTTCCACTGGAGCAATTCCTGGAAGAGGTCGTTGTTCTGGGCGGATTCCAGGGGGAAGAAGGAGTGTGCCTCGATGGTGCAGTAGCGGATTGCCACGTTGTCCCGGGGCATGACGGTCTTGGGGGGCTGTCGGGTGTAGTTGTAGGCCAGGGTGTCCACATAGACGCCGGGGAACTCCTTCGCCACGGCATCGGCCACCTGGTTGACGCAGTCAATGAGCAGGTCGGTCTGGTTGCCGTGGGCCTCTACGAAGGCATTGCAGGCATCGCATTGGCAGTAGCGCTGGTTGTCGTTTTGGGAGACGGAGATGAAGCGGCTCTTCCCGCCGTCCTTGCGGAGCTCGGCAAGCACATTCCGGATGATCTCCTGACGGGCGCCCTGGTTGGAGAGGCAGGGCTGCCCGATGGTGCCGCCGGGATAGCGGTTCCCGTCACGCAGAGCGAACCAGTCGGGATGCTGGGCGAAATTGCTTTCGGGGACCAGTCGGCTCATGGTGTGGACGAAGCCGACGATGCTGTCGGTGCCGCCGAATTCCTCGGGCACAGTGCGGAAGTTTCCCAGGAAGTTATTGCGGGTCTTGGGGAGGAATTCCGGGGTGCCCTCCACGATGCTCTGGAAGAATGCGACGCGGGAGATGAAGGGCGGTGCATACCGGTGGCTAGTGCCCTTTGCGGGCAGTGTTAGAGCGCCCGCGGTCTTGGGGAGCAACTCGCAGTCGCGGGTGAAGAAGCGCACGCCGTATTCCCGCTCCAGGAGTTCGTAGGCGGCATAGAGGGTGCCACGGCTGCCTTCGCCGGCAATCCACAGCACGCCCTGGTCGTCCACTTTGTAGAGGACTTCGTCGGGCTGGAGGGTCTTCCAGTCGGAGATGCCTAGCGCTGCCTGCGCCTCCGGACTCTTGCCTACACAGATATCACCCTCGAGGGAATGACCATGGCCATTCTCCTTGAACGTCACCCGAATGGGCTCGCTACTCAAGAGCTGCAGATACTTCTGCAATTCCTTTCCCGCAGTCTTCTCGGGGGCGTCGGCATTCTTGGGGAGACGGATCTCGAAGGCGAAGAGCGAGAGCGTCATGGCGGCAAGGAGGAGGGGGAGGAGGGGGTGTTTCATGGGGGAAGGGTTGTGATAATGAGGAATGAGGAATGAGGAATGAGGAGTTGTGGCCACTCTGCAGTGGGCCTTGTCGCCGCGTTCCGCGTCGCCAAACCGCCAGCTGCGCTAAAGTGCGCCGCAGTTGCGAATTAGGAATGTACAATTTTTGCGGTATATGCCGCTGTAGGCGCTAGAGCGCCGCAAGTGCCGCCGTAGGCGGAAGAGATTAGGCGGGGCGCCTTGCATCCAGAGCCGGTGGGGGCGATAGGGGCAGAAACAACCAAAGGAGGTCGGGGCCATGCCCCCCGTGCCCCCCAAAGGCTTTTGGGCAGCGATGGCTTCCGGAAGATCCAGGGTAGCGGGGTCGGTACCGTACCGCCGGCAGGCGGAAGAGCGCCTGCGGCACCTTGCAGACTAACAGCTAACCACTAACCTGCTAGGTACTAATTCGGGGGAGCGCCGCAGGCACCGCTTCACCTACTACCTACCACCTTCTCCTTTCTACCTGCAGAAGGGGGGAAGAGCGCCGCGGGCACCGTTTAACCTACTACCTACTACCTTCTCCTTTCTACCTGCAGAAGGGGGGAGCGGGGGCGGCAGTCCCCGTCCTTTCGTTATTCTATTGCGGGGCAGTGCGCCTGGCTTGCCATACATCATAGGCAGGCCATGAATTGCTTAGAACTATTCTGCAGAGGCGGCTTGCGTAGCGGCGGCGCGCAGTTCCTGTGCGGTTTTGGAATCGCCCTGTGCGTCTTTTGCGGCGGCGGCGATGAGGTAGCATTTTGGCGTGTATGCGGGATCCTTTTCGAGGATGAATCCCTGTGCGGCTGCGGAGAATGCGCCGGGGTAGTCCTTGAGATCCAGGAGCGCCTGTGCCTGTGCCCATCGTGCGCGTGGGAGCGTCTCCTTCAGGAGCGGCGTGTCCTTTCCTCCCAGGGACTGTCGCGCATAGGTGAGTGCCACATCGGGGTTATTTTCGCGGATTGCGAGTTCTGCCAGGAGTGCCAATGCATCGCTGGTGGGGGGCAATCCCTGTTCCTGGAGCAGGCTTTCGGATTGTGCCAGGAGCTGTTTGCACTGTGTGGCATCGCCTTCCTGGAAGTGTACCTCCGCCAGCAGAACCAGGAGCTGTGTGCGCTCGGTGGCGGAGAGTGTGGCGTCTTCCAGGATTCGCCGATAGCATCGCGCGGCATTGATCAGATCGTGTGCCTCTCGGCGTTCCCGCGCGATATGCGCCAGGATGGGCGTGGAGAGGGCGAGTGGCGGCTGCGTGGCGAAGAACTCCTCCAGATATGGCTGGGAGTGGTCGCCTTGTTTCAGATAGTATAGAAGCGTGAGGAGATCGGGGAGCACCTGTGCGCGGATCTCCGGTGTGGCATTGGGATCCTGGAGGAGCGACTGGTAGTCCTCCAGCGTGCCGGAGTAGTTCTTCTGGGCACGGCGGAGTGCGGCGCGTTTCAGGAGCCACTGCGGATGCCCGGCGGGAGTGGCCAGGGAGAGGATCTCGGTGGCGGACTTTTCGGCGTCGGCGAGGAGTCCCTGGCTGGTCTGAAAATGCAACTGCAATTGTAGCAGCGGGAGGCGCTCCTCGGGGGACTGCGCGGTTGACAGGAGCTGTGCTGCCAATGGGATTGCGCGGGAGTCCTTCGGGGCGCGGGAGAGGGCACCCAGGGCGGACTTCCGGAGTTCGGCGGCATTCTTCATGCTCGCGGGGAGGGGCTCCGGGACCCGCTGTGCCAGATCCAGATAGAGTGTGGCGGCCTCGGCGGGGCGGTCTTGTGCAGCGAGGAGCCGTGCCAGGACCACGCCGGTATTCTGGTAGAGCGTGGGGGAATTCGCTGCCAGGAGCGGCAGTGCCTTTTGATAGCTCTGGATGGCGTCACCGGGCTGCTCTAGCTTCAGCTGTGCAGAGGCCAGTCGCAGGAGGACCTCCGCGGTTTCGTCGGAATTGGGGAATTCCTCCAGGAATTGCTGTGCGGCCTGGAGGGTCTCCTGGGAGAGCTGGAGGTTTTCCAGGCAGAGAAGCCGTGTGGCGGCGGCCTTTTGGCGCAGTGCGCTGGTGGTCTTGGGATTCTTCAGGAGTTCCTGGAGGAGCGCGCGGGCATCCGACCACTTTTCCAGGGGGAGATTCGCCTGTGCGGCCAGCCACGTGAGTTCCTGGTCCTGTGCGGCATCCTGCGGGTGTTCCTGCCGGAATTGCTGGAATGCCTCCAGGAAGTGCGGGAAATCCTTCTGCGCGTAGAGGCAGGAGAGCAGATTCCGCTGGATCTCCTGTCGGCGGGCGTCCTGGGGAAATTCGGAGAGGAATGCGCCGTAGGCCTGTGCGGCCTTCGTGTAGTCGCGGACGGGTGGTGCGAAGGAGAGATATCCCGCTGTCAAGAGGAGATTCTTTCGGGTCTCGTCAGGGAGGCCCTTGATCTGCAGGAGTGGCTCCAGAATCAGGAGCGCGGCGGCGTTGTCGCCCTGGTTCTGCCGAAGCACCGCCATGTAATACTTTGCGTGGACTCTGGGAAGGTGCTGCGCGTCGGCGGTCTTTCCCACCAGTGGCAGGAGCTCCTTTTTCGCCTCGTCAATGCGGTTCAGCCCAGCCAGGCAGACCGCCAGGCGATAGCGCGCCTCCTCGGTCTCGCGGGTGCCCTCCGCCTGGGATAGGAGTTGCCGATAGACCTCCACCGCCTGCTCCTCCTGGTGCAACTCCTGCAGACAGTTCCCCAAGATTTGCAGGAGTTCCGCGCGATGGGGGGATTTCGGGAAGGCCTCCAGGTGGCTCCGGATATCGCGGGCGGCATCCTGGGTGCGTCCCAGGGCGCAGAGGCTCCGGATGCGTGTGAGCTCCACGCGCTCCTGGTATTCGTGCTTCGGGTAGCGCTGGAGAAATTCCTGGCACTGCTGGAGGCACTCCTGGTGGAGATTCCGCTCGGCGAGCCCCTGGATGAATGCCAGGGATTCCTGCGGCGAGAGCAGTCCGTTCTGGGGACGGGGCTCCTCCTGGGCGGCGGCGGGGAGTGCCAGGATCGCCAGGAGTGCCAGTGTGGCGAGGAGGGCTTTTGCGTGCGGGCTCATGGGGCGTCTTCTCGGTGGTGATCCGGGATCACTTTTGGGGGTCCACGGTGGCCAGGGAGACGTTCCAGATGTCGGCCTCGCGGCAGAGATCCATGACCTGGAGGAGAGTCTGGACGCTGGTGTCCTTGTCCGCCCGGAGGATGATGGGCTGGTCGCGGAAGGCATCCGCGATCTGCTTCAGGAGTTCCAGGGCGGTCTCGGAGGAATAGGGCTGTCCGTTGATATAGAGCTGACCCGCCTTATCCACATTGAGGATCAGCTCGCCCAGCTGTCGCCGCTGTTCCTGTGCGGTGGAGGCGGTGGGCACGGCGATATTGACCTGCTTTTCCCACTGGGCGAAGACGGTGGCCGCCATGAAGTGAATCAGGAGCAGGAAGACGATATCGAGGAGGGGCGCCATGGGGAAGGAGGGGCCGCGCTCCTGGAGTTTCTTTCGGAAGTTCATGCCTTCTTGAACCTCCTGAGCACGCTCTTGCAGTCTTCTTCCAGCTGGGTAGCCAGAGTATTGAGCCGTCCGCGGAAGATGGAGTATGCGGCCAGCGAGACGATGCCGATGATCAGTCCGCCGAAGGTGGTGAACATTGCCTGGGAGAGTCCGCTGGTGAGGGAGCTGACCTTATTGGCCATGGCCAGCTCGGTGTCCAGTGCCAGGAAGGAGACCATCATGCCCCAGACCGTTCCCAGCAGTCCCACCATGGGGGCGATGCTGGAGACATCCAGGAGATACTGCACGCGGTTCCAGAGCAGCGAGAACTGCCGGGAGCCTTCTTCCTCCATGGCGGCGCCAATCGCGTCCTCGCCGCCGTCGGCGCGCGCCTGGAGACACGCCAGGACCACCTTCGCGGCCATGGAGCCGTCTTTCTTGGAGAGGTCCTCCAGGGTATCGTAGTCACCGGCCTCGGCGGCATCCTGCGCCTGCCGAAGGAATTTCGCGGGTGCCAGGACGGTGCGTCGGAGGGAGAAGCAGTAGTAGAGGATGAGTCCCACGGCCACGAAGGAGAGTCCCACCAGGATGTACATGATGGGACCGCCCTTGACGATGAGGTCTTCGAGGGTGATGGAGGCCTGTGGGGCGGCGTCCTGTGCCTGGAGGAGCAGTGTGGATGCCAGTAGCGCGAAAGAGGCGAGGGTGGTTCTCATGGGAGGAATCGCGTGGTGCGGTGTGCGGTGAAAAGCGTGTGGTTACTTGTCGGCGTCGTCGTTCTCGGTCTCTTCGGTCTCGCGGGCGGCCTCCTCCAGGCGCTGCTTCACGTAGCCCTTCGGGGCGATGGCGCCCAGGGCGTAGGTGATGGTGAGGAGGATGGTGAGCTGGAGCAGCGCGTGGGACCATCCCTTCTGGACCAGCGCGAAGCAGGAGACCAGGATGATTGCCAGCAGGAAGAATACGCGCAGTCCGGTGGGCAGGGAGGGCCAGAGATCCCGTCCGAAGTGCCGGTAGGGGATATGGGAGACCATGAGGATGCAGGCGACGAGTGCCAGTGCGGCGCAGATCCACTGTGTGGCAACGCAGGGATAGATTCGCAGGAGGAGTGCGCCGGCGCCGGCCAGGAGGGCTCCGGCGGGGGAGGGCAGTCCCTGGAAAATTCCCTCGGGCATCCGGGTCTTTGGGTGGAGGAAGCGCTTGAGGCGGAAGAAGACGCTGATCACGTAGATCAGGGCCAGGATGGGCGCTGCCACGGCCAGACAGTGGTTTCCGGAGGTAGTCAGGCTCCGGTAGAGGATGATTCCGCAGGCGATGCCGAAGCTGGTGCCGTCCGCGATGTCGTCATAGAGCGCGCCGCGGGGAGTGGAGCCGAATTTCTTCGCCATCTTCCCGTCGAAGAGGTCGAAGAATTGTCCCAGGAAGATCAGGAGGAATGCCAGGAGGGTGCCGCGGGTGGAATCGGTATTCCAGGCGATGCAGGCGGCGATGATTCCGCAGAGGAAGTTGAGCAGCGTGAGGGAGTTCGCGTAGAAGTGGCTGGGGATGACCTTGCAGTAGAGGGAGAGGAACGCCATGATGACACAGGCGCTCATGATGCAGTCGGTGGCCTCCTGGTTGAGCTGGGTCAGTGGCGGGAAGGTGGCCACCTTTTCGATGGCGCAGAAGTGGTAGAGCGCCAAGATGCCGATGAGGATCGTGATCAGCGCGGTCT
>CAVGTF010000058.1:0-14092 GCA_963632245.1 Anaerovoracaceae bacterium
TCTTCCGCCTGAACGGCGGTACGGTGGCGTTCTTTGGGCCGCACCGCGGCGCGTTCTTTGCACCGGCGCGTTTCTTCCGAGCGCGGTTTTCGCAGGAAGATCTCCAAAGGACGGAGGGGCTTGCGCCCCCCCGTGCCCCCCTAATTTCTTCCGCCTACCGGCGGTACGGTGGCGTTCTTTGGGCCGCACAGCGGCGCGTTCTTTGCACCGGCGCGTTTCTTCCGAGCGCGGTTTTCGCAGGAAGATCTCCAAAGGACGGAGGGGCTTGCGCCCCCCCGTGCCCCCCTAATTTCTTCCGCCTACCGGCGGTACGGTGGCGTTCTTTGGGCCGCACAGCGGCGCGTTCTTTGCACCGGCGCGTTTCTTCCGAGCGCGGTTTTCGCAGGAAGATCTCCAAAGGACGGAGGGGCTTGCGCCCCCCGTGCCCCCCCCTAATTTCTTCCGCCCTACCGGCGGTACGGTGCATTGCACATTGCACATTGCACATTGCACATTGCACATTGCGCCGTTAGTCGCTCTTCCGCCTTCCGGCGGTACCGTTTCTTCTCTTCCTTTCTAGAGTTCCAGGAATTTTGGTGCGACGGCGAGATTATCGATGCCATCGGGGGTGATAGCGACGGTGTCTTCGATGCGGATGCCGCCCCAGGTGGGGTCATAGAGTCCGGGTTCCACGGTGACCACGTTTCCGGCGGTGAGAGGCGAGGGGTTTCCTGGGGAGAGGTGGGGTCCCTCGTGGATTTCCAGTCCCACGGAGTGTCCCAGTCCGTGGAAGAATCCGCGATAGAGACCGGTGGCCTCGTCGCGTTCCCGTGGGAATCCCTGTTCCTCGAAGTATCGTGCCGCGCCATCGTGGACCTCCTTTCCGGTGACGCCGGGACGCAGCGCCTTCAGGGCGTGTTCCTGTGCCTCCAGGACGGTCAGGTATGCCTTTTTCACGATGTCGGAGGCCTTTCCCTTTACGCGGGTGCGGGTCAGATCGCCGAAGTATCCCGTCTTCTGGTCGCGGGGGAAGATATCCATGACGATGGGCTCATTTGCCTTCAGGGGACCGGTGCCGGTCTGGTGGGGATCCGCGCCCTGGACTCCGGGGGCGGTGATGGTGCCCTGCGCCAGTCCGCCCTTCCGGGCGATGGCGGCATCCACCTCTCCGCGCAGCTCCTCGGCAGTCAGGATATGCCCGCCAAGAATCAGGTATCCCTCGGCGTCCACGGTGGACTGACGGAGCATCCCGTCGGCCTGAGCCAATCCCGCCTCCGCCAGGCGTTCTGCCGCGCGGACCGCCTCGATCTCCCGAGCGCTCTTCACCTGTCGTTCCGGCGCCAGGGAGTCCGCGGGGGTCAGCTTCACGCCGTTGGCACGCAGAAGATCCCCCAGTGCCAGTGGGAAGGACGCGGGGACCTCCCACTCCCAGATGCCGGTGCCGCGGCACACCGTGCGCACCAGCTTCACGAACCAGTGTTCCCCGGGCTCATTCTTGTCCTCCACGCCGAAGAATTCGGGCAAGTGCTGGACATCGGCCACGGTCACCTGCGGATGGCACTCCTTCTGGGCGCGTCCCAATTCCAGGCAGCTGACTGCGGCGATGCGTCGGTCGCCGGTCTGGAAATACAGGAAGGGATCGGGTGCTGCGAAGCCGGTGAGGTACCACAGATCCGGACAGCTCTCGCTGGCGGCATAGATGAGCTTGTTCTGCATTTATTTGCCTCGGAGGATTTTTTGGGAGAGTGTGACGCACAGCCAGACGCCCAGGTATACGGCGCCGGAGAGCTCCACGATGACGGCGCCGGGGGACTGCAGGAAGCTCCCGCGTCCGGCGGTGTAGGAGAGTCCCACTCCCAGGAAGCAGCACAGGAAGCAGAGTGCGGTGGCCAGCAGCATGATGGCGGGGATTTTTCGTGAGAGAAGCGTCGCGGTGGCCACGGGGAGAATCAGGAGTGCCATGCAGAGGATGATTCCCACCACCTGAGAGAGAATCACCACCGTGACTGCCACCATGAGCTGGAAAGCGAGCTGTGTGCGGGCGCGGGAGAGACCGCGGAGGGTCAATAGCTCCGGCTGGAAAGCGAGTGCCACGAAGCGCGAGTGCCAGAGATACGCGCCCAAGAGCACCAGTGCGTCTAGGATCGCGACGAGCTGGAGATCTTGTGGGGAGATAATGAGGATGCTCCCGAAGAGATAGCTATTCAGATCCGCGGCGTATCCGGGTCGTGCATTGGCGAAGGAGATCCCCAGCGCCAGGCCCACCGCCCAGACTGCGGAGAGCACGGTATCCATGCGGAAGTGCCATCGTGTAGTCATGAGAGTGATCACCAGCGCCACCACCACGCCCGCCACCAACGCACCCGTCCAGGGCGTCAGCCAGGGAAGACGCGTCTCCAGGGCAGGAAAGCACCCGGTCAAATAGAGCACCACGCCCACGCCCCCCAACAGCGAGTGACTCACGGCACCCACGGCGTAGCTGTCGCGCTTCAGCACCACGTAGCATCCCACCACGCCGCAACAGATGGCGGAGAGAATCATCGCCGCCAAGGAACGCGCCAACAGCGGCGACTGGAAGAGCTCCTGGAGGAATTCCGTCATTTCCGCACCTCCTTTCCGGAATGGCCGCACCCGCAGTGATCCGCGCTAACATGTGCGTGTTCGTGGGTGCATTCCCCCAGATGAGGTCCGGCGCAGGGGTCCTTCTGCTCATCCCGCGCCACGGGGCATTCGTGATGGAAGATATGGACCCAATTCCCGGCATGGAGGTCGTCCTGGGAGACTTGCTGGATCTCGTGCATATCGGCGGTATGGTTCACGCAGACCACGTGGGTTGCGAAGGGCTCCACCATGGTGAGATTATGGGAGACCATGACGATGGTGATGCGCTGGCTGAGCTCCTTGAGCAGCCCGTAGATGGTGGCCACTCCGGGGGCATCCAGATTGGCGCCGGGCTCATCCAGCAGCAGCAGCTCCGGCTGGGACGAAAGCGCCTGTGCAATCAGGACCCGCTGGCGCTGTCCGCCGGACAAGGCGGCGAAGGGCTTTTTTGCGGCATCGGCGAGCCCCACCTCGGAAAGCGCCTGCATGGCGATCTCGCGGTCGGCCTTCCGGGGTCCCAGGAAAGAATAGCGTTCCAGTCGACCCAAAAGCGCGGTCTCCAATACGGAGATGGGGAAGCGGTGGTCGAATTCCAAGGACTGCGGGACATACGCCATGCGCCGACGTGCCTCCTCAGGGGGCGCGCCGAAGATCCGCACGGAGCCGAATCGGGGTGAGAGCAGCCCCAACATAAGCCGGAGGAGCGTGGTCTTTCCGCCGCCATTGGGTCCCACCACGATGGCGAAATCCCCCTGGGAGACCGTCAGATTGATGTTATGGAGCACCTCCCGTTCCTCGTAGCCGAAGCAGAGGTCCTGGATTTGCACAGCAGGGATACTCATGGAAATCAAGGCAGAATCTGGTACTCCCGGGCGATAGTCTCCGCCATTTCGCGAAGGCCCCGGGAGGCATTTTCAGGAAGGGGATCCAGGGGGACCACCCGGCATTTCAGCTCGTCAGCCAGGACCTTCGCGGTCCGGGGAGAGAATTGCGGCTGGACGAAGATGGCGGGCACCCGCAGCTCCCGGGCTTTCCGGATGGTCTGGAGGAGCTCCCGGGGCGAGGGCTCCTTGCCCTCCTCCTCAATGGAGAGCTGCGTTATGCCGTATTCCCCCAGGAAGTATCCGAAGGCGGGATGATAGACCAGCACAGCACTGCCCGACAACGACGACAGCAACTCCCGGTTATGGGCATTCAGCTCCTCCAGCGACGCGCGGTATCGCGCGAGATTCGCCCGGAAGGCGTCGGCGTGCTCGGGTCGTGCCGCGCAGAGCGCGTCGCAGGCATTTTCGGCGAAGCGGGAGAGATTGGCAACCGAGAGCCAGACATGGGGATCCCGTCCGCCATCGGGGAAAGTGCGGAAAGCCATCTCGCGGGTGCCGTCCACCACCGTCAAGGAGGGGAAGGTCTCCTTCAGGCGTGGCAAGAGAGTCTGTTCGAAGGGCGCGCCGATGGTGAGCAGGAGCTCCGCGCGCCCCAATGCGGCGACGGTCCGGGCATCGGGCTGGTAGGTCTCCGGACTGACGCCCGCAGGCAACAACACCCCCACCGACACCTCTGTTCCGCCGACGGCCTCCAGCGCCTCCGCCATGGGCGGCAGAGTCACATAGACCGACAGCGACGACGCCCACAGCATCCTGCACGACGCCACAAAGAGCGCCGCAAGGACTGCTACGAACCGGACTGTTCTTTCTCCACGGGACATCTTTGGAAACCCAGGGCTGCTACTTATCGGACTCGGAGAGCTCCTTCTGGAAGGTGACGGCGGAGAACTTCTCCTCCATCTCCCGGTAGTGCTTCTGCAGGTAGTTCACCAGGGGTTTTGGCATGCACTGGCTGATCCGCTCGGCGGTCTCGGTATTGCAACCCAGGATGGCGTCGGAGACCTGTGCCAGCGTGATCTGCTCGGCGGGTCGGCTCAGGACGTAGTCGTAGGACTCGGGGGGATCGGCCTCGGGCTGCCGCTGGAGCACCAGTCCCGCGCGGGTCAGGCTCTCCAGGCAGAATTCCAGTTCGCGAATGGAGACATTGTGCGCCATGGCGAATTCGCCGGCATTCCAGAAGCCCTTCCCTTCCCGATAGCAACGGCTGATATCCTCCACGATGGCGATGCCCAGCAGGTGATTTGCGCCGGCCTCCACGGGCAGCATCCGCTTGGTCTGGCGGAGCAGCCGCTGATTCTGGGCGGCGTAGCAGAGCTCCGCCCCCAACAGCACCACCATCCAGCTGGTATAGAGCCACGCCAGGAAGAAGGGCAGCGATGCGAAGGCGCCGTAGATGGCGTTGTAGCGCGCCAGGCCGATCTGCCAGTGGATGTAGACCAGCAGCACCGCGCCCCAGACAATGCCCGCCACCGCGCCGGAGAGCAGCGCGGGTCCCACATCCACGCGGGTATTGGGCAGGAAGAAGTAGAGCGCCGCGAATGCCAGCACCAGGCAGAGCACCAGAATGAGCTTCGCCAGCGCCTGTCCCAACCACGCCACCACGGGCGAGCTGGTATGGAGCATATCCGCCAGGGCGCCGGAGTTGATGAAGCTATTCAGCGACAGCACCGCCGACAGCAAAATGGGCATCAGCAGGAGCACCACCAGATACTCGCTGAACTGCCGCAGGAGGGAGCGGCCCCGCTGGACACACCAGATGTCGTTGAAGCTGCTCTCCAACTTCTGGATGGACATCACCACCGTGCACAAGAGCGTGAGCACACCCACGATTCCCAGGGCGGCGAAATTCGTCTTGTCCACGTAGGTAATCACCTTCAGGATGCCGTCCTGCACCGGTCCCGGGAGTTCCGCCGCAAAGCCGGCCCGCACACGGTTGGCGGGATACGGCGGCACCTCCACGGGCGCAGGGGACTCCGCCTCGGTCGCAGCGACCGCATCGCCCTCGACCGCGGGTGCCTCTGCGGCTTTTGCCTCGACCACGGGTGTCTCCTTGGGGACCACGCGGTAGATATTCTGTTCTTCGCCGGTGGCGGGATCCGTCTGCACCAGGGTCTCGATGCCCAGGTGTCCCAGCAGCTGCTGCTGGAAGCCCATTCCCTTGCAGAAGGAGAGCGCGATGGCCAGCACAGGGACCAGGGAGACCATGGTGATGTAGGTGAGCGCGCTGCTCTGGAGGGTGCAGCGGTCATCCACCACGCCGCGGATCGCCACCACCATCAAGCGGCAGAAGGAGTATCCCCCGCGCTTCAGGAAGCGGAGCGCCTTGAAGTCGGCATTCCAGATCTTCTTGGTGAAGAATTCCACCACGCTACGGACCGGCTGGAAGGTCATCCAGCGTTCTAGGGAGTCGTCTGCCATTTCGGATTTTCTCCTTGTTTGGGGGTGTGGGGAGCGAGAAAGGGTATTTTGCCAGTCGCGCGTTTTTTGCGCACTGTTCAGATCAGGAAGAGGAGCCATCCCGCCACTGCGGAACCGATGAGGGTCCACAGGACATTCGGCTTCCAGCGAAACTGGACAAAGAGCACCACGGCGAAGATCAGGATGCCCTGCCAGCAGACACCGAAGGACTCGCCGGCGCGCCAGAGCGCCTGCACCGGCGCGGTAAAGAGCGAGGTCTCCGCAAAGAAGATCACCGCCGCCGCAATGAGTCCCAGGGTCGCGGGACGGATGCCGAAGAGCACGCCCTGCCAGTGGCGGTTCTTCTCAAAGGATTTCAGGAAGAGCCCGATCAGCAGTCCGAGGATCAGAGAGGGCGTAGTGACGCCCAGGGTTCCCGCCACCGCGCCGAAAAATCCGCCCTCCTGCTGGCCGATGTAGGTAGCCACATTCAGTCCCACAGGGCCCGGAGTCATCTGCGCCAGCGCAACGATATCCGCAAACTCGCTGGCGGTCATGAGTCCCCGCCGGGTCACCAGCTCGTCCTGGAAGAAGGGGATCATGGCGTATCCGCCGCCGAAGGTGAAGAACCCGATCTTCACGAAGAGGAAATAGAGAGAGAGGAGGCTCATTGCTCACCCTCCTTGGAAGACTCGGACGACGCCGGGGCGGCCTTCTTGTGCCTCCAGATCCAGAGAGTCAGGAGCCATCCCAGGACCGCGCTGATCACCAGCACCAGCACCGCATTGGCGCCCAGGAATGCCAGGCACACGAAGGAGACCGCCGCCACAATCCAGGTGAAGGCGCGGCCCAGGCCCTCCTTGCCCTTGAAGACCTGCTTCGCCAGGCTCACGGAGGCATAGAGAATCAGTGCGGCCACGCCGGCGCGCACCCCCAGAAAGAGATGGGAGACCGCCTCGTAGGTGCGGATCTTCGCCACCAGGCTCGCCAACACCACAATCGCCAAGAACGGCGGCAGGACGGCGCCCGCCAAGGCGCAGAGGGCGCCCAAGACTCCCGCCACGCGGTAGCCCAAGAGCACGCCGATATTGCAGGCGATGATGCCGGGCATGGACTGCATGGCGGCCACGGTGTCCATCATCTCCTCGTCCGTGACCCATTTGCGCTTCTCCACCAGCTCCTCCCGCATGGCGGGGAGCATGGCCAGACCGCCTCCCAGAGTCACCAGGGAGATGACGAAGAATATTCGGAAGAGCTCTCGCAGACGATATAGCAGGGAGGCCTTTTCCATGGCTTGGACTTCCGGTTTTGACGCTTCACGGGAGGCCGGAATCCCCTCCCCTTTCAGAATGACGAAGGGCAACGAGCGGAACGGCGAGAGGCCTCTTGCCTCTCCTCCTTGCCCCGCCGGTTGCCCGGGAGACCAGCGCACGCCTCAAAACAGTGGGCGGTGCCGGCGCGAATGTGTTTCCGATGGATCCGGATTGGCCTCTTACAGGGAGGCCTTCTTCACACGGTCAGAATACTCACCGGTGCGGGTGTCGATGCGGACCAGGTCGCCCACGCCCACGAAGGTAGGAACATTGATCTCGTAGCCATTCTCGATCTTGGCGGGCTTCAGGCAGTTGGTGGCGGTGTCGCCCTTGAAGCCGGGCTCGGTCTCGGCGATGACCTTCTCCACGAAGATGGGGAGGGTGATGTCGATGGGGCGGCCGTTGAAGAAGAGGATGGAGCACTCCATGTCGTCTTCCAGGAAATACTTGTTGCGGCCCAGGACCTTCTCGTCCACGCGGACCTCCTCGTTGTCCTGGTCCAGGAAGATATAGACGCCGTCGCCCTCGTCATAGGAGAAGTTGACGGTGCGCTCGGCCAGATCGGGCTGGTCGATCTTGTCACCGGGGCGATAGGCCTTCTCGGTGGTGGAGCCGCTGAGCATATTGCGCATCTTGCAGCGGTAGATGGCCTGGCCCTTGCCGGGCTTCATGAAATCATATTCGGTGATGAGGTAAGGGTCGCCATCAATCTGGACCTTCAGACCCTTGCGCAAATCGGAAACATCGTACGGCATTGCAGTTTTCTCCTTACAGTTTACATTCTAAAAACTTAGCACGGTAGGAGAGACCGCCGTCGCCGGCAACCGGCACCCACATCGTGCGCAAATGCCTTAAAATAGTGCGATTATGAAAAATTTCAACCTATCTCCGCAGGAATGGGAGGGGGCCTGTCGGAGAATCCAGGAACGGACGGGCCATGTCTTCCGGGATCCCGAGTTATTGCGACAGGCGCTGACGCACTCCAGCTACGCCGCCGAGTGCCAACGCCCCGGCTGTCCCTGGAATGAGCGCCTGGAATTCCTGGGGGATGCGGCATTGCAGCTGGTGATCTCCCGGCGGCTCTTCCTGGAGATGCCGGATTACCAGGAGGGCGAGCTGACCCGCGCGCGATCCGTGCTGGTGGACGAGCCCGCCAATGCCCGCAATGCAGTCTCCCTGGGGCTTCACGAGGCATTGCTCTTGGGTCATGGCGAGGCCCAGACGGGCGGGCGGCACCGCCCCTCCATCCTGGGGGATCTCTTCGAGGCATTCCTGGGGGCGGTATTGTTGGACGGGGGGCTCTCCTGCGTGGAGAAGATCCTGCAGGATGTGTATCCCTCCCTGACGGAGGCCGCGAAGCAGGCCGAGCAGGATAACAATCCGAAGGGCGCGCTCCAGCAGCGCTGCCAGGCACTCTTCGTGAAATCGCCCACCTACCGGCAACTCTCCGCCACCGGCCCCAGCCACGCGCCACACTTCCGATGCCAGGCACTCCTCCCCGACGGAAGGACCTTCGATGGCACCGGCACCACCAAGAAACAAGCCGAACAGGAGGCCGCACGCAATGCGCTGGCGACACTGGACGGCGCAGCACCCGAAAAAGCCTAGCCATGGACAACACCCCCGCACCCAGAAACGTCATCCTGGACACCGACTGGTTCACGGACGTGGACGACCTCATGGCCGTCCGCGCCCTGATCCGCCTACACCAAAAGGGCATCCTCCATCTGATTGGTGCCTGCATCAACGCCGTATACCCCCAGAGCGCCCGCTCCCTGGACGCCTTCCTGCAGGCCCACGGCGTGGACGTGCCCGTGGCCATCACCCGGGATGACCTGGGCATAGAGACCCCGGGTCCCTCCTACCAGAAGTTCCTGGCCACCTTCCCCTCCAAGTATAAAAGCAACGACGCCACGGAGACGCCGGTGCGCCTCTACCGGAGGCTCCTGGCCGCCTCCGAGACTCCCGTGGAAATCCTCTCCATCGGCTTCGCCAACAACCTGGCCGCCCTGCTGGAGAGCCCCGCCGACGACCTCTCGCCCTTGACTGGAATTGAGCTAGTCCGCCAGAAGGCCTGCCATCTCTGGATGATGGCGGGCGCCTGGCCCGAGGGGCGGGAGTACAACCTCTCTTGCGGCGACGACGTGAATCCCTACATTGCCAAAGTTGGGAGCCTGGTGCTGGAGAAGTGGCCCGTCCCCATCACCTTCCTGGGCCACGAGGTGGGCTTCCCCCTGCTCTCCGGCGGAAACCTGCCGGACGACGACCTCCTCCGCAGGGCAATGGTCGCCTACCAGCAGACCCCCGGATACAAGCTGGGCGGCACCTACCCCGAACAGGCCTGGCAGGGAAAGCCGAAGGCGCACTTCTCTTGGGACCCCATGCTGGTCCTCCTGGCCGGAGGAATCCTCTCTCCCGACAACGGACGCTTCCTCACTGTCCGCGGACGCGCCTCCTCCGACCCCGTCACCGCATGGAACACCTTCGTGCAGGACCCCAACGGCCCCCACGAATACGTGGTGAAAAACCACACCAACCAGGAATACGGCCAGTGGATTGACGAGTGGCTCGCATAGCCCTACGCCCATGCCCTCCGCACGCCGAAACTCCTCCCTTGCCGCCCACGCCCTCCGCGCCGCGCTTCTGGCGCTTCTGGCCATGGCGCCCGCCTGTTCCACCCAGAAGCGCCTGGAATACCTGGACTCCCGGGTGGACTCCCTCCTGAGGGAAGCGCGGGTCCCCGCATTGGGGGAGGATGCCCCCGAGGAGTCCTTCGACGTGGACGGATACCGTCCCTGGACGCCCCCCGAGGGCGCGCAACCGGAAGACGTGGTCTATCTGGATTTGCGGAAGGCGCTGGAGTTGGCGGCGAAGCACAGCCGGGATTACCAGAATGCCCGCGAGAGTCTCTATGGCAGCGCCCTCTCTTTGGTGGCCCAGCAGCATCTCTGGCAGTGGAATCCCCTCCACAACCTGGAGGCGCTCCTCACCACGACGCAGGAGCCCGAATCCAAGACCACCTTCTCCACCGGCGAATCCCTGGGATTCTCCCGACGCCTCGCCGCCGGCGGACGCCTCACGGGCTCCTTGGCAATGAATACCCTGCGATACTGCAGCGGCGACACCGGAATCCAGATCGGCACCCTGGCGTCCCTCACGCTCACGCAACCACTGTTGGGGGGCTCCGGATCCCTGGTGGCGCGGGAATCCCTCACACAGGCGGAGCGGAATCTGATATACGCGTTGCGCTCCTACGTGCGCACCCGGCGGGCACTCCTCCTGGAGATCGCCGAAAAATACTACGATGTCCTGAATGCCGAGGCGGATCTGCGCATCGGCGAAATGAGCTACGAGAGCCTGAAATATTCTCGTGACCGCTCCCAGGCAATGAGCGAAAGCGGCCGGGTCACCCAGATCGACGTCGACCAGGCGCAGCAGCGGCTCCTCTCCTCGGAGTCCACGCTGGTCTCCAACCGGGAGTCCATCCAAAATGCCAAGGACTCCCTGAAGGTGGCGCTGGCGATTCCGCTGGAGACGGAGATCGAGGTGGAGCCCCGGGACATGGAGATCCTGCTCACCGCGCCCCTCCCCGAGCCCACCATCACCCTGGAGGAGGCCCTCCAGACCGCCTTGAGGCAACGGCTGGATTTTGCAAATACCCGTGACGCCCTGGAGGACGCCCGACGCGCCGTGCGCATCGCCCGCGATGGCATGCGCGCAAAGCTGGATCTGACTCTCTCCGCCTCCGCCGCCGGACGCGACGGAAACCGCGTGCACTCCCCCAGGATCGGCAAGGCGACCTACTCCGCCGGGCTGGATGCCGACCTGCCCCTGGACCGCACCGACGAGGCCATCGCGCTGCGGCGCGCCATCCTCCAGGAGAACCGCCAGGAGCGGGATCTTGAGGAGACCAAGGAGGAGCTCATGCAGTCCCTGCGCCGCACCTGGAACCAGCTGCACTCCTACCAGCAACGCATCGCCATCCAGAAGCTCTCCGTCACCCTCGCCGAAAAGCGCGTGGAGAACACGCGGATGCTCTTCGAAGACGGCCGTATCGCCATCCGCGAATACCTGGATGCCCAGGACGACCTCTCCAATGCCCGGAATTCCCTGACGCAGCAGCTGGTCAGCCACCGGATGTGCTGGCTGCGCTTCCTCCACCAAATGGAGGAGCTGCCCGCGGATCCCAATACCCTCTGGTGCGATCGACTGGAAATCCCCGAGGCACCCTGACCCCACGACTCGAAACCATGACACGCCCTCGAAATCAATACCACGCCGCCGCGCTCCTCCTCCTGGGGGCCGCACTCCTCCTCTGCGGATGCGGAAAATCCGGCGATACCCGGAACCAGGAGCTCTTCCGCGTCACCCGCGGGAATCTGGACATCACGGTGCTTGCCAGCGGCAGCGTGGAGACCGCGGAGTCCACCAACATCCTGCAGAAGGTGGGCAAATCCGTGAAGATCGTGACGATTGTGCCGGAGGGCACCATTGTCACCGAGGAGGATGTCGCCGCCAAGAAGGTGCTGGTGCAATTCGACTCCAAGGACCTGGAGGACCAGCTCTACGAGCGCCAGACCGCCTTCGAAAATGCGGAGGCCTCGCTGGTCACCGCCGAAGAGACCCTCGCCATCCAGCGCTCCGACAACGAGAGCTCCGTCCAGAAGGCGGAGCTGGAGGTCCTCTATGCGCAGAGCGATCTTCGGAAGCTGGTGGGCGATACCCTGGCCGATACCTTCACCGAACACGAGCCCGCCAATATCAATGCGCTGCTGGACGACCCGGCATTGGATGGCACCGCGAAGTTGAATCTGACGACGTACCTGGGGGACATCGAGCTGGCGCAGACCAAGCTGAACCGCTCGGAGCGCACGCTGGAATACACCCAGAAGCTCTACGACCGGCAGTTCGTCAGCAAGAACGACCTGGAGAATGACCAGCTGGATGTGCAGTCCCAGACGAAGTCCCTGGAGGCCACCCGCGGAAAATACGAGATCTTCCGGCGCTTCGATTTCGAGAAGGACTTCCAGAAAGCGTGGGCCACCTGGCAGGAGTCCCGGCGCTCCCTGGAACGCGCGCAGGCGAATGCGAAGATCCGTCTGACCACCGCGGAATCCAAGTTGCGCACCGCGCGGCAGACGCTGGCGCAGGCCACCAAGCGCCTGGAGGAGGCGAAGCAGTCCCTGGCAAACTGCACCATCGTGGCCACCCGTCCCGGAATGGTGGTCTACCCGAAGTTGCCGCGCTGGGACTCCAGCGGTCCCATCCAGCCCGGCAAAGAGATCCGCAACGAGCAGGAGGTCTTCACTCTCCCCGATCTCTCCCGCATGCAGGTGAAGATCACCATCCCCGAATCGCAGATCGATCTCCTGCAGTTGGGACAGACCGCCAGCATCGCCCTGGATGCCATCCCTGGCAAGACCTTCCCCGGAAAGGTCTGCAACAAGGGACTGCTCCCCAGCGCCGAGGACGAGTGGCTCAATCCCGACCTGAAGGTCTACAACGTGAAGGTGGCTTTCGATGAATCCGGAAACCAGCTGCGCCCCGGCATGACCGCCACCGTGGAGGTCCTGATCCAACGCCTGGAACAGGTCCTCTTCGTCCCCATACAGGCAGTCCTCACCGATGCCGATGGACACCACCGGTGCCTCCTGGACTCCGGCGAGACCCGCACCGTGACGCTGGGACAGCGGAACCGCTCGTTCGTGGAGGTCCTGGAGGGTCTCCACGAGGGCGACCAGGTCCTGATGGCGCCCCCGCAGGCGGCACAGGATGCCGCGCAGGAGACCGAGGGCGACGATACCGGTGCGTCTGTGGAGGACGCCGCGCCATGAGTGGAGTCTTTGTGCCCGCCGACAGCGCCACGGTGCAAATTCCGCCCGAGGAGGCCGTGTTGCGCGTCGAGAATCTCCGGAAGGAGTTCCCCATGGGTGACACGGTAGTGAAGGCGCTCTGCGGAGTCTCCTTCTCCATGCGGAAGGGCGACTACCTCTCCATCATGGGCACCTCCGGCTCCGGAAAGTCCACCCTGCTCTCGATCCTGGGATGCCTGGATACCCCCACCGCCGGGGAATACTACCTGGAGGGCGTCAACGTCTCCCGCATGAATGACCGACAGCTCTCCGCCGTCCGCGGACGGAAATTCGGATACGTCTTCCAGTCCTTCAATCTGATTCCACAGCTCACGGTCCTGGAGAACATCGAGGTGCCCCTCTTCTACCAGGGATGGCGGGAGGGCGACTGCCGGCGGCGCTCCCTGGAGCTCGCAAAGATGGTGGGGCTCTCCCACCGCACCGGGCATAAGCCCACCGAGCTCTCCGGCGGACAGTGCCAGCGCGTCGCCATCGCACGCGCTCTCGCAAACGACCCCGCAATGCTCTTCGCGGACGAGCCCACCGGAAACCTGGACCACGCCACCGGTCTGGAAATCATGCGGGTCCTGGATGATCTGGCCGCACAGGGACGCTCCATCATCCTCGTGACACACGAACGCGCCATCGCCGAACACGCACACCGGATCCTCTCTATCCAAGACGGCAAAATCGCCTCGGATGAAGCCAGAAAAACCTAGAAAAAGGAGGAAGGAGGAAGGAGGAAGGAGGAAGTGTGGCCACTCTGCAGTGGGCTTGCGCCAAGCGCGCTCAATTGGCGCGCAATTTTTCCGCAACCAGTTACTGCGCAGATAGTAGGGAGTAGGTTTGCAAGGTGCCGCAGGCGCTCTTCCGCCTACCGGCGGTACGGTGGCGTTCTTTGGGCCGCATAGCGGCGCGTTCTTTGCACCGGCGCGTTTCTTCCGAGCGCAGTATCGCAGGAAGATCTCCAAAGGACGGAGGGGCTTGCGCCCCCCGTGCCCCCGCCTAGCTTCTTCCGCCTACCGGCGGTACGGTGGCGTTCTTTGGGCCGCATAGCGGCGCGTTC
>CAVGTF010000059.1:0-13981 GCA_963632245.1 Anaerovoracaceae bacterium
CTGTAACTTTCATTTTAGGGAGCCCAGCAGGCTATTGGGATCATTGAAAGCGATATTGAGGTCTTCACAGGACTTGGCAGTCCGTTTAGTCATCTTTGTAGTTACCCAGACTCCCTCGATTTTATTGACGCGAACCTGCTTTAGATATTGAAGCAGGTCTTCAAAGGAGTATTTCGTGGACAGCTCCTTTGTGGAGATATAGCAGATAACAGAATAGAGCATTTGTAGCGACAAGTGATTGATGAAGAGCCATCCCTCGAACGCCACATCGCTTTGCATGTAACTGCCTTTTGCGTCCAGTGTATTGTCAAAGAACTTGAATGACTGCTCGATATCTTGCCGCGTTTTGTATAGGTAGTACGCCTGTGCACAGTTTATGTCTTTTCTGTTTGTCTTCAGAATAAATGTCCCGGTGGTTCTATGCTCCTGGAGCTTGTCCGCAACATTCACAGGCTTCAGGCGCTCGAACTCCTCTTGCGTAAGACGACATTTCCCCTTGGCTCGACGCCGGTTTTCCGTTGCCAGCTTCAGGCTGCGCGTATTATTTGCCTTCTCTTCGCGCAGGACGAGGTCGCGCGCCTCTTGTTTGGCCAGCTCCATGTCGTAGTAAAGATAAACGATCTCCTCACCGCATGGAAAAGCGCTAGCGTAAATCACCCTGTCTCTATAGCTGAAAACAGACTGGTACTTATCTGGCCAGGCAGGTATCTCAGGAACGGCGTTGCTCCCTCGTCGCACAGCAAGCACATATCCCAACGAGGCGCAGGAAAGCATCTGCTCGTTCGCTCCGCTCTCGAAGCCCTTATCTGCCACAACCACAACATCCCGTTTGCGAAGTCCCGAGTCTGTCACCATGTCTGCAAAAGCAGCCACATCTGGAACGTCGCCAGAATATTGCTTGTAAAAAACGGGGAACTTCCTAGACGATTCTCCGTCGACCTGTCCCTCCTGAACAGAGAACATGTAGAGGAGATTTACCTGTGGCATGAAGCGACACTTGCTGTCATATCCCACATGAGCGAACTCCAGGGTATCCGAGCTACTCAATATCCGGTGCCCATCAAACAGAACGACTCCCTTCGAAGGAAGATCGTCTTTCATGTATTCCTTGATACTCGCCCGATCTGCCCCCAAGGCGGCGATTATTTCGTTAATTCTACCTGCACTCAGGGAAAGATTCGGCAACATCTGCACCAGAAAAGATGTCTCGTAAAGAAACTCCATTCTGCGGAAGCAAGACTGCTCCTTGCATTTTAATAAAGCCAGCGCATAGATTTCACGCCAAAGAGTTGGAAAGCGCTGCTGAAGCCGCTTACGCATTTCCTCTGTGAGAGACCACAGCAGCGATGTTGCTCCGAACTCGAGATTTTCCAGTTCTTTGCCTGCTAGGGAAGAGAGGGGGGAGTGCGGGGAAGCAAACTTGCTCGGCTTCAAGCCATTTTCCGTAATAGCCCCAAGACAACGACCAGATTTCTTGCGCTTGGTTTTCGTTATCTTGTCATAAACACCCTTCCGTTCGTAAAGATACCAATGCCCGTTGATGTGCTTGATTTCAGTGCCTGCGGGGCGGTTGAAGTTGAGTATCCAGTCCGGTTTTTTCATGCCTTGCTCTCCCTCCTTAATTAGGGTGCCATAATTTAAGGCAAAAAAAGAGGATTGCAAGCTATGCAATCCTATAAATAGAAACAAATTAGAGATTTTTAGAATTTTCTACAGGGGAACCCTAAAATGAAAGTTACAGATTAAAACTATTCTCCCTACTACCTTCTCCTCCACTAGCCACGAATGCACTTCAGCGTAACCGCATTAGCGCACGCGCCGTTTTTTCCCGCGCGGGGTTTCGGAGAACCAATCCCTGGTCTAACTTCCTCCTTCCTCCTCGTCGCTAGGCGTGCTCCGACGTAGCTAAGCGTAGCGAACCGAAGCTAAACGAACCCCTCCCCTCCGTTTTTCGAAATTACCCTTCTATCCGGAACAGTCGGCACATATCGTGGAAGCGTTCCAGGGTCTTTGGGCCGAACTTTTCGAGTCCATGGAGGATTCGGTCGAGGGATTTCTCCTCCATGTCTCCGGATTTCGAGAAGAACTTATCTGCGAGGCAGACCAGCTTTTCCTCGGGAGTGATGGGAAGGAAGTCCCGTGGGGGCAATGGGAGCTTCTGCTGGAGGATCTCCTCGCGGTCCAATCCGGTGCCGGTGTGTCGTTCGCAGATGCGTGCCAGGGGCTCCATGCAGATCAGACAGCCATTCTCCCGGCCGTATTTCCGGAGCATCTGTGCGCCCAGGAGACCGTGCCGGAGATAGTGTTCCGTGCCCTGGCAGAGAATAGAGGGCGCGTGACACTGTCCCACGCCGATATCATGAAGGAGTGCGCCTGCCTCCACAAGCGCAGCATCCAGGGGGAGTCCGCTGTGCTCCAGTAACTCCAGGGACTTCTGGCACACCTGTTCGCTATGGTGTTGTAAGAGTCGTCGAAGTGGGGTGTCTTCAGGATAGAAGAAGCGGAAGAGTTCCTTGGGATCCAGTCGATCCATAGTGGTGGTCGTTGTTTGCAGGCAGAATGCAGTTCCGCGCCATTTTCTCTCCCCCGGAGACGCGCGAAAACGAGAAAGGCTCTTCAGGCGATAGCTAGTGTGCTTCCCCCGTCTTGCGAATGACGACCCGCAGTCGCTGGAGGGCATTCGACTCGATTTGCCGGATGCGCTCGCTGGTGAGGCCATAGTGTGCTGCGATGCCATCCAGGGACTGCACGGGTTTGCCGTTAAGACCGAAATGCCGTTCCAGGATATCGCGTTCGTTTGGACGCAACTCCTTCAGTGCGACGGCCATGACCTCCTGGAGTCCCTCCCGGTCGCGGCGCTCCTCCCCGGGATCGGAGGGTGCGCGCAGTAGCTCATTCCAGTCACGGTCCTCGGTGGAGATCGCCTGGAGGGAGAGTGGCTGCTGGACCATTCGGCGCAGTGCGCGCAGACGCGGGATGGTGATCGCAGTGATCTCCGCGAGCTTTTCATCGGTGGGTTCCTTTCCCGTCTCCTGGATATAGTCCTGCTCGGCCTGACGGATCTGTGCCAACTGTCGGAGGATATTCACGGGAATGCGGATTGAGCGGCCCTTTGCATTGAGCGCCATGGAGATCGCGTGCCGGATGCGGTAGCACGCGAAGGTCGAGAGTCGATGTCCGCGTTCCCAATCGAAGGTCTCGATGGCGCGCATGAGGCCGATATTTCCCTCCTGAATGATATCAGGGAAGGAGAGGAGTCGGCTAGGGAAGTGTTTTGCCACGGAGATGACCAGACGGAGATTGCCCTCCACCAGGGCATTCATGGCCTCCTGCTCCCGATGCGCGGCATCGGACATCTGCTTGCAAATGGCTTGCTTCTCCTCCTCAGAAAGACCGGGCTCTTCCCATTCGCCACGCACAAAAATCTGCACGCAGTCAGACAGGAAATGCATCTTGAAATGGATCTTCCCCTTGGCGCGCAAATAGGGCGCGATAATCTCCGCCGTCCGACGGAGCGCCTCGCCGTCCTTTTCATGGGAGCCATCGAGGACCGACTGCTTGGGGTCATCAAGGATGGCATTGAGGGTCTCGTTGTCGAGAGCGCGGAGGGACTCCTCGTCTCCCAGGTCCTCCTCTTCGTCCACCGTCCCCTCGGGATTCTGCGTAAAGCAGAGTAGCGTCGTGAGATTCTTCCGTTTGGGGTCATCACGCAGGATCCGGAGCTGTTCCATGATGACCTGCGGATGCTGCTGGAGGAGATCGCGGATCTCCTGTCGGGAGGAGCTATACTGCCGTGCCCAATGGGCCTCCTCCTCTGCCGACAGCAGGGGGTGATTTCCCACATCCTTCAGGTAAGCCACCATGAGGCTGTGGGAGCCGCCTTGGCGCAAGACCTCCAGGTCCCGCCAATCCGTGGCTTCACCCAAATTGAAATTAATGTCTCTGGAGCCTGCCATAAAATATGGCTACTGTCCCGAAAAAGGGATTCTTCCGCCTAGCGCGGAGCAAACAAGGAAAGGACCGCCGGGGCCCTCGTCATCCCACGGCGTTTGGCGGTATCCCCAGAAGTCCGGGATTCACCGCCCTTTGCGAAGAGTGAAAGATAATGCGCCCCAACCAGTTTTCCCCGTGGAGCGCAATGTGGAAAGGCTACCGAATCACCTGTTTCAGATGATCCACCAGATCCTCGTCGTAGCCCTGGATGGTGTCGATTTTCTTGCCATCCGGAGTGAGCAGGACGATTGCGGGGACGCCGTCACCAGGCTGGAGGATTTGCATAAGCATGGTGCGCGTCTGGCGCAAGCGCTTGGGGAGAGTCTTCTTGGAGGGCTCGTCCATGTAGACAAGCACCAGCTTCTGTTCCGCAAAACGCTTGAATTCCTTGGTGTTCAGGACCTTCTTCTTCAGGACCTTGCACCAGTGGCACCAGTCGGAACCCGTGAAGAGCACCAGGATACTGCGATCCGTGCGACGGGCCTCCGCACGTGCCTCATTCCAATCATCAAACCATCCGTCAGGAGTGGTCGAACCCTGTGCCTTGGGAATCCGGAGCTTTGTGACCTTCGCAGGAGCCGACAGCTCATGACCCATAGGATCGTGATCGTGACGGTCGGGCTTCACATTCTCACGGGGAGGCTCAGCAGGCTTGCCAGGCTTGAAGTCGTCTTTCTTCTGGTCAGGCTTGACGGGCTTGAAGTCGTCTTTCTTCTGGTCGGCAGGCTTGACGGGCTTGAAATCGTCTTTCTTCTGGTCGGCAGGCTTGACGGGCTTGAAGTCGTCTTTCTTCTGGCCGGCAGGCTTGACGGGCTTGAAATCGTCCCCCTTCTGGTCCTGCTTCCCGGGCTGCATGTCCCCCTTCTGGTCCTGCTTCCCGGGCTGCATGTCCCCCTTCTGGTCGGGCTTGCCAGGCTTGAAATCGTCCTTATTCTGGTCCTGCTTGCCGGGCTGCATGTCCCCCTTCTGGTCCTGCTTCCCAGGCTGTTGCATAGTGGGCTTCTGATCCTGCTTGCCGGACTGCATGGCGGGCTTCTGGTCCTGCCTGCCGGGCTGCTGTTTTGCGGCGCGGTTATCGGGCTGCATGAACTCCCCTTGGATGGGGCGGTCATCCTGGGGTCCCCACTGTTGTGCGGAGAGGGGGACGACCGTCAGTAGGAGGCAGACGGCGAGGGATGCGAAAGCGAGGGACTTTTTCATATTGCGTCGTTTGGTTATCTTCGGGTGCGAGGGGAGTTCTTCTTCTGCTTCTTTCCGCCCTTAGGGGAGCGAGGCTTCGCAGACTTTCCAGGATCGTCCTTCTTCTGCTGGAAAGCGGGGGAGGAATTCTTTGTGCGGCGAGGATGTGCGCGGCGGTATTCCCAGGGCGCCTGGGGGTCTCCGCCGGGAGCGCCCCAGAGACCCCGCCGCTGTTGCTGCGCGGAGTCCTGTGCCTGTCCGTAGAGGGGATCATCGCAGTATTGCCGATACCACCAGACCATACCGGCCTGGAGGAGTTCCAGACCAAGATCCCGGCCGTCCACGAAGATCTGCCCCACCAGCCGGCCATACTTGTCGATGTCCTTCTGGTGGACCTGCACATTGCGCTTCAGGACAGTCGCGGCCGCATAGCGCCGGGCTTCGCCGCCGAAGGTCTGTGAGAGCTCCGGGGCATCGACGCCATAGAGGCGCACGCGGACCAGCGAGCCATCTCCTATCCGGACATCCATGGTATCGCCGTCAGAGACGCGGACCACGGTGCCCTGGAGGATCCGCTCGGTCTCCTCTGCGCGCGCGACCACAGGTGCCGCGAGCATCCAGAAGAGGCACAGCGCCGACGCACACGCGCGCAGGAGAGAGTCGTGTCGGGTGGTTTCGTGGGCGTCCATTGCGGTAGGAAGTGTATACAGATTGCGCGGGGAGCCGGCATGAGGCGTCCCCGCGTATCGTGGAATCGGATAGTGATTCGGGGAGATTTTTCCCTATTCCCGGGTGCCCTTTCCGATAAGGGAGTTCTGGGGTTGTCCGAAGAGCGCCCTGGGATTTTGGAGAAGGAGCCCCGTGCCATTGACCACGCAACGGAGAGGATCCTTTGCCAGGGTCGTGGAGAGGCGGGTATTTTCGCTGACCAGCTGGGGGAGTCCCCGCAGCAGGCTTCCGCCGCCGGACATGGTGAGACCGTTGTCAATGAGTCCTCGGGCGATTTCGGGTCCGCAGGCATCGATGGTCTTTCGGATGGCACGGATGATAAGGGAGACGGGTCCCGCGAGGGCACCGCGGATTTCGTCGGAGTTGATGACCACCGCGCGGGGGAGTCGATCCCCGGATGCCCCCATATCCAATCCCTTGACCTCCATGGTGAGGACCTCCGGGAGGGGATATGCGCTACCGATCTGGATCTTGATCTGTTCGGCCATCCAGGGTCCGATGAGCAGCTTGTGTTCCCGCTGCATGTAGGCGACAATCGCGTCGTCCATGGCGTCACCGCCATTGGGGACGCTGATGCCGGAGACGATGGATCCCAAGGAGATCACAGCCACCTCGGTGGTGCCACCGCCGATATCGACAATCATGTTACTGGTGGGCTCTTCCACGGGGAGTCCGGCACCCAGAGCGGAAGCGAAGGGCTCTTCCACCAGCCGCACCGCACGGGCGCCAGCAGCAATGGCACTCTCCTTCACTGTCCGAATGCCCACTTCCGTTATGCCAGAGGGCACCGCAACCAGCACCCGGGGCTTCATGATCTTATAGCGGCCCGATGCCCGGCGAATAAAGCTCCGGAGCATCTCGTCAGAGACCTCCGCGTTGGCAATGACGCCATCCCGGACAGGGCGAATGACCTTCAGACGCTCGGCAGTCATGGACATCATGCGCTTGGCCTCGGAACCCACCGCACGCACCTTGTTGGTGTCCGCATTGATGGCCACATAGGAGGGCTCGTCCAGCACAACGCCCTGGCCCGCCACCCACACCAGGGTGTTCATGGTGCCCAGGTCGATTCCAATGTCGTTAACCCACAGATTCTTGATGCCTTCGAACATGAATTTCCCTCAAAAACAAAAAACCGCCCTGCAGCTTTGCGCTGGGGCGGCGATTTACGCTCGGGAACGGTTGCGGCGGTTTCTCATCAGCGGCCGGCCCGCACGGGCAGATAACTTACCAGATATAGCAGAAAGGGGGAGTGGCTGCCCAACCAGGATTTGAACCTAGACAAACTGAACCAGAATCAGTTGTGCTACCATTACACCATTGGGCAACGTGACATCGTGTCTTCTTGTGGAAGGCACGGCGGTTAAGATAAGCCTGCCTCCACGCATTGCAAGCGCCCCACGCGCTTTTTTTGACTTTTTCACGGCTTTTTCCCGCCGGCGCGCGTGGGGCGAGGCCTCCTAGAGGGCCAGGACGGCAGGATCGGGGAGTTTCTCCGCCTTGACGGTGAGCCAGTTCATCTGGAATTCGGGGAGGTATTCCGCCAGGAATTCGCGTGCCAGCACTAGGCGTTCGGGAGCCTGGAGGGTCTCTTCCAGCAGGAGCAGTCCCAGGAAGAGGATGGTCTCCATGCGCACCACGCTGTAGGCCATCTGGTCAAAGAACCGGGTGTTGTCGTGGTGGGAATCCATGATGGCGATTGCCTGGTCCACCAGGGGGCGCAACTCGGCGACCTGGTCGCGGAGCTCGGCTGCCTCGCCCTGATAAGGCGCGGCGCACAGCTCATCCATGCGGTTCTTCAGGGTGCGCTTCTTGACGCCGGCGATGGCGGCCACGATCTGGAGCTGCGTGGTGCCCTCGTAGATATTGGTAATGCGGGCATCGCGGTAGTAGCGCTCGGCCAGGTGGTCGCGCATATAGCCCTTTCCGCCGTGGACCTGGATGCCGTCGTAGGCGACGCGATTCGCCATCTCGGTATTGAAGGCCTTCGCCATGGGCGTCAGGGCATCTGCAATGCGGCTGTATTCCTTGGCGCGGGCGCGCTCCTCGTCGGAGGCGCTGCCCTTGCGGACCTTCTCGTCCAGGGCATCACGCAGATCCACCGCCTTGCTGGTCTCGTAAAGCAACGTACGGCCCGCCAACACCGCGGTGCGCATCTTCACCAGCATAGCATTCACTGCACCGATCTGGTCGATGCTCTTTCCGAACTGGTGACGCTGTGCGGCGTAGTCGCGTGCGCAGCGGTAGGCGGCCTCGCCGATGCCGACGGCCTGGGAGGCGATTGCCAGACGGGCGCCGTTCATGAGGCTCATGACATAGCGGATGAGTCCCAGCTTCCGGCTGCCGACCAGCTCGGCGGGCACATGCTCGAAGGTGAGTTCGCAGGTGGGGGAGCCATGGAGTCCCAGCTTGTCCTCAATGCCGCTGATCTTCAGCTGGGGGCAGGCCTCCACCAGGAACATGGAGAGACCGCGTCCATCCGTGGTGCCCTCCTCACTGCGCGCCAGTACCAGCAACGCCTTGGCGCGGCCATTGGTGATGAAACGCTTCTTGCCGTCCAGATACCACTTTCCAGTGGCAGGATCCTGGGTGGCCTTCGTGGTGACACTCTGCAGATCACTGCCGGCCTCGGGCTCGGTGAGCGCCATGGCGCCATCCACATCGCCCGTGGCAAAACGGGGGAGCATCCGCTCGCGCTGCTCGTCGCTGCCGAAGTGATTGAGGGTCTCGGCGATGGACTGCAGTCCAAAGAGGTTCTGGAGGGAGGCATCGGCGCGGGAGACCATCTCCGTCATCATGGTGTAGATGGTGGTGGGCATGTTCAAGCCCTTGTAGCGCCGCGGAAGAGTCACGCCATCAAGATGGTGCTCACGGATCGCCTGGAGATTCTCCTGGGTGCCGTGGGGATAATCCACCTTTCCACCCGCCAAATGCACATTGTCACGATCCACCTGGGTGGCACGAGGAGCAAAGACCTCGCCGGAGAGCTCGCCAACCTCCTCCAGACGGGCACGGGAGAGCGCCTGGGCCGCCTCCAGGGACGCGGGGGCCTCGGGGAATTCCTGGCACTGGGTGAAGTCGTCCTCTCGGAGGCGATAGACCTCGGAGAGATCCGTGTGATTCAGGTGGAACTGGAGATCCGGATTGTCTAGGAAGAAGTTCTCGGACATGATTGCAGAGAGAGGGGATGATGACGAGACAGCAAGACGCAAAGACAGACGCCCCACCGCAGAAAAAGGGAAGAAACGTCGTTAATGTAACCCGCCACACCCTGCCCGCACAACACACAACAACCGGACAATACTCTGGGAGACAACACGACAACTCCGCAAAACACAATACCGCAAATGTCGTATTTTGTCGCAAGATTGCTATATTTGACTGCTTTTATAACCTAACGAGAATTCTGTGACCGCATTATATTAAGCACCGTCACTGATTCCATCGATTCCGCCGACCGTATTTTCCTTATCATTTCCCACTATCTTAGGAGAGAAAGATGTTGCTATTATCCGGCAACGAAGCCATTGCCCGTGGTGCCTGGGAGAGCGGCTGCAATGCCGCCTTCGGCTACCCGGGGACTCCCTCCACGGAGATTCTCGAGAACCTGGTGAAGTATTCGGATCCCCAGGTCTACTGCGAATGGTCGCCCAACGAAAAGGTGGCCATGGAGGCGGCGGCGGGTGCCAGCCTAGGTGGCAGCCGTGTGATTGTGACCATGAAGTGCGTGGGTCTGAATGTGGCTGCAGATCCCCTGATGACGCTGGCGTACATTGGCGTTGAGGGCGGCATGGTGGTGGTCGTGGCGGACGATCCGGGCATGCACTCCTCCCAGACCGAGCAGGACACCCGGCAGTATGCGCGCCTGGCGCACATCCCGGTGCTGGAGCCCTCGGATTCCCAGGAAGCCAAGGATTTCATGAAGGAGGCCTTCGAGCTCTCCGAGCGCTTCCGTCTGCCGGTGATTTTGCGCACCACCACCCGTGTGAGCCACTCCCGCAGCAAGGTGGAGGAGGGTCCCCGCACGGAGGGACCCGTTCCCCACGAATTCATCCAGGATCCCTCCCGACACTGCCCGCTTCCCGTCTGGGGTCGCGGCATGCGCCAGAAGCTCCAGGAGAAGGTGGAGGTCCTCTCCTCCGTGGCGGTCTCCTCTCCCATGAACCGCATCGAGGAGGGCACCTCCTCCTTGGGTATCATCTGCAGCGGCATCGCCTACCAATATGTCCGGGAGGTCTTCCCGGACGCCTGGGTCCTGAAGCTGGGATTCGCATATCCCTTCCCCGACAATCTCATCAAGTCCTTCGCCACAAAGGTCCGCGATGTCCTGGTGGTCGAGGAGCTCGATGACTTCCTGGAAGAGCACGTGAAGGCGCTGGGAATCCCCTGCCGCGGGCACGACGTGGTCCCCGTCTGCGGCGAGCTCTCCGTGGAGGCGCTCCGCGAGATTCGCTTCCACATCGACGGCACCCCCTACAATCCCCCCGCCACACGGTACTCCCTAGAAAAGCTGCCCGCGCGTCCGCCCGTATTCTGCCCGGGATGCCCCCACCGCGGACTCTTCTACGCACTCACGAAATACAACGTCCTGGTCACTGGCGATATCGGCTGCTACTCCCTGGCGGTCTTCCCGCCCCTCTCCCGCACCGACGTAATTCTCTGCATGGGCGGCGGCATCTCCATGGCGCACGGCCTGGAGAAGTCCGGCCAGAAGAAGAAGGTCGTTGGCGTGGTGGGCGATTCCACCTTCTTCCACAGCGGCATCACCGGCCTATTGGACATGGTCTACAACAAGGGCACCTCCCTGGTAGTGGTGGTTGACAACCGCACCACCGCCATGACCGGCCACCAGGACCACCCCGGCACCGGACGCACCCTCATGGGCGAGACCACCCGCGAGGCCTCCATCGCCGATTTCGGAAAGGCCTGCGGCATCCAGCGCATCCGCACGGTGAATCCCTACCACCTCCAGGAGACCATCCAGGTCCTCAAGGAAGAGCTGGAGGCCACCGAGCCCTCGCTGGTCATCTCCCGGGCACCCTGCCCTCTGCGCACCCGGAAAGCCCTGGGTCCCGCCTTCGCCATCGATCCCGAAAAGTGCAAGAAGTGCGGCGCCTGCCTGAAACTGGGATGCCCCGCTCTGGAAAAACGCGACGGCGCCATCACCATCAACCACCTCACCTGCGCCGGATGCGGCGCGTGCCAGGAGGTCTGCCACTTCGGCGCCATCCAGCAGAACGCAGCAAAGCAGGAGTAGCCAACCATGTTCGACCAGACCTTCAGCGTCCTCCTCTGCGGCGTGGGCGGCCAGGGAATCCTCCTGGCCAGCGAAATCACCGCTTGCGCCGCCATCCTCTCCGGATATGACGTAAAGACCAACGAGGTCCACGGAATGGCCCAACGCGGCGGTTCCGTGGTGGCCTCCATCCGCTTCGGCTCCCGTGTGCACAGCCCCATGGTGGAACTGGGCGGCGCGGACAGCCTCCTGGCCATGGAGCCCGTGGAGGCCATCCGCTGTCACCGGTACCTGAAGCCCAATGGCGTGGCCGCGGTCTCCTCCCAGCGAATGGTGCCCGTCACCGTCTCCAGCGGCAACGCGGTCTATCCCGAGACCGAAAAGACGCTCCAGGCGCTCTTCCCCAACCTGACCTACCTGGATGCCACCGCCGTCGCCGAACAGCTCGGAAGCCCCAAGGCCGCCAACATGGTCCTGGTGGGCGCGTTGGCCGGCATGGCGGGACACATCGCCCGGAAGGTCTGGGAGCTCGCCATCCAGAAATGCGTCCCCGAAAAATACCTTGAGCTCAATCTGGCCGCCTTCCGCAAGGGAATGGCACTCCGCGCACGCTAGAAACCACACGCCTTCGAGTTTTTTCGTTTTGCCTCCAATGATCCCGGCAGACGGCCTCAACAGCCGTCCCGCCGGGGATGTCCCACCCACAAGAAAAGCACCATGAAGATCATGAACTTCGAGCATCCCCGCGATCAAATCGTGGAGATGATGGGCCGCATCTATCGCTACGGTCTGACCACCACCAGCGGCGGAAATCTCTCCATCCTGGACTCCGAGGGTAACATCTGGATCAGCCCTGCCGGCATTGACAAGGGTAGCCTCCGCCGCGAGGACGTCATGTGCGTCAAGCCCGACGGCACCATGATCGGCCCCCACAAGCCCTCCAGCGAATTCCCCTTCCACAAGGACATCTATAAGCTGCGCCCCGATGTGCGCGCCATCGTCCACGCCCATCCCCCAACACTGGTGAGCTTCTCCGTGGCCGGACAGATCCCCAACACCTGCGTCTTCCCCAATGCAAAGAACATCTGCGGCACTGTGGGATACGCTCCCTATGAGGTCCCCGGTAGCGAGGCCCTGGGCGTCAGCGTCTCCAACGCCTTCGCCGCCGGACACAGCACCATCCTGCTGGAGAACCACGGCACCTGCTGCGCCGGAAACAGCCTCCTCCAGGCCTTCCAGCGTTTCGAGACCCTGGACTTCTGCGCACGACTCATCGCCGGTGCCCTCCAGGTGGGAACCCCCCGGTACCTCACCGAGACTGAGCTGGAGTTCCATGCCATCGACCGCAACCAGGACTTCGAGGAGTTCGTGCCCACCAGCCGCACCAGCCAGGAGATGGAGATGCGCTACCAGATGGCACAGCTCATCCAGCGCGCCTACCGCCAGCAGCTCTTCACCAGCACCGAAGGCACCTTCGCTTGCCGTATCGACAAGGATACCTTCCTGGTGACCCAGCGCGGAATGGACCGCGGCAGCACCATGCCCGAGGACCTGGTGCTGGTCAACGGCCATCGCCGCGAGGCAGGCAAGCAGGTCTCCCGCGCCACCTGGTTCATCAAGCGGATCTTCGACGCACAGCCCGAGATCAACAGCGTGATCCTGGCCAACCCGCCCTGCGTCATGTCCTACGCCGTCACCGAGGCGAAGTTTGACCCCCGCGTGATCCCCGAGAGCTACATCCTGCTGCGTGAAGTGCCCTCCTTCCCCTTCGGCGAACACTTCCGCAACACCGACCAGGTCGTCAAGACCCTCTCTCCCAGATATCCCGTCATCATCATCGAGAACGACTGCCTGGTCACCACCGGCTCCACCCTCATCCAGGCCTTCGACCGCCTGGAGGTCGCCGAATACTCCGCCAAGGCCACCATCTCCTGCAAGGGACTCGGCGGCATGAAGCCCATCACCGCCAAGCAGATCCAGGATCTGGTGAAGGCCTTCCACCTGGTGAAGTAAATCCACTAAAAAACGCGAACGCACTCCCGAATCCCTATGGAAGACTTCCTGAACAGCCTCTCCAACATCATGGACACCGCCCGACAGGGCACGCAGGAACAGCAGGAGCGACAGAAGATCCGGGAGTTGCTGCAGGGGCTCACCCCCGCACAAATCGCTGACGAACTCGGAAAGATCCGCGCCCTTCTGGAGGAAAAGGAGAAGAGCCTCCTCGCTCTCCGCGAGAAGCTCCGCGCCATGCCTCCCCGCGAAATGCTCGGAGAGGTCGGCGCCGCCCTCAAGGACCAGGTCTCCGATCTCATGGAAGAGATCTCCGAACTGCACCTCAAGGAGGCGGTGTTCGCCGAACACCACTAATTCGTTGAGTGTCTCCAGCGCTCCGCCAACAATCCGCGTTCTCTTCGCAAGCCGTGCCACATAACAGTGGCGCGGCTTTTTTGTTATATCCAAAGGACTGGTGGGGGGAGGCTAAAAATGCCCACAGTCCTTTGGATAGTTTTTCCCCGCCGTGGGTGCGCTTCCGCGGCTTGTGCCGCGGTACGGTGTAGTTTTTTGCTCCGAGACTGGCTTTCCCGTAATAGCTCGCTTCCCTAGCCGGATCCCAACCAAAGGAGGTCGGGCTGCCGCCCCCGTGCCCCCGCCTAATTCCTTCCGCCCAGATGGCGGAACGACACATTGCACATTGCACATTGCACATTGCACATTGCACATTGCCCATTGCCCATTGCCCATTGCCCATTGCCCATTGCCCATTGCCCATTGCACATTGCACATTGCACATTGCACCTGCGTGCCTCGTGCGTCGCGCAGGACAGGGAATTGAGGGTAAAT
>CAVGTF010000060.1:0-13482 GCA_963632245.1 Anaerovoracaceae bacterium
CGGGGGCGGCAGCCCTCCGTCCTTTGGAGATCTTCCTGCGAAAACCGTGCTTGGAAGAGGCGCTCCGGTGCTAGGAACGCGCCGCTGGAGCGGCCCAAAAGCTGGTACCGGTACCGCCGCAGTTACCTTGCGGCGGAAGGAGATTAGGCGGGGGCCCGGGGGCGGCAGTTCCGCCGCCTCAGCCGTGGAAGGGCACCTGTGGCACCGTATAAACCTACTACCCACCATCTTCTCCTTTCTACCTGCGAAAGGGCTGGGGGGATTTTCTGGGCATTATGACAAAACCGGGAAGGACCTGTCAGATGTCATTTTAATGATAATCTTTTGACAGGATTTGTCTTTATATGTCGGGGGTAGTCCTCTTTTTGTAATTCTTTGGAAATCAAGAAGAAAGGGCAAAAATATTGTGTGTGAGGCTTGTAAAGTGGGTAGGGAGCGTGTTACATTTTGGGCATTCCAGGAAGGGTAGGGCGCTTGGGGATTCTCCGATTTCGCCGCCGTATTTCCGGGGGCGTCTTTTGGTGATGGGTGGCCGAGGTCTCCAGCCGGGGGGCGTCTTTGCGTGTGGAATTTCGTGGCGGCAAGATTGTAGCGTTCTTCTGCTCCTTCTCCCTTTCCTCGAACCCCTTTTTTTTGTCGCTGCCTCTTCTGGCGTCCGGGCGTGTAGAACGCGTCCATGTCGGGAGGCCAATTTGTCATCCAAACCAAGCCCTCAAGGAGAGATCTGTGAAAAACTGTTCTACTGACCGTATTCGCAACTTCGTATTGGCTGGCCAGGCGGGAGCCGGCAAGACCTCGCTGTCCGACCTGATTCTCTTCAAGGGCGGCGCGGTTTCCCGTCAGGGCAGTGTGGATGCCGGCACCAGCGTCTCCGACTTCCGCAAGGAGGAGCAGGAGAAGAAAAGCTCTATCTATTCCGCCATCCTGAATACCCCCTGGAAGGACGGACACTTCTTCTTTGTGGACACTCCCGGAGCCACCGATTTCTGCGGTGACGCCCTCAACGCGATTTCCTCCACCGACCTGCTGGTCCTGGTGGTGGATGCCTCTCAGGATATCGGCCCCGGAACCATCCGCGCCTGGCGCGAGGCCCGGAAGCTTCATCTGCCCCGAATGGTCTTTGTGAATGGCTGCGACAAGGACGAGGCGGATTTCGCCCGCACCGTGGAGCGTCTGAAGGAGACCTGCATTCGCAAGGCGTGTGTCTCTGTGACTCTGCCTGTTGGCGAGAAGAGCGCCCTGAAGGGCGTCGCCAGTGCGCTGTCCAAAGAGGGCTCTGCCGCCTTGGGCGACTTCGGTGCCAAGAGCCACCAGGATTTGATCGAGTGCGTGGCCGAGTCCGACGAGGCCCTCATGGAGAAGTTCTTCGAGGAAGGCACCCTTTCTGACGAGGACATCCTGCATGGCCTGCGCAAGGCCGTGTTGCAGGAGAATGTGGTGCCCCTCTTCGCGGGTTCCGTGGCAAAGGACATCGGCGTGACTGAGATGCTGGATTTCATCGCTCAGTATGGTCCCTCCCCCATCGACGCCGTTCCTCTGAACCTGGCCTCCGGTAGCGTTGACCGCAAGGGCGATGCCCCCGTGGGATACATCTTCAAGTCCGTGAACGACCTCTTTATCGGCCAGCTCACCTACATCCGCGTGCTCTCCGGCGTGTTGCGCAAGGACATGGATCTGGTGAACACCTCCAACCAGGGCAAGGAGCGCCTGGGCGGACTGTTGCGGATCCAGGGCAAGAACCAGGAGAATGTGGACGAAGCCGGCCCCGGCGAGATCGTCGCCGTCGCCAAGCTGAAGAACACCGGCATGCTGGAGATCCTCTCCGGCGGCGCCACGGACATCGTCATGGGTCCCGTGGACTATCCGCAGCCCACCACCATCTACTCCATCGCCGCTGCCAACAAGGGCGAGGATGACAAGCTGGCCGCCGCGCTGGCCCGTCTGCTGGCGGAGGACAAGACCCTGAAGATGGTCCGCGACGCGGAGACCCACCAGACTGTGATCTACGGCATGGGCGATCAGCAGATCAACCTGCTGGTGAACCGCATGAAGAACGATTTCAAGGTCCAGGTGACTCTGGATTCCCCGAAGGTGGCCTATCGCGAGACTGTCCGTGGCATTGGCAAGGCCGAGTTCCGCCACAAGAAGCAGTCTGGCGGTCACGGTCAGTTCGCCGAGGTGCACATGCGCCTGGAGCCCTTCCAGGGCACTGCAGAAGAGGAGTACCAGTTCGGCAATGAGGTCGTTGGCGGCGCCATCCCCAAGAACTTCATTCCCGCCATCGAGAAGGGCGTGGCCGAGACCCGTCTTTCTGGTCCTCTCTCCCACTCCAAGTGCATCAACTTCAAGGCCGTCGTCTTCTTCGGCAAGTATCACCCCGTGGACTCCTCCGAAATGGCGTTCAAGATCGCGACCCGCGGTGCCTTCCGCGCTGCCATGGCGCAGGCGAAGCCCGAGTTGCTGGAGCCCATCATGCGCCTCACCATCGAGTTCCCCGACGAATACATGGGCGCCATCCAGGGCGATCTGAATACCCGTCGTGGACGCATCCTGGGAATGGATCGTCAGGATGGCCAGCAGATCCTCACCGCGGAGATGCCTCTGGCAGAGGTCTACAAGTACCCCAGCCAGCTGCGCTCCATGACCCAGGGCCGCGGCGGATTCAGCATGGAATTTGACCGCTACGATCCCGTTCCCTCCGCTCTGGCGAAGCAGATCCAGGAGGCGGCCGCCAAGGAAGAGGAGGACGAGGAGTAGCCTCTCTCCCCTTCTCTCTCCGACGCACTCCTTCCCGTCAGCCCCCGGACACATGTTCACCGCGTGTCCGGGTGGCGAGGAGGGGAATCGGGCGTCTCTTCCGCCACGGCATTCTCTCGTCCCCGGGTCTCCTGGCATTTTCTGCCTGCGTGCGTGAGGAGACCCGCATTCGCGAGGTAGATTATGGCGGGAGCCGTGAAGACGGCTCCTCTCTCCGAAACGAGGAGGGGATTTCCTCCCTTCTTCGCATATCCGGAATGTTCTTTTCGATCTGCCGTTGGCGGAACCCCCTGTCTTTATTTTTGTAGTTTTTTTATGATGGATGACGATTTTTCCGAGCGCCGGCGCCGCCGGGAGCGCGATGACCGCAGGGCTCCCGGCGGGGCTTCTGCTCCCGAGGAGGGGCTGCTGGAGGAGGTGAATCCCAACGAGGGATTGCCCTTCGCCCGCAAGTGGCGCATGGCGGTCTTTGGCGGCTCCTTCGATCCCGTGCATCTGGGACATATTCGGCTGGCGCGGCAGGTGCTGGAGCATGATTTGGCGGACGAGATCCTCTTCGTTCCCGCACGGCGTTCTCCTTTCAAGGGCGCAGGCATGATGGATACCGGTGCGGAGCGCATGGAGATGCTCCAGAAGGCGCTTGCCGAGGCGCTGGAGGAGCAGGAAAGCTATGTGGTCACTTATCCCGATGGCCGTCAGCAGGAGCGCAAATACCGCATGGGAGTCTCCGACGTGGAGTTGCGCCGAGGCGGAGAGTATTCCTATACCTACGACACCCTGATGATGCTCTCCCGGATCTATCCCGATGTGGAGATCCGCTTCCTCATGGGCACCGACTGCCTGCGGGATCTGCAGAATTGGCACAATGCGGGTGGACTGTTGAAGAACTTCGAGTTCCTGGTCTATCCCCGCGCTGGCGTGCAGCCCATGGGGCCCGTGGAGGTGGTGCGCACCTTCCGGTCCTTGGCACCGAAGCTGGTGAAGGGCATGCTCTCCGAGGAGGACTTCCCCACCTGGGAGCTCTCTTCTTCCGAGATTCGCGAGCGGATTGCCCGCGGCGAGGATCTTTCCGAGGCTCTTCCCAAGAGCGTCTGGAACTACATCCAGGAGCACGGACTCTATAAGAAGCAGTAGCCGTCCCCTCAAACAAACACTCCATTTCTTCTCTCTATCGCATCTATGGATAACACCGAAAAGACCCCGAAGGCGGCTCCCGCCGACCTGGATAGCCTGGAGCTGGCGAAGCTCTGCGTGAAGGCCTGCGAGGACGCCAAGGCACAGGACATCCTCCTCTTCGATGTGCGCGAACGCCAGGCAATGGTGGCAGAATACTACATCGTGTGCAGCGGCACCTCCATGCCCCATATCCGCGCCATTGCGGACCACGTGAAGCGCGCCATGCTGGAGACCGGTCGGAAGCCCCGCGGCACCGATGGCGACGCCGAGAGCCGCTGGATGGCGCAGGACTACGGCGTGGTGCTGGTGCACATCCTGGAGCCGGAGATGAGGAATTTCTACCAGCTTGAACAACTTTGGGACGAGTCGAAGGTCATCTGCCGTTCCACACCCGCAAAGCCCGCCCCCGGATTCACCGGGCGGTAGGGGCTCATTCGTGCTTCCCACGACGAGCCGGAGCCGCCTTCAGCGCGGCGCCTGCCCGCCGCGTCCTGGAGGCAAAAGCCAGACCAAAACCCCAACAGGGAAGGAGAACACACCCTAATGAGAGTCATTGTCATCATGGCCGGTGGTACCGGCGAGCGTTTCTGGCCGCTGTCCCGCGCTTCCCGCCCCAAGCAGCTTCTGACTCTGACCAGCAGTGGTCATTCCCTCCTGGCCGAGGCGGTGGAGCGCGCGAAGGCGGTGCTGCCCGCCGAGAATATCTACATCGCTACTAGCCAGGCGCTGCGCCAGCCCATCCTGGACTGCAACCTGGGAATCCCCGCGGAGAATGTCCTGGCGGAGCCCAGCCAGCGCAATACCGCCGGATGCCTCATCTATGCATCCTCCGCTATCCTTGCCAAGCATCGCGAGCTGGGTCCCGAGGGAGTCACCATGGGCGTGCTGACCGCCGACCATCGCATTCCCGATGTGGCGCCCTTCGCCGAGACCGTCACCGCCGCCTTGGAAGAGGCCGAGAACAACGACACCCTCATCACCATCGGCATTCGTCCTGTGCGTCCTGAGACCGGATACGGCTATCTGCAGGTGGGCAAGGACAACCACTCCTTGAACAACAACGAGAAGTTCCCCCTCTACAAGGTCCTCTCCTTCCACGAGAAGCCCGATGCCCAGACCGCCGCGAAGTATATCGCCGGCGGCTCCTGCTACTGGAATTCCGGCATGTTCTTCTGGCGCCTCTCTACCTTCCAGAACGAATTCGGCCGCGCGAATCCCATCCTGGCCGAGACTCTGGAGGACATGACCGACGCACTGCTCTCCCGCGACGAGAAGCGCGCACACACCATCTTCGATGCCATGCCCGATATCTCCATCGACTACGCGCTCATGGAGAAGTCCGACCGCATTTGCGTGATCCCCGGAAACTTCCTGTGGGACGACCTGGGCAACTGGGAGGTCATTCAGCGCACCTTCCCCTTGGACCAGGAGGGCAATGTGGCCTTCGGAAATCCCGTGGTGCTCGACTGCTCTTCCAGCATCATCTACAATTCTCCCGGACAGGACAAGGTGGCCGTGGCTGCCGTGGGCCTCAAGGACATGGTGGTTGTCGTGGACGACGATGCCGTGCTGATCATGCCCAAGGATCGCACGCAGGATGTCCGCGACGTGGTGGCCGCCCTCCGCGCCCGCTCCGCCAGCCAGCTCTAGTCCCGACCGGCCATAGACGCGCCTGAATCCAGGTGCATATCGGGGAATCCCCGCTGCGGCGAATCCTTCGCCCACGGGGACTCCCCGTTCGTTTTTCCCGAAAAAAGCCCCCCCGCCGGCATGTGGCCGGTATTACCTCCTTCCCATGGATCTCACTTCGTCACCCTCCCGCAAGCGCGGGGGACTCCTCGCTCTTTTGGTCTGCGCCTCCATCTGGGGACTCGCCTTTTCTGCCCAGAAGAAGGGCATGGAGTTCCTGGGACCCTGCGGCTTCAATGCCATTCGCTCCTTCATCGGCGCACTGGCGCTGGTGCCCTGCATTGCGCTGCTGGATCACCTGGATGGCCGGAAGCCCTCCCTCTGGGGCTCGGCACGCACGCCGATTGGACGGATCCAGTTGCTGGTGGGCGGACTCCTCTGCGGTCTGGCACTGGGCTGCGCCAGCCTTTGTCAGCAGGTGGGCATCGTGGGCGCCGCAGTGGGAAAGGCCGGCTTTTTGACGGCATTGTATATCATCATCGTGCCCATCTTCGCGACCTTCCTGGGCCGCAAGACTTCCATGGTGGTGTGGATTGCCGCGGTGCTGGCGCTGGCGGGCAGCGCGCTGTTGTGTGGCGTCTCCCTGAAGGGCTTCAGCCTCCAGGGGAGCGACCTGTGGCTCCTGGCGTGCGCGGTGCTCTTCGCAGTCCAGATCCTTCTTGTGGACCGCTATGTGGCGCGGACGGACTGCTTCCGGCTCTCTTTCCTGCAGTTCCTCTGCGCCGGCGTGGTCTCCCTAGTGGTCGTGCCTTTTGCCGGGGAATCCCTCTCTTTCTCCGCGATCACGAAGGCGCTGGGGCCGCTCCTCTTCTGCGGCGTGCTCTCCAGCGGCGTGGCATATACCCTCCAGTGCGTGGGACAGAAATATGTCCATCCCGTGGTGGCCACGCTGGTCATGAGCCTGGAATCCGTGATTTCCGCCCTGGGGGGATGGATTCTCCTGGGCGAGACCCTGAATGCCCGAGAGATCATCGGCTGCTGCATCATCTTTGCCGCCGTCCTGATGGCGCAGTTCCGAAAGGACTGATCCGCCGCAATACCCCGCCGCCGCCTTCGTTCGTTCCCCTTTTTCTCTCCCGTTGAAGTAGACAATGCCGAAGCATAAAGCATTTCCCGAGGGACAGATCAGTCTCGCGACCCAATTGAGATATTTCCGCAAGAAGCTTGGCCTCACGCAGGTCGAGATGGCGGCGCATTTGGGGATCTCGCATAGTCTCTATACCAAGCTGGAGGTGGAAAATATCACTACCACCCAAAAGCGCGTGGAGGAGTTTGCGGTGATCCTCCATACCACGCCCGCATTCCTGCTGAAGGGCGAGGGCGCGGAATACCCCGCCGGCAGCCCCGAGGCGTGCCCCCGACTCACTGACGAACTTCTCCATAAGATCCTGGCATTTGTCATGGATCCCGAAAACCAGGCCGCCGCACGAAAGCTGGCCGAGGCATCCCCCGAAAAGTCCCCCGAAAAGGTCATGGCCACCTTCTTGAAGGGGATGATCCTGTAGGGATAAAAAGGAGGAAGGAGGAGGGAGGAAGGAGGAAGTTCGGCTAGGGTTTCGCGTGGCGAAACCCATCGCCGGGAAGACCCGGCGATTGCGCCGCATGGCACCTTCGGCGCAATGTGTAATGGGTAATGGGTAATGGGTAATGGGTAATGGGTAATGGGTAATGGGTAATTCGCAATGGGGGTAGGTAATAGCACCGTGGTCTTTTAGCAGCGGAATGCCCGCGGAGCGGCCATATAAACCTACTCTCTACTACCTTCTCCTTTCTATCCTTAGCAAAGCAGGGGTGCGAGGGCGCAGCCTCCCGTCCTTTGGATATTTTCCCCAGCGAGTGCGCGTTTGGCGTGTGGCGCTAGGAAAATGCTTGCCTATACAAAAAACGGCGGCGAAGATTGTTCTTCGCCGCCGTTTTTATGTTGTGAGCCTTTTCCCGCAATTCGCGGCCTTGTGCCGCTAATTGCGTGGGGGTTCCGGGCTTTCGGTATCCAGGAGGATCCACTTCCGGAGGGTCTTGTGTCCCTTGGAGAGAGAGAAGCTCTTTTGGTTATCGGGGAACTTCTTGCTATGGACGATGATGGTGCCGTCGGTGCCGTGGATGGCGATGGTGGCCTTTCCGTCTTCCAGGGAGATCACCTCCAGATGGAGTCCGGGGGTGGTTTCGAGGGTAGCGAAGGGCAGGACGGTGAGGATTGCGGGGACCTGTTCGGTGACCGCGAAGGGGAAGGAGACGGCGGGCGTATGGATCCAGACCTTCTTCTGGTTGCCCTCAAGCGTCCAGTCGGTATTCAGCAGCATGAGCCGCCGCACGCCATTGGGCTCTTCCCAGCGGGTCCAGAAGACCTCGCGGCTGTTGTCGACCACGTGTTCTTCGGGGAGGTGTTCCTGTGCCAGTGCGGCGATCCAGCTGGCGGAGAGGCTCTGGAGTGCCTCGTGACCGGGGTATGCCCACGTGGCGATGAGATACACGGCGCCCTTTCCGACGCGATGGCGCAGGACCAGCGGCTGATCGGTGGAGGCATCCCAGGCCACCACCTCGGCTCCGTGGAGCTCCAGGTTTGCCAGGCGGCAGGGGCCGTCTTCCTGGGGGGACTTGCTGGGGGCGGCGGAGAGCTCGGGCTGCGGGAAGAAGTCCCGGTGTGCGGCATTCCACTGTCCGGAGTATTCTGCGCCGGGAGAGAGCACCTTCACGCCGCAGAGCTCGGTCAGATCGCCATTGTTCCAGAGGGACAGATCCTGGAGATCCTTGAGGAAATCGCGCTTCACGTGAGTGCTGAACTGCGGCAGTCCGGTGAGGAGGGTTCCGCCTTCCTGGACGAACTCCTTCAGCTTTGCATAGTCCTCGTCAATCATGGTATTCCAGCCAAGATTGAGGATGAGTCGATACTGCTGGAGATCCTCGGATTTCGCCTCGGCGGGCACCTGGTCGAAATCGCCGTAGGGTGTCCCGGAGAAGTAGAAGCGCCGCTTGTCGTATTGTTGGCGGAAGGGGTGTGTGGAGGCGCCGGGCATCAGGACATCCAGGAGCTGGCGGCACTTTTCGGGCTGGCGGTGTCCCCATTCGGGGGCGTTGTTGCCGAAGAGTCCCCACACGGAGTAGTCGGGATCCTGTTCCACATCGCAGATGAAACCATTGAAGGGCGCGGCGTAGCGTCCCTCCCAGAATGCGATGGCGCGGCGGTTTTTGCCGGTGCGGGGGTGTGTCTTGACGAAGCGGAAGAAGTCGCGGGTCATATTGCGCTTGCCCTTGGTCATGGCGTCATCCCAGCACTGGCGTTCTTCCTTGAAGAGCAGGAAGAGGGAGTCCTCCTCGTAGATCATGGAAGCGCCCATCATCCAGGGCTGGAAGAGGGAGAGGAAGTACTGTCCCAGATGGAACTTGAAGTATGGCTGGTAGCAGTGCTGGATGGCGATATGGACGCCCCATTCCTTGGGACCCAGGGTTTCGGCGGCGGCGCGTGCCAGGGAGCACAGGTGTTGGGTATGGGGAACCATGGTCTCCGTGCGGATGAAGTCGATGCCCGCCATGTAGTCGTAGCGGTGTCCGCCGGCGGCATCGCCGAAGGCGGTGCGGGGGACCGCCTTGCGCGCCTTGTCCACGGCGATTTTGAGATACTTCACGTAGTTTTCGGAGGCCTGTTTCATGTCCTGGGAGGCCCAGGGTTCCTTGGGATCCCGCGCATAGACGGCGCCGGGGTATTCGTGGGGGCCGGCGGAGTGCATGGCGCTGCCTGCGCCGCGGACCAGCGCGCCGGATTCGTATTGGTTTGCGGCCTCTACGGTGATATGGTGTTCCCGGCAGAATGCGCCCCATTTCTCCAGGAGTTCATCGGGGGTATCCACATTTTCGTCGTGATTGACGGGATCCTTCCAGCGGAAGGAGCGGAAGACCACCAGATTTCCCAGGCGGGTGCGCCAGGTGTAGTCCAGCAGCCAGTCCATGAAGCCATTGGCGTCGTGGGGGACCACCGTCATGTCATAGCCCACGGTGACGGGGATGGCCTCTTCGCGAGTGGCATAGACGGCGGGGATGATGGCCTCGGTGGTCCCGGTAGCGACCTTCGCGTCCGTCTGGGGCTCGGCGATGGAGAAGGGGAATTCGTTCCAGCCGGGCTGGACCTTCAGCGTGGTCTCGCCGCCGGGCCAGCGGATGGCGGCGGTGTCCTCGTGGGTGGCGAAGATTCGTCCGATGAGGGGCTCGTTGGCCAGTGCCCAAGGGGGCAGGGAGAGCTGCAGGTGATTCCGGGTGCGCTGGCGCAGCGTGATTCGGCTGAAGAGGATTGGGTGTTGCGGATTGTCGTTGCGGATCTCCAGGCGGTGAGTGCCGGGGGTGGTCTGGAAGGTCGTCCAGACATCCTCCAGCATCTGCATATAGAGATCGTGGTCGCGGAAGTAGTGTGTGATGGTGGCGGCGTGCTGGCCGTCGCAGAGGACCTCCAGGGTGTAGGTCTCGTGGATCTGCTTTTCGTCACCGGGGGTATATGCGGGGGCGGCCATTGCCTGGAGGTGCAGGAGGGATTCCTGGAAGTCGGCCTTTGTCTCGGGGACGAAGATTTCCAAGGGCAGGGCTTCTCCGGGTGCCAGCCAGGCGGTGCGCATGCGTGCCCAGTCGTGGCAGGGCAGGGGGAGTTCGTCAGCCTCCCAGGCGGTTTCGCCCTGTGCGGGTGCGGGTCGGAACCAGAGATACTTCGTGCGGGTGACGATCACGTGGCAGCCAAGATACTTGGGTCCCACATGGAAGACCACTCGGCCGTCCTCCAGGATCTGGTGTGCGGAGAAGTAGAATTCGCCGGAGGCGGTGACCAGGCGGAAGCGCGCTTCCTCGATGGCGTCATCGGGGATTTCCGCCACGACATGGATGCCTGCGAGGCGGCGGCGGGTATGGTTTTGCCATTCGGGGGGCTCCAGGGGCGTCTCGTGGGCGCAGTGTCCGGGGCCGAACCAGATCACGGGGTAGGTGAGTTGCTTGCACTCCAGGATTTCGCCGCCGCGGCATTCCAGGTGTCCGTCCCACTGGAAGAAGGGGTGGTAGTGTCTGCGGGAGTAGAGATACTGGTATCCCCAGTCAATGCGGAAATCGAGTTTCATGGCTTCTGGTGGGTGGTCGTGTGGAGTTATTTTTATCGAAGGGCGTAGAGTGCCAGTGCGGCGGCCACGCTGGCATTGAGGGAGTTCACGTGTCCGGTCTGGGGGATGGCGCAGACATGCGTGGCGTTCATCTTGATGAACTGGCCCACGCCGGAGTCTTCGCCGCCCACCACCAGAAGGAGCTTCTCCAGCTTGGCGTCGGCGACCTCCTGGAGGGAGGACTTTCCGTCACCGTCCAAGGCGACCACGGAGTATCCCTCCTCCAGCGCAATCTTCACATATTGGTTGCTGGAGCAGTTCACGGCTACCTGGAGGTATTCGCAGGCGCCGGCGGCGGTCTTTGCCACGGAGGGCGTCACCAGGGAGCCGCCCTTTCGGGGAAGAAGCACATTCTGCCAGCCAAGCACCTCGCAGGTACGCATGATGGCGCCCACATTCCGGGGATCCTCCACGTTGTCCAGGAGCACCATGCGGTTCGCGCCCAGGATTTCGGCGTAGGGCGTGTAGGGGAAGGGCTCGCATTCGGCGACCACGCCCTGGTTTTCCCGGGTTCCGCTGGCCTCGCCGATCTCCGAACGATTGCGGAAGGAGACCGCCAGGCCGCGGTAGCGCGCGTCGGAGACCAGCTTTCGCATGCGGGGATTGCCCTCCGTGCCCTGGGCGACATAGATGCCGTAGATCTTTCGACGGCTGGAGTGGATGGCCTCGGAGACGGGGTTGATACCGTAGAGAAATTCAGACATGGTGCGTGGGAGAGAGGAGGGAGGCTAGGAGGCTTAAGGAGGGGGGAGGGGGGGGCTAGAGGGCGTTCGCCTTGCGCGCGTGCGCGTGCGAGTGCGAGGAGGTGGGCGCGTCCGTCTTCAAGGGGTGTGCGTGAGTCTTCCCTAGTGGGGGCTTTTACCGGATAGTGAAGGGGAAGCTCTTGTGCTGGTCGGCGGCCTGCTGAATTTGCAGTGCCGTCCGCGTCGCGCGCAGAACATAGGGTGTGGTGAGCTGCCCGGGGGCGGGCTCGCCTTTGAGCTCCTGCAGGAAGTCCCGCAAATAGGTGGACTCCTGGTTCTCGGGGCATTTCAGCGTGCGGGGCTTCTTGTCTTTTTCGGTGGCGATGGTGAGGCTGGCGGGATTGGTGTTGCATTCCAGCACGCCGTTGTCACCATGGACCGTGATGCGCCAATTCAGTGGCTTTCCCAGGGCGCCGGCGTCGGGCGAGAGATAGGAGACATCGCTGATGACGCCCACGTCGTTGGAGAGTCGCAGCATGAATTGTGCGCAGTCGTTGAACCAGGGAGTGGCGGAGGCCTTTCCGTTCCAGGCGCGGGCACCCGTGACCTCCACCACGGAGCCGCCCGTGAGCCACTGGACGGTCTCGATGGCGTGGACCCCGATGTCATTGATGGTGCCGCCGTGCTTGCCGGGCTCGAAATACCACCCCGGACGGCTCTTTGCCATGAGCGGGTGCTGTCCGGTGATGCTGATGGTGCGGACCTGTCCGATGGCGCCATCTTGGATCTTCTTGTGGAGCTGCCGCACGGGACCCAGCCAGCGCAGGCCGAACATGCAGCCTACCTTCAGGTGATTCTTCTGGGAGAGTTCCTGGATCTTGTCGCACTCGGCCAGGGTGGTGCACAGCGGCTTGTCAGCCAGCAGATGGCGTCCTGCGCGGAGGGTCTGGATGCCCAGGGCACCGCGGCGGCCATAGTAGTCCCCGATGCCGATGATATCGCAGGGAGTGGAGGCCAGCATGGCGTCCATGGAGGAGTGGGTGATCGTGAGCTTTCCGCTCTTCTGCCACGCCAGGCGGGTCTTGGTGTTCTCCTCGCAGATGGCGACCACCTGGATCTCCTTGGGCATTTTCAGGGCCTCCTGGAGCAGGGCGAAGATATGCTGGTGTCGGATGCCGACGATCGCGAGTTTCAGAGGAGGCATGTCCGGTGGTGTGGTGTGGAGGGGAAAAGGGGTTCTTGGGCGTGTCTGCGCGCGGCCGTAAACTCCCCGTGTTATGAGGCAGGCGGGGAGTGTGCGGCGCGGGGGGGGCGTCCGAAAGGGGCATGTGGCGTCGGGTCGCCGGGCAAATAGGCAAAATAGACAGAAGGCGACCGTGCGGGTTCCCGGGGCTGCGCCGGGAGGAAGGAGAAAAAACGAGAGAGCTCTCCTTTCAATCTCTTATGTCTATAAGGAAGATACACCGTTTTCCACTTTTGTCAAGCATAAAAGCACGACCGGAAGAACCACCGCCTCCCTGCGCGAAATGTTAGATTAACCAACAGCGCATTTCCGCCTTCCACGGTATACCGCCGCGAAATGCGGAAATACGCTGTAAGTACTTGGCAATTAGTTGTTAGTGGCTAGTTAATAAGGCCGCTGCGCGGCTCTTCCGCCCACCGGCGCAAAAGCGCCGTAAGTACTTAGTAATTAGCGATTAGTGATTAGTTGCAAGGTGCCACAGGCGCCCATTCCGCGGCTCTCGCCGCGGTACTGATACCGCCGCAGAAATGCGGCGGAAGAGCTGCGCAGCGACCGAACAACTAACGGCTAACAGCTAGCCACTAACAACTTCCGCGGCGTTCGCGCCGCGGCATTGGCGCACGCGCCGGTAGATTCCGGCGCCCTGGCCGAACTTCCTCCTTCCTCATTCCTCATTCCTCATTTGGGTTTTCCGGTGTTTTCCTCTTCTTTCCAGAGCATGAATTCTGTGGCGGGCCGTGAGTGGCTCCGTGCGGATTTTTTGGCATTGGGGGTAGAGGCGTTATTGCTGTTGGTGGGTGTGGCG
>CAVGTF010000061.1:0-13317 GCA_963632245.1 Anaerovoracaceae bacterium
GCACATCGCTGGCGCGATTGACCTTCTTGGTCCAGCTCATCTCGGTGACGTGGATGAGGCCCTCAATGCCCTCCTCCAACTCCACAAAGGCGCCGTAGGGCATGACGTTGACGACCTTGCCGTGAACGCGGCTGTTGACGGGGTACTTGACGTCGACGGTATCCCAGGGGTTGCCCTCCTTCTGTTTGAGGCCCAAGGAGACGCGCTGGCGCTCTTTGTCGACCTCGAGGATCATGACCTCCAGCTCCTGATCCTTGTGGACCACGGTGTGGGGATCCGTAACGCGGCTCCAGCTCATGTCGGTGATGTGGAGCAGACCATCCATGCCATTGAGGTCCACGAAGGCACCGAAGTCGGTGATGTTCTTGACGATACCCTTGCGGATCTGGCCGGGCTGCAACTCCTCCAGCAACTTCGCGCGGAGGCGGTTGCGCTCCTCCTCGAGGATCTCGCGGCGGGAGAGCACCACGTTCTTGCGCTCGGTGTTGATCTTGATGATCTTGAAATCCATCTCCTGGTCCACATAGGAATCCAGGTCGCGGGGTGCGCCCAGATCCACCTGGGAGCCGGGCAGGAAGGCCTCCACGCCCACATCCACGATGAAACCACCCTTCACGCGGCTGGTGATGCGGCCCTTGATGATGGAGCCCTCCTGGTGATTCTCGATGATGTCGTTCCAGGCGCGCTGGGCCTCGGCCTTCTTCACGGAGACCTGGGGAGCGCTGTTCTCACCCTCGACGCGCTCGACAAAGACCTCGAGCTCGTCGCCAACCTTCAGATCATCGAAATTCTTCAGATCGCTGCGATCAATGAAGGATTCGGACTTGCCACCCACGTCGAGGAGAATTCCGTTCTCGTTCTTCTGGGCAATCGTGCCGTTGACGATGGTGTTTTCCTGGATGCTCTTCGCCTGTGTGGAACCGCCCTGTAGCAGCTCTTCCATCGACGGCATGTTGTCTAATTCAATGTTACTCATACGCGGGTTAGTGATTTTGTTGACTCTGTCTAGGGGAGATACGGGGCGCAAAAGGAAAAGAATCGCACGGAGAATCCCGCACAATGGCCGTCTGGCGCCATAGCAGCGGCCGGAAGTCGTGTAATATAAGACACTTTCTAACAACTGCAATTCGCCCCCAGACACTTCCGACAACACTCACCACACCACCCTCCCAGACACGCCGGCTACCCACAGCTGCGTTAAGTTATTGCACCCCTACCACCGCTACGGACGATCTACGCCCGCAGCGCGAAGGTAGAAGGGAGCAGGTAGTAAGGAGAAGGTTAAAGCGGTCCCGCAGGCGCCCTTCCGCCGTTGGGGCGGCGGTACAGGGGGAGCTTTTGATGCCAGAATTGCATCCCCCGAATAACTGCACTTCCCTAGCCGAATCCCAACCAAAGGACGGAGGGGCTTGCGCCCCCCGTGCCCCCGCCTAGTTTCTTCCGCCTACCGACGGTACCGCGCGGCAATATGGGCGCGCCGGCGGTTTGCCGCATGCGTGCATGCGGCAAGGCCCACTGCAGAGTGCCCACAACTCCTCATCCCTCATCCCTCATCCCTCATTTTTCTTCATGTCTTCCTTCTTCACCAGCGTACTCGCCAAGGCACTCGAGCGGGAGTGGGACGACGCAGTCCTGCGTTTGCCCTCCAGCCAGCGTGCGCTGATGCGCCGGCCGCTCTTCTCGGTCACCCAGGAGTTGCCGGGTCGTTGGGGGCAGTGGCGCGGCGGACGCGTGCAGTGCATTGAGCTGAATGAGCGGCTGATCCTGGAGCATCCCTGGTATGCGGTGGTGGATGTCGTGCGCCACGAGATGGCGCACCAGCTGGTGGAAGCGCTCTATCCCGGATTGGACGAAGCGCCCCACGGCCCACACTTTCTTTCGGCGTGCAAGGCACTGGGGGCGCGTCCACAGGCATCGGGCGACTACCCGACGCTGGACCAGGTCGTCTACCGCGAAGAAGAGGACTCCTCCGAGGAATCGGAGGGTGCCCTGACTCCGCAGTCACGGTTGCTGGTAAAGATCCGGAAGCTGTTGTCGCTCTCGAAGAGTCCCAACGAAGAAGAGGCGCGTTCTGCGTTATTGAAGGCGCGGGAATTGGAAGCGCGCTACCAGGAGACTTACGGCGAGATCCAGGAGGAGCGCACGGAGGGCAGCGACTACTACACCATCCTGCTGGGATGCCCCCTCCCACGCATGGAAATCCGGGAATCCACCCTGGCCGGCATCCTCCAGGAATTCTACCACGTGCGCGCCATCTGGGAAAATGTCCCCGATCTGGAAGCGCCCCGTCCCGGGGTCCTGCGACACCAGCTGAGCATCTGCGGCACTCGAAAAGACCTGCGCATCGCCACCTACGTCTACGACTGCCTGCACTCCTACATGAAACAGGCGCTCTACCAGCTGCCGCCACTCATGCTGGGACAGGCGCTCTCCCACACGCGCGTGCGACGGGACTTCGAGCTGGGAGTCCTGGATGGCTTCCGACAGGCGCTGCGGGAGCAGAATCAGCGTCCGGAGATGCGCGCATTGGTGCAGTGGGACCGCACGCATCTGGAGGAATACTGCCGGTGGGTCTATCCCCGACTGCGCTCCCACCACCACACCACCACCATGCTCTCCAAAGAGCACCGCGCCGCCGGCGAGGCCGCAGGGCGGCGTTTCCACCTGAAAGAGGGCCTGGAATCCCCCAAGTCCACCCGAAAGGCGCTGAAGTAAAATCTCCCACCCTATCTCCTATCGCGACCCTATGTCCTTCTGGAAGCCCAGTCCACTCTTTGGCAAGCGCCTCAGGCGCTTCCGCCGCCTGCGTCGCGGATGGTGGAGCTTCCTGCTATTGACGGCGCTCTATCTGGTGACCCTCATAGCAGAGATCACCTGCAACAGCGCGCCACTGGCCCTACATCACGACGGGCACTGGTTCTTCCCCGTATTCCACCGATACCCCGCACGGGCCTTCACTGCCGACGGCGGCGATGCCGCCCCAGACTACGCCGTCCTAAATGCCCACGGAGCCTTCGATGGCGATTTCGTCCTCTGGCCACTCTTCCGCAATGATCCCTACCGCATCGTCTCCCGCGAGGAGATTCTCCCGTATCTGCGGGAACGCGTCCGCGTGACTCCGGAACCCCGGGTAGCCAGTCTGACCCTGAATCCACAACTCGTCATCACCCGCGGCACCGGCATAGAGAGCCTCCTAGAACCCGATGCCCCCGCGCCCGAATTCCAGAACCGACCTCTCTCGGAGCTCTGGCGGTTGCCGGAGAATCTCCCGCAGTCCCTGGAGAGTCGCTGGCGTGGCGAAAAATGCCCCGCACTGGAATTTCTGCTGACACCACAGCAGGGAACCGGATTGCCACCCGTACGACTCTCCTTCGCCGCCGCCGAAGAACGCCCCACGGGACGGAAGACCCTCCGCGTCCGCGCCCTGGAGGCCGAGACCACCGCGGGCGGCGCACTCTCGCCCCGTCAATGGGAATTCCTCCCCAACGAAGAGCGCCCCCTGCGCAAAGCAGAGGAATTCCTCGCGTTGCCGGAGGAGCTGCGCCGCGCGGTGCAGGAAGGCCGCGAGGCCATCCGCGAACAGGCGAAGGAGACGGGTCTGGCCCTGGAGCCCTGGAGCCAGGAGTTGACCCTGGATCGACGCATCCGCCTCCAAGTGGAACAGGAGCCCCTCCGATTCCCCTTCCGACCCGTCCCCGGACATATCATGGGACTGGATAGCGCGGGACGCGATGTCTTTGCACGGATCTTCTATGGTCTGCGCATCGCCCTGAATTTCGGCATGCTCCTGGTGATCTTCTCCCTGGTCTTCGGCACGCTGGCGGGAATCCTGCAGGGATACTGCGGCGGAATGGTGGATCTTGCCGGACAACGTCTAACGGAGCTCTGGAGCGCCCTGCCCTTCCTCTATGTCATGATCCTCATGGGATCCCTCTACGGCGCCGGATTCTCACTGCTGCTCTTCTGCTACGCGATCTTCAACTGGATCGGAATCTCGCACTACATGCGCGCAGAGAGCCTCCGACTGCGAAAACAGCCCTTCGTGGAAGCCGCAAAATGCCTGGGAATCCCCGGTTGGCGAATCGCATTGCAGCATATCCTTCCCAATGCACTGACGCCACTCATCACGCTCTTCCCATTCTCCCTGGTGGGCGCCATCGGATCCCTGGCAGCACTGGACTACCTGGGCTTCGGATTGCCCGCCCCTACCCCCAGTCTGGGAGAACTCCTCTCACAAGCACAGGCAGAACGCAGCGCCTGGTGGCTCACACTCTATCCCTCACTAGCACTCTTCATCGTCATGCTCCTGGGAGTCTTTATCGGCGAGGGCATCCGAAACGCCTTCGACCCCAGGCAACAGCAAAGGCTGCAGTAGGGCATTTGCGTGCGCAAATGCCTACTGCAGCCAATTAGGAATGAGAGAGTTAGGAATTAGGAGTTTCAGCCACTCTGCAGTGGGCCTTGCCGGTGCTAAAGCCCCGGCAAACCGCCAGCGCGCCCATATTGGCGCGCAATTGCGAATTAGGAATTTGCGCTTGACGCGCAATGTGCAATGTGCAATGCATAGGGGCAATGTACAATGCATGGCACCGCCGGTAGGCGGAAAAGTATTGGCGGGGGTGCGGGGGCAGCAGCCCCAGTCCTTGCATAGGGGCAATGTACAATGCATGGCACCGCCGGTAGGCGGAAAAGTATTGGCGGGGGTGCGGGGGCAGCAGCCCCAGTCCTTGCATAGGGGCAATGTACAATGCATGGCACCGCCGGTAGGCGGAAAAGTATTGGCGGGGGTGCGGGGGCAGCAGCCCCAGTCCTTTGGATATCCCTGCCCTATCAATACACCCCTTCCCCTGGGCACACCAAAAAGCCGTGAATTAGAAAATAACGAAAGGACGGGAACTGCCGCCCCCGCTCCCCCGTAATAGCACCTAGCAAGCAATTAGCGGCCTCCTTGAACGCAAAAGGGGCCCTGTGCGAATCCGTGCAGGGCCCCTTTTTGCGTTCCTAGAACTTCGTCGAGAACGCGAGCACCAGGTTGCGTCCGGGCTCCTGGTAAGCCAGGTTCCGGGTAGTGGAGAGGTAGTTGGTGTATTCCTTGTTCAGGAGATTCTCCAGGCTGGCGGTGAAGGAGCAATCCAGATCCCAGAGCTTGAAGTCATATCCGCCGCGGAAGTTGAGGGTGGCCCACTTCTTGGAGTGTTCCACGGTCTTGGGAGTGTGCTTCTGGGACGCGGCGGCCTGGACCTCGCCCCGGATCCAGAGGCCGTTATCCCAGTGGGCGCGCAGGCCGACCAGTCCATTCATCGGGGGATTGTAGCGCAAATACTGGTCGTTGCTCTCGTCAGTGCCCTCCAGCCAAGAGATATTCGCGTAGGCAGTGAGCTCCTTGGTGAGATCCCACTCCGCCTGCGCCTCCACGCCCTGAATCACCGCGCGAGAGACATTGCTCATCCGGGCATTGTAGTACTTCTTTCCGCCGATGGTGACAGCCTCGCCGTAGTCCTGTGCCTCAATGAGGTCGTGGAGCTGGTGGTAGAAGAGCGCGAGGCTGGCGCGAAGTTCCTCGCCCACGTAGTGCAGACCGTATTCGGCATACCAAGAGACCTCGGGATCCAGTCCGGGATCGCCCCAGGTGGCGGTGCCGGCGGTGGCATTGAGCTGGATGTACTTGTAGCGGTCCATCAGATCGGCAGTGCGATAGCCGCGGGCGCCCAGGAGGGTCATGGACCAGTTGTCGGCAAAGTCCCAGGTCAGGCCGATGTGACCGCTCCAGGACCAGTCGTCGGCGCTCTGGCGGCGACGCAGGAGCTTATGCGCCTTGGTGACGATGTTGGTATCGTAGAGTGCCTCGCTGCGGGACCAATTGCGGTCCACGCGGATACCGGTATTGAGGGTCCACTGGGGAGCCAGATTCCAGGTGTATTCGCCGTAGGCGCCCAGGTTATTCTGGTAGGAATCGGAGAGGGGGTCATCCCAAGCGGAGAGAGCGCCCTTCACGGGGTGGATCACCTTCTTGAGACGGCTGCCAGTGTAGCTCCAGCGCCAGTAGTCCACGCCGAAGGTCAGGTTGTGTCCCTCGGCCAGCTCCAGGTGATTCTCCTGGCGGGCAGAGAGGGTGCGGTGAGTGGCAGAGGGCGCCACCTGCACCTGCTGGGCTCCAGAGGTCACTTTGTTGAAGCGGTCAATGCGCACATGGCGCTCGATGATGCCGAAGCCCAGCTCAATCGTGGACTTCTTCCAGATCTCGCCCTCGGGCAGGAAGGAGTGCTTCAGGGCGAAGTCCTCCAGCGTGGTGCGGGGATAGATCACGCGCTGGGAGATGGCGGGCAGATTGGAGGCGCCGGGGATACCCACGTCCTTGGCGCGATAGCGGCTGTACTTGAATTCGGTGACATTCTGGTCATTCCAGCGATAGCCCAGCTTCAGGGTGCTCTGGGCGTCATCGAAGAAGCTGTTCTTCACCGTGTCGTGGCCGCCATCCTTATAGGAGTCCTGGCTGCGCATGCCGCCGGAGAGATATGCCCAGAAGTCGTCCTGGGAGTAGGAGGTCCAGGCGTGGACGGTGTATCCCTCGCCGTTGGTAGAACCGGAGACCGTGGTGCCACCGTGGAACTCTGCCTCGTCGGTAAAATCGGCGCCCTTGGTGATCACATTCACCACGCCGCCCATGGAACCGCTGCCATAGAGCTGGCTGATGGGCCCCTTCAGGATCTCAATGCGCTCGATCTCCTGAGGCAACACCAGTCCGAACTGCGCGGCCACATCGGTGGCGGTGATGATGCGCTGTCCATCCACCAGGAAGACCAGCCGTCCACGTCCCAGGCCACGCACATTCACCTCGCCGCCCCAACGGCCATCGCGAGAGACCGCCACGCCGGGAAGAGTGGCGGTGGCATCGGAGAGGGAGAGCGGCTGCCGCTGGAAAAGCTCGCGGGACTCCATGACGGAGACGCCGCCGGGGGTCTGGGAGACCGCCTGGGGCACGCCACGGGCAGTGACCACCACGGGCTCCAGGTATGCCTTCTTCTGAACAGGAGCAGACTCCTCCTGGACAGCAACAACCGGTGTCGGGGACTCAACCGCGGCATTTTCGGGAAGCGCGGCATCCTGGGCAAAAAGCCCCACGGGCGCCAGCGCAGAAAGAATCAACGAACGGAGTTTCATGATGGTAGAGGAATGTTTTCGGCTGGAGGGTAACATCCGACCGGGGATTTCAGGGTTTGGTAAGAAAAAGAATCTTCGCCGTCACGCCAGGGAGCATCCCCAGTTTTCCGGAGAGCGCCCCCAGCTGATCCGTATTGCCCTCCAGAATCAGGGAGATCAGGCTGGCGGAGAAGTCCCGGAAGGGCAAGCCCATGCGGCCGCGAACCAACTCCTGGTAACTCCCCAGAAGACGATTCACCTCCTCCACACTCGAACGCTCCTGAATCCAAATGGCAATCACCGCTACACGGGCAGAATCTGACGACATGACGAAAAACCTCCTGAATGACACGCTACCCTACACAAGACACGAAACACGACCAGACACGAAAACGAAAAAGCCCGCATGTCCCCAAAACGGGAAATGCGGGCTAATCCTAATTGGCCGACCGGATGCCTGCTACGCCACATCGCGCAAAACACGCGGAGAAAGCGGATGCTCGTCAGCCCGCGACCGCCATATTGAGCATTGCGGTCGCTATGTTCGTGATCCGATACGTCAGCCCGCTGACTCAGGAATCGACTCCCTTGTCGTAAGGTAACGGAACACTGCGGAAAATCTGGGCTCCTCAACCAGGCTCAAACTGGTGACCTCCTGGGCCACAACCAGGCGCTCTATCAACTGAGCTATGAGGAGCATCACAAGAAACGGCGCATACTGTAACCCCTTTCCTCCACATTGCAAGCCACCCATACCCTATTTGACATTTCACAGCCCCCCGCACCGCCACCAGGCAAAAACGCAGTTTCCAACTGCCATCAATATGGTCGGTGCAAATAGGGGAGCGGGGGTGGCAGTTCCCGTCCTTTCGTTGTTATTCGCGATATACCCTTTCACACGCGGAAGCATGCCGCTGCGTGTCCGGGGGAGAGGGTAGTCATGGATGGCATTTCCTGATGGCACTGTGGAGTCGCGTGCGGGCATCGTGGGGCAAAGGGGCATCCCTTCGGGGGATGCAGGAGGCTCGGCACGCTGCCGGGAATGCTCTTCAAGTGTGCGGGATCCTTCTGGAGGGAGGGACTGGACTCCAAGAGTCCCTGCGTATAGGGGTGTGCGGGGGAGGCGAAGAGCTCCTTCGCGGGGGACTCCTCCACGATACGGGAGCCATACATAACGATGACGCGGGTGCACATCTCCCAGATCACTCCCAGGTCGTGGGTGATCAGGAGGAGTCCCCGGGAACGGGAGTCATCCCGCGTGACCTGTCGAAGGAGCTCCAGCACCTGTGCCTGAATGGTCACATCCAAGGCGGTGGTGGGTTCGTCTGCCAGAACCAAGGAGGGCTCCAGGATCATTGCCTGTGCAATCATCACGCGCTGGCGCATTCCGCCGGAGAGCTGAAAGGGATAGCATTGCAGACAGCGCTCGGGCTCCGCAATGCCCACGCGCGCCATCCAGGTGCGAATCAGCGCATCCTCTTCGGCGCGGGGCATGGTCTTGTGGAGTCGGATGGCCTCCCGGAGCTGGTCGCCGATGCGATGGAGGGGCGAAAGCGCGGTCATGGGCTCCTGGAAGACCACGCCGATACGGCTTCCGCGGAGCTTCCGGAGCTCCTTCGGCGGCATCCCCACCAGCTCCTGCCCCTCAAAGACGATGCTCCCCGAGACCGTCCGCCCCGGCGGCGAGGGAATCAGCCGCGGAATCGACATGGCGGTCACCGACTTGCCACAGCCGGACTCCCCCACGACCCCCAAAGACTCACCCTTCTTCAGGGAAAAGGAGACGTGGTTCACGGCGTGGACCACCCCCTCGTCGGTGTCAAACTCCACCGTCAAGTCCGATACGCGCAACAATTCGTCCATGAAACAACAAAAGCCCTACAGAGACGCCCCCTGTTTCGGGGGATAAAGGAAACCGCCCGCGGACGCCAGGGAAGCCATTCAGTCCGCGGACGGAGATGATTGTGAAAAATCCGGGGGCGGCGGCGAGCGCCGTCCCCGGGAGTGAAACGCGCGGGGCAGCTACTTCAGACCAGCGCGCTTGCGGGCGGCGGCCAGGTATTTCAGCATCGCTTCCTCATTGCCGGGAGCGATGCGGTGGTAGTAGTCGCGGTACTTCAGCTTGGAGGCGGCCTCCTCGTCGAGGATGACAGTCACATTGGGATGCAACTGGAGAGCGGAGGAGGTATTCATGGAAGTGATGGGTCCCTCCAGCATGCCATGGATGGCGTCCGCCTTGGCCTTTCCCACGGCGAGCATGAGGACCTCGTCGCTGTCCAGCACCGTTCCCACGCCCATGGAGAGCGCCCAGGGCGGCACCTTGGATTCGTCACCGCCAAAGAAGAGTCCCGCGTAGTCGGAGATGGTGCTCTGCGCCAGCGTGATCATGTGGGTGCGGCTGGTGAGGGAGGTTCCCGGCTCGTTGAAACCAATATGGCCATCCCGCCCGATGCCCACGATCTGGAGCTTGATGCCGCCCAGGGAGACGATGGCCTCCTCGTACCCCGCGCACTCGCGATCGATATCCGCCGTCAGCCCGTCCAGGAAGTAGACATTGCAGGGCTTCACGTTCACGTGTTTCAGGAGCTTCTCGTTCATGAAATAACGGATGCTCTGGGGATCCTCGGCGCCCATGCCGATGTATTCGTCCAGATTGAAGGTGTGCACGTCGGAGAAGTCAATCTCGCCCTTCTTGCACCCCTTCACCAGCTCCTTATAGAGACCCTCGAAGGTGCTGCCAATCGGCAGACCCAGGACCTTCGCGCGGCAGTTCATCACACGCTCCCGCACAAACTTGTACGCCTCCTTCGTCACAGCACGCTTGTCTTTGCAGATAATTACGTTCATCGCACCTCCTGGGTTATTGGGTGAAAGACTCAAGACACCGGAACGGAGAAGACGGAGATAATGTAGCGTGTCTTCGCCACAAAAGAAGGTAGAAGAGAGAAGGGAGTAGGTAGTAGGTTCGAACCGCCTGCGGCGCACTGCACTAATGGCACCCTAGTGGCGCCAGTACCGCGACATCAGCCACGGAAGAGCGCCTGCGGCCTCAGCCGCAGAAGAGCACCTGTGGCACCTTATTACCCTTCTCCCTACTACCTTCTCCCTACCACCTAGCTAGGCGGGGGCACGGGGGCGGCGACCTCCGCCTTGATGAGCTGCCGGGCTACCACCTAGCTAGGCGGGGGCACGGGGGCGGCAGCCCCAGTCCTTTGGGGACCTGGCTAGGTAGGGGCGCTCTGGGGCTAGTAACGGTTTCGGAGGCGTTGCAGCATTCGTACCGCGACATCAGCCGCGGAAGAGCGCCTGCGGCACCGCATAAACTAGCCACTAACCGCTAATTGCTAAGCACTTACGGCTCCTCCGGCTCCTCCGGCGCCAGTGCATCCTCTGCATCCAGGGCATCTGGCGTGAATGCGAACCACCGTGGGCGGAGGTGTTTCCGCCATTTTTCGGGGGTATATCCGGGAGTAGTGGCGTGTTCCGTGAGTGTGGTAATGCCGAGGGAGTCCAGCCGCCGGACCAACTCATCGGCGTATTCCTGGAAGGTCCAGGGTTCTGGGGGGAGGAGTCCCCGTTCTGCGGCGCTCATGGCGAGAGGGAGAGTCGCCGCCATAATCCTGCTGCCATATACGGGATCTGTCGCATACGCCTGATAGAGCGCCTCGCCCTCCAGCCAGAGTTCCTGGAGGACCTCATCGGGGAGCCACTTCGTGGTGACGGTATAGCAGCCGTCCTTCCCGTCAGCCAGAGCGGTAGTCTCCTGGAGATACTTCCGGACAAAGGGCGCGCAGGGACCATAGAAGGGCTCCAGGAATTCGTCAATAAGAGTCCAGACATCCTGGTCGGGATTCCACATGAGCTTCGAGAGGACCCAGCTGCGCAATTCCGGGAGATCCGCGGCCTTTCCGCCATTGGCGCCACTGCCATTCTGCTCGTAGACGGAGACCACGCCGTGGTCCCGGAAGAAGCGGAGATTGGGAGCGAAGGTATTCCAGTTGGGATGGGGCTGCCAGAGCTTCCGGAAAACAATGGTGTAGTCCCAGACCAGGAGCTGCTTCGCCACGGGCGCCCATCCCTCGAAGTCCTCGTAGATGGCGTGGTTGGGTCCCTCGGGATCGTCCAAATTATGGAAGCTGGCGGCCTCGATGGTGCAGAGGCGGACCGCCACGTTGTCGCGCGGCATGACGGTCTTTGGGGGCTGCCGCGTGAACTTATAGGCGAGGGTCTCCACCAGGACGTGCGGGAACTCCTTCTCCACGGCCTCGGCCACCTCGTTCACCAGGGTCATATACACATCCGTGACATTTCCCAACTCCTCGGCCATCTCGGTGCACTTCTTGCAGAGACAGTAGTCCTCGTTGTCATTCTGGCTGATGGACAAAAAGCGCGTCTCGCCCTTCGTGGCGCGCAGGGCCTCCAGAGCGCGCCGCACCACCTCCTTCCGGAGCTCCGGATTACTAATGCAGAGCTGGCTGTTACGCTGACGGCCTGCGCCAATGAGGAAGAACTTCCCTCTGCGATAGGAGAACCACTCGGGATGCTCATCAAAATAGAGCTCATGGGGAATCAGAGTGCAGAAGGTATGAACGAACCACGGGAGGAATGCCAGATCTCGGTAGCCACCGTAGCGGATGTCATTGGGCTGATACTGCCCGTTGTCCCGCAGATGAGAATAGAAGGCGGGATCCCCGCCATTGGTACTGGTGGACACCGCACGCACATAGATCGAGGGCGCATAAGAGTAATCCCACGCAGGGACCTCCCAGTCCCCAGAGAGCGACGGAATATGCGTGGCCTCCGGAGAAAGCCACTTCACACCCACACTGCGCTCCAAAAATTCGTAGACGGCGTAGAGCGTGGCACGGGGACGCGCCCCAAAGAGATAGAGCCGGTCGCCGACAGTCTTCAGGTGGATCTCGTCGTGCTTCAGGGAATCCAGGGATTCCACGCCGCACAGCGCCATCCCCTCCGCCGTAGGTCCAACCACAAAGAGTGGCCCCGTCAGAGACTCATCGAAGGGAATCCTGTCCAGCCGCACGCCACAGCTCTTCTCCAAGAGTTCCTGTAGCTCCAGGGACGCCTGTTTCTCCGCAGGAGTGCCCCCCGGCGCGATTGCAATTCGGTAGGCAGAGACCGGCAGCGCCTGTAGTGGCAGGGCAAAAGCGCAAAGAAGAAGGAGTCCCGTGAGGACAGAGAGGAATGATGATTTCATAGCGAGGCAAGCAAATAAGGTGGATGCCAGGGAGAGACGACTACAAAAAATGCGGATTACGGTTAAATTAACACAGTTTGCGATTTATGCGCCAGAATAGCTCAGTTGGTAGAGCACTTGACTTGTAATCAGGCGGTCGTCGGTTCGATTCCGACTTCTGGCTCCAACCCCCTTCCCCTCCGCGAGAGCAACCATGATATTCGGCTCCCGGAGAATAGATATCCTCGACGGCCTGCCCCGTCCGTCAGAGACAGTGCAGGAGCCCCCAGCGCAACAGAAACGCCGCTAGGATCACCAGTATCCCCACGGACTGCACGCGCTGGAAAGCGCTCTCTTGCGGAAAGAAGATCCCACCGAAAAGCAGGATCCACAACGGCACCACCAGCCAAAAGAGCGGATGCAATGCCCAGGCGTCCGCAAAATCCCCCCGCAACGCCAAAAGACACGCCCGCGTGACCCCGCATCCCGGACAGTCCACCGAGAAGACCCGCCGGAAAGGACACCCCGGCCCCAGGAAATAGACCGCCCACACCAATAGCCCCAGCATCACTTGTATCCCAAGCAGCCGAAGCACCTCCCCCCTGGTTGGACAACGTAGTTTCATTGTGATATCGCGGACACGCGATGCCCGCAAATACTTAGCAATTAGCGGCTAGCACCTAGTTTATTCGGGATCGCAGACGCTCTTCCGCCTACCGGCGGTACCGTGCCGGCTTCTGGGCCGCACCGCGGCGCGTGCCTTCCAAAGCGCAGTTTCGCAGAAAGATTTCCAAAGGACGGGAGGCTTGCCGCCCCCGCACCCCCGCCTAATCTCTTCCGCCTACTGGTGGTACTATATTTTTGCCTTTCCAAAATTTGCGCGCCAATACGGGCGCGCTTAACGCACGCACCGGTAAATTCCGGCGCGGGGTTTCGCCCTGCGAAACCCTGGCCTAACTTCCTCCTTCCTCCCTCCTCCTTCC
>CAVGTF010000062.1:0-13078 GCA_963632245.1 Anaerovoracaceae bacterium
ACCATGCCTTCCCAGGGCCCGCTCTGCTTCTAAGCACGCCAGAAAAACCGCCCCCCGGCCCCCCGCCTATGCCCTTCCGCCTACCGGCGGTACTGCGCGCCAATTATGGGCGTGCATGGCGCACGCGCCGGTAAATTCCGGCGCGGGGTTTCGCACGCGAAGCCCTGGCCAAATTTCCTCCTTTCTCCTTTCTCCTTCCTCCTTTTTTTTGTTTTGGTGTTTGCCTTCGCAGGCAATCGCAAAAAAAGCCCCCTTCGGCGGAGAAATGCCGGAGGGGGCTGCGGGACTTTGCGCTGACGCGAAAGCCGGAATGCCGTTTAGGCGCGGGCGGCCTTAGCCTTTTCGACGAGCTGCGCGAAGGCGGCGGGGTCGTTGACGGCGAGGTCGGCGAGCATCTTGCGGTTGATCTCGATATTGGCCTTGTTGAGGCCGTCGATCATCCAGCTGTATTTGAAGTCGAGGGCACGGCAGGCGGCGTTGATTCGCTGGGTCCACAGCTGACGATAGGCAATCTTCTTGTCTTTTCGTCCCACGAAGGCGTATGCCATTGCGCGGTCTGTGGCGGTGTACGCCATGCGGATCAGTTTGCTCCGGCTGCCGCTGAAGCCTTTTGCCATTTCCAGGACGCGCTTGCGACGGGCTCTGGATGCGGGTGCGTTCGTTGCTCTCATTGTTCAGTACTCCAAGCTAAAGATGTTAGTGCATCCAATTAAAGACCGTAGGGGAAGCAGGCCTTCATGCGGGAATTCTCGGTGCTCTTCACTTCCTTGGGCTGTCCGAGACGACGCTTGCGGGTGGCGGACTTCTTGGTCAGAATGTGGCGTCCACCGGCGCAATTGTGCATGAATTTGCCAGTACCGGTCTGCTTGAAGCGCTTCGCGGCGGCTTTTCTCGTTTTCATTTTCGGCATGGTTTTGTTCTCCTTGTTGGGAAAGGCCATCGTCGGCCTGGCGTCCGGGCTGGGGTAGAGAAAACGAACCCTTTACCCTATGCAACGACAGGTCCAAAAAGACGGCGATGGCACATGGATGCATCCGTCTGGCGGGAAGGATGTCGCCTTGGGATGCGAAGTGTTGTTAGAAGGCTTTTACTCCTGGGGAGCGTTCTCCTGGGGCTCCTTTGCGGCGTTCTCCTGTGCCTTCTTGGCGGCCTCCGCCTTCTTGGCGGCGGCGCGGACCTCGGGCTTCAGGGAGAGCGTGGTGGAGAAGGTCTTTCGCTCCTGGCGGACGGGGCTGTCCTGGCGGGCGATGTCCTCGAGCTCCTTCATGAACCGGTTCATGATCTGCATGCCGATTTCCTGATGGCTCATCTCGCGGCCGCGGAACTGCAGAAGCAACCGCACCTTGTCGCCGTGCAACAGGAATTCCCGCGCGTGCTTCAGCTTGGTGTTCAGGTCGTTGTCGTCAATGACCGGACGCAGCTTGATCTCCTTCAGCTTGGGCTGGACCAGGTTCTTCCTGGCCTCACGGGCACGCTTGGACTCCTCGAACTGGTACTTTCCGAAGTCCATGATGCGGGTGACGGGCGGGTCGGTCTTGCTGGGGATCTGCACGAGATCCAGTCCCGCCTGCTGTGCGCGGGCGATGGCGGTCTCGAAGGTGACAATGCCGACTTGCTGGTTGTTCTGGTCGATCAGGCGTACTTCCCGACCGCGTAGAAACCGGTCTCCTGGTCTGAGCTGCTTCACTCGGTTTGAACTCCGTGTTAGGGGGTGTCTTCTTTCTTGGGGGCTACGACGAACGGGAAACGTGCTTCCCGCCGCCGGTTTTTCCGTCCAATGCCGCCGCATGCAGTCGGGCGGCATTGGAGGAATGGGGGGATTTTAGAAGGGTGGGACGGGGGGGGGCTTTTATGCCTTGTCCGCGATCTCCTTCTCGATGCGGGCGAGGAATTCCTCGGGAGTGAGGACATCGCCCTTCACGTAGTACTTTCCGCCGGCCTTGGAGCGGTCGCGGACGGAGACTGCCACAGTGCCGTCGGCCTGTTCCTTCTCGCCCACCACCAGCAGGTAGGGGACGCGCATGATGCCGGCGGTCTTGATCTTAGCGCCGATGGGGCTGGCGGAGAGGTCGGAGGAGACTCGGATGCCGCGTTCACGCAGCTGCTTCTCGATCTTCGCCGCGTAGTCAGCGAATTTTTCGGAGATGGAGAGCACGCGGACCTGTTCGGGTGCCAGCCAGGTGGGGAAGGCGCCCGCGTAGTGTTCGATCAGGATGCCGAAGAAGCGTTCCAGGGATCCCAGCAGTGCGCGATGCACCATGTATGGCTGGTGGTGCAGTCCATCCTGTCCCACGTATTCCAGATTGAAGCGTTCGGGCAGGTTGAAGTCGAACTGGATGGTGGAGGTCTGCCACTCGCGGCCGATGGCGTCCTTGATCTTCAGGTCGATCTTGGGACCATAGAAGGCGCCGCCGCCCTCGTCCACTTCGTAGCTCATGCCCTCGGCCTTGATGGCCTGCAACAGTGCCTCGGTGGCGGCCTCCCACTTGGCGGGATCGCCCACGGCCTTTGCGGGGCGGGTGGAGAGGTATGCCTTGATTTCCTTGAAACCGAAGCACTTCCAGATGTACATGGAGAAGCGGATGACCTCGCGGATTTCGTCCATCATCTGTTCCTGGGTGCAGATGATGTGTGCATCATCCTGGGTAAAGCCTCTCACGCGCATGAGACCATGGAGTACGCCGGCCTTTTCGTAGCGGTAGACGGTTCCGAATTCGGCCCAGCGGCAGGGCAGTTCCCTGTAGGAGCGGGGCTTGGTCTTGTAGATCATGATATGGAAGGGGCAGTTCATGGGCTTGACGTAGTAGGGATCGCCGTCAATGTCCATGCTGGAGTACATGTTCTCCTTGTAGAAGCCCAGGTGGCCGGAGGTCTCCCAGAGATTTGCGCGTCCCACGTGGGGGGTATAGACCAGCTCGTAGCCGTTGCGGTAGTGTGCATCGCGCCAGAAGGTCTCGATGACGTTGCGGATACGGGCGCCCATGGGGTGCCAGGAGACCAGTCCGGGGCCGATCTCCTCGTGGGTGCTGAAGAGCTCCATCTCCACGCCGATCTTGCGGTGGTCGCGCTTCTTGGCCTCCTCGACCTGCTGCAGATACTGGTCCAGCTCCTGCTTGGAGGGGAATGCGGTGCCGTAGACGCGCTGGAGCATCTTGTTCTTTTCGTCACCGCGGAAGTAGGATCCCGCGATGCCGGTGAGCTTCACGGCTCCGATCTGGGAGGAGTTCTCCACGTGGGGTCCGCGGCACAGGTCCACGAAATCGCCGCAGGTATACAGGGAGACGGTCTCGCCCTCGGGGATGTCGTCCAGGCGGGAGAGCTTGTAGGTCTGGCCCTTCTCCTCGAAGAGCTTCCGGGCCTCCTCGCGAGAGACCTCGCTGCGGACGAAGGGCACCTTCTGGCCGATCATCTTCCGCATGCGGGTCTCGATCTCCTTCAGATCCTCGGGGCCCAGATGGTGCTCCATGTCGAAGTCGTAGTAGAATCCGTCGGCGGTGGCGGGGCCGATGTCGAATTTGGCATCAGGCCAGAGCTTGGCCACCACGGCGGCCATGATGTGCGCGGCGGAGTGCCGGAGGGTGCTGAGGGGGGTGGAGTTGTCGGACATATCAGTTTGGGGGAGCCGTCGGAGGGGTTTTCCGGGGCATCCAGGTTTGGGTAAAAAGGAAAGGGGGTTTTCAGGGCGGAGCGCTATTCCAGGACGCCCTTTGTGGAGGGCATCTCGCCTTGGGCGAGGGGATCCATGGAGACTGCCATGCGCAATGCGCGGCCGAAGGCCTTGAAGATGGCCTCCAGGCAGTGGTGGTTCTCTTCGCCGGCCAGCAGATCCACGTGGATGGTGCATCCCGCGGCATTGGCCAGCGCCTGGAAGAATTCGTGGAAGAGTCGGTGGCTGATGCCGCCGGCGGTGACCTCGGGGAAGGCGCAGCGCCAAGAGAGATGGGGCCGTCCGGAGAAGTCCAGCACCACGCGCGCCAGTGCTTCGTCCAGCGGGATGGTGGCTTCGCCAAAGCGGAAGATTCCGCGCTTGTCGCCGAGGGCGGTTTTCAGGGCCTGGCCCAGGGCCAGACCCGTGTCCTCCAGAGTGTGGTGCGCATCGATCTCCAGGTCGCCCTTGGCGGAGAGCGTCAGGGCGAGGTGTCCGTGGCGGAAGGCGGCGTCCAGCATGTGGTCGAAGAAGGGCACGCCGGTGGAGATCCGGTTGTTGCCGGGACCGTCGTCCAGGGAGAGATCCACGCGGATCTGTGTCTCCTTGGTCTGTCTGTCAATGGCGGCGCTTCTGGACATGTTTTGTGCGGATGGGACTCTGCTTCAACGACAAAAAAGGCTCCCGAACGGAATTTCGGTAAGCCTGTCAATATAGCACAGTTATGCGTCCTTACCTGCCGTCAGCCCGCCGGTGAGCAATCCCCGCTTGGTGGTCTCCAGGAATTCCTCGAAGCCCTGGATCTCGGGGAGTTGGGGGAGTTCCTGGCGGATCTTCTCGATGGCGTTGGGACGGGAGAGGCCCTCCAGGCACGCGATCTTCACCGCCTCTTTGATGGCGGACACGGTCTCTGCCGACATTCCGGCGCGGCGCAGGCCCACGGCGTTGATGCCCTGGATGTGGTCTTCCTGGACGATGCCGTAGGGCACCACGTCCTGGACGATTCGGGAGCCGCCGCCCACCATTGCCATGGTGCCGATGCGGCAGAACTGGTGCACCAGGGTGGAGCCGGAGATGAAGGCCTTCTTGCCGACCTCCACACGCCCCGCCAGCAGCGTGGCGTTGGCGATGATCACCTCGTCGGCGATCTGGCAGTTGTGTCCCAGGTGGGTGAATGCCATGAGCATCACGTTGTTGCCCACCTTCGTGGTGCTCTCTTCCTCCACGCCGCGGTGGATGGTCACGTATTCCCGAATCACGCAGTTCTCGCCCACGATGGTGTAGGAGTGCTGTCCCTTGTAGTGGACATCCTGGGGCTCGTCGCCGATATTGGCGCCACAGTGGATCCGGGTTCCCCGTCCGATGCAGGTGTTGCCCGAGAGCACCACATGGGGTCCGATGACGCAGTCGTCCTGGATGGTGACCTCGGGGCCGATGACGGCGAAGGGGCCGATGGTGACGTTTTTGCCGATGACGGCTCCTTCCTGGATTGCCGCGCGGGGATCGATGTTTCCGCTCATGGTGGGGGTTATGGGGTGGATTTTACAGAGAGTGCGATGCGCGGGGCGCGGGCTACTTGAGGACGATGCGCTTGCGGTTCTTTTTTCCGGCGCGCAGGAGGATTTCGCCGTTTTCGGGGAAGTCCTTGTCGGTGAGAGTCGCGCGGGGATCCTGGAGGCGTTCGTCACCCAGGTAGCATCCGCCGCCCTGGACCAGTCGGCGGGCATCGCCGTTGGAGGAGCAGAAGCCCGCCTTCACCAGGAGGGTCAAGAGTCCCATGCCCGCCGCCATCTCGGCGCGGGGGATCTCCAGGGAGGGAATGGCGTCGTTGGCCTGCTGCGGGGTGATCTTCGCTACCGCGGAGCTGGTCTCGATGGCGCCCTCGGGATCCGCAAAGCCGAATTGCGTGCAGGCGGCCAGGTATGCCTGCGCGGCCTGCTCGGGACCATGCGCCAGCGCGGTTGCCTCGTAGGCGAGGATCTCCTTTGCGCGGTTGATCTGGGGGGAGGGGAGGGCCCCCAGACGGCGCACCTCGTCCATGGGCAGTGCGGTGAAATACGCCAGGAGCTTCTGCACATCGCCGTCATCCACATTCCGCCAGAACTGGTAGTATTCAAAGGGCGCGGTGCGGTTGGCATCCAGCCAGACGGCGCCGCCGGCGGTCTTGCCGAATTTGGTGCCATCGGACTTCAGGAGCAGCGGGAAGGTGGCGCCGAAGACCTCCTTCTGCTGGAGGCGGCGCACCAGCTCCACGCCGGCCACGATATTTCCCCATTGGTCCTGACCGCCGAATTCGAAGCGGCAGCCATGGACCTGGTTCAGGTGGTTGAAGTCGAAGGACTGCAGGAGCGGATAGCTGAATTCCAGGAAGGAGAGGGAGGTCTGCAGGCGCATCTTCACGCTCTCGGCGGTGAGCATCCGGTTCACGCTGAAGAGGGAGCCGATGTCACGCAGGAAATCCAGGAACTTCAGGTCCCGCAGCCAGTCGCCGTTGTTCACCATCTTCGCCTTGCCGACGCCCTCGCCGAAGTCCAGGAAGCGCGCCAGCTGTGCCTGCAGGCAGCTCACATTGTGGTCGATGGTCTCCACTGTCATGATGGGGCGCGCCTCCATCTTGCCGGAGGGATCGCCGATCATGGCCGTGCCGCCACCCACCAGCGCCAGCGGGGTATGTCCGCACTTCTGCAGCCAGCGCATTGCCATGATGGGCAGCAGGTGTCCGATGTGCAGGGAGCTCCCGGTGGGGTCGAAGCCTACATAGAAGGTCTGGGGGCCTTCGCCCAACATGCGGCGCATGGCGTCCGCGTCGGTGGATTGGTAGATGAAGCCGCGCTCGGCGAGAATGTCCCAGGCGTTAGTCATGGCAGGAACAGAAGAGGGGGGGTGATGGGGTGGATGTGGTGGGGGATGGTATAAAACGCAAAGAAGGCACTGGACCCAGGAGGTCCGGTGCCTTCCGTTAAGGGGATTCCTGCAAGCGCCCCGCCGATGAAAGTCTTTTGGCGGGGCGAGAGATGCGGGAATCCGGAGAATTGCGTCGTCCGCGAGGGAGGGGACGCGTCCCGATGGGGGGGGGGAGGAGAAGTCCTCTCCTAGCCCTGGACAATCTCCTTCACGGTGAGCCGGGTCATGTCCTGGCGATGGCCGTTCTTGCAGCGGCTGCGCTTACGGCGCTTCATCTTGAAGACGATCAGTTTGGGACCGCGGAACTGGTCCTTGATCTCCGCCTTCACAACGGCGCCAGCCACGGTGGGCGCGCCGAAGACGGTGTCATTGTCGTTGGAGATGAGCAGGACTTCGCCGAAGTCCACGGCGTCGCCGGCGTTGCCGGGAATCCGGTCGATTTCGAAATCCTGGCCGGGCTCCACCTTATACTGCTTGCCGGAGGTCTTGATGATGGCGTACATAGTCGGAAAAACTCCCGTGTGTTGGGGTTGTCTCTTGTTTTATGGTGATTAAAAAAGGTCTTTTGCGGTGAGTGCGTTAATATAATGACGCCGCCGCTGTTTTCAACCCTGGGAGCCCCCCGGACCGCGCCGCCCGACCCCCGGGCGATGCCGGATTCGAGGCTAGTTCATGGGGTGGTAGTGAGAGAGATACGTGAGTTCCCGGGGCAGGGGGATATTGGCGCCGGTCTCGTTTTCGCCGTAGCCGTTTTCTGCCAGGATCTGGATATCGTCCAGCACGCGGACGTCGCCGCGGAAGGTGACCTTGCAGTCGAAGATGATATTGATCTTTCGCTGGGCGTGGAGGGTGGCGATGACGCTGAGCATGAGTTCCTGGAGAGTGGGTGCGGTGGAGCTCTTGATGAGGGGTTCCACGTCCAGGGGATACACCAGCACCCGCAGCAGATTCGCGCTTGCCATCTGGCGAATGAGCTCCAGCGCCGCACTGGTCCGCGAGAGCTCCCCGGCATCGATCTTTCGCTGCATGCCCGCGATCTCGGTGCTGCGCTGCTCCAGGCGCTCGCCCACGAACTGCCGCTTCAGCTGGTTGATCCATTCGTTGGCCAGGAAGAGGTTCATGGGAAGGCTGGCGTCGTATTCCTTGTCCAGGATGAGGGTCACGGGGCTGCCGTAGTGTCGGACGATGGAGGAGATGAGAGTGGCCGGCCGGACATGGAAGCCGAAGTAAGGCGGGATGGGGATCTGGCGGCTTTCCACCACGGCGTATTGCTGCAGCATGCTCTGGCACAGTCCACGGGCGCCCGCCAGGAATTCGTAGCTGTATCGGCACAGGTAGTGCGTCAGCAGCTCCAGATACCAGTTGCTCTTCAGCACGCACTCCTTGTGGCAGAAGAGGGAGTCGCCCTGGATCTTGATGTGCCGTTCGTAGAAGTGGATGAAGACCGTTGCCACCCGTAGCAGGTGTAGCACCACGCTGATGTGTCCCCGCAACCGGCGCAAAGAGGAGTCGCTGCCCTCGATATTGCTGTAGGAGATATAGGTGTCGTAGAGGGACTGCAGGGTGTGGAAGCGCTCTTCCATGGAGCGGATGGAGGCCTCCGAGAGCTGGTCGAAATTCAGTCCCCGCCACTGTGGCGCGCGGCATTTCGCCGCGTTGTCCAGGAATTTTGCGTCTTCGGTGCTGTTCAGGAAGCTGGTTGCCAGGTGGATCACCAGGTGTTTGGCGTCCTCCCGGATGCCCATGACGCGGTCCTTGGGGAGCATTCCGCGGGGGAGGATCTCCGAGTAGTCGTAGCCGATGAGCTCTTCCGGCGGCGGCCATCCCAGACGCATGGCGTCATCCATGACCTGTCGCAGGGAGCAGAAGAGAAAGTTCGAGACGAAGGTGACTGCGCCCGCCGTATCCTGCTCCATCTTCGGGTAGTTTCCGTGGAAGTCGTAGGAGTGGATGGTGTGCTGCAGGTGCAACAGGTCGTAGCCCGCATTGCTGAAGTTTTTGATCATGGCCACGTGCATGCGCAGCCGATGCCAGGTCTCGTTGCTCCTGGCACCGTAGGCATCCAGCAACTCCTCCAATTGGCTGGATTCCGCCAGCAAAAAGCTCAGCAGTGGCCGCGTCAACACGAAGTTCTCCGCTCCCTTCTCCACAAAATGGACACAGTGCGAGAGCAATAGCGCGGAACGCTCTCGCAACAGTCCATCAAATAATTGGGAGTCGACTTCTTTCTCCATAAAAAAACAGTGACGCGGGACGCGGAGGGTGGCCGTCGCCTGAAAAAGGGACAGCGGGACCTTCGCGGAAAAAGGCGAATATCCCCCCGTGAATTGAGGAAGGCGCCGGGAGTGGCGCCTCCGGAGGGAGGAAGCGGGGACGGAAAAGGTATGCCGCGCGGTTGTGCGGCGATGAGGGGAGGCGTGGGGGCCGGAGGGCGGCGGAGAGACGCGCTCTCTCCGAATCAAGTGCCTCCGGGGATAGAAGGGATCCCTCCGCCTGAACCAACATGGCGAGGGACCCGGTGATTATTCGGGAATACCTTAACCCCCTTTCAAGGGTTTGCAACTAGCCGACTGCGGAAATGCGCAAAGATGACAATTCCTGTCGCATTGTGCACGGATCCATGCAACCCGAATGGCTCGCGTACGAATGCCATCCGGGGTGCAAGGGGAGTGTGGTGTTTTTGGGGGTAGTTCTACCGTGGCTTGCGGGTCCGGCGATACTCCTCTTCCAGCTGCTGCTGTCGGATGCGCTCCTGCTCTTCGAGGCGCTGCTGTTCGGCGGCGCGGGCGCGGTCGATTTCCGCCTGCTTGGCCTGTTCCTGCTGGCGGCGCTGTTCGTCCTGAATGCGCTGCTGTGCCTCCCGCTGCTGCATCATGATCTGCTCCTGCTGCTGGCGGATGACCTGCTGCTGCAACATCAACTGCTGTTGCATTTGCTGTTGCTGCATCTGCTGCTGTTGCGCCTGCCGGGGATCCATCTGCGGTTGCATCTGCTGCTGGAGTTTCTGCTGTTCGAGCTGGAAGGTCTTGTTGTGCTGCTGGACCATCTTCTGGAGGGCTGCGGTCAACTCCTCGCGCTTCTTTTTGGAGATCACGCCGTATCCGGAGAGGTCGATGATCTCCTGCTTCCAGTTCACGCCGTTGTATTTGGTGCTGGCGCCATTGGGGTCGAGGTTATGGGACTTGATCATCTGGTAGAGCTGATTCTGCAGCTGCTGTGCCTGCTTTTGAGTGATGTTTCCTCTGGGAAGCACCAGCACCTGGCTGCCGCCGCCGGCTTTGACCACCTTCGCCTCCAGGGAAATGGGCGCCAGGAGACCTAGAAATAGCAGGGATGCAACGAGAAGGGTGAGGATGTTGCGATTAGTTTTCATGGTAGGAGTCTCCTAGTTTGTTCGGAGTTCGTCCGGTTCGTTCAGGGGAAAGGGTGGGGCAGCGCTGGCTTCCCAGTTCGCGCCAGATGGCCGCCTGGTTGCGGCGGTGCACATTCAGCACCAGTCCCACCAGGAACATGAGGGAGATGACGCTGGAGCCGCCGTAGGAGAGGAAGGGCGCCGTCACGCCGGTGGGCGGGAGCCATCCGCTCACCACGCCGATGTTCACCATGGCCTGCACGGCAATCAGGATGGCCACGCCGTGGCAGAGAAGCAGGTCTTCGCGCCGTCGACACTGCGTGCCCACCTCCGCAATGCCGCCGCAGAGCAGAAGGTATTCCGTCAGGATGGTCAGGAGTCCCAGAAAGCCGAATTCCTCGCCGATCACCGCCACGATGAAGTCGGTGTGGGGTTCCGGGAGGTAGGTCTTCATGTATCCCTTGGAGTATCCCAGACCCGTGGCGCCGCCGATGCCCAGGCAGACCTGTGAGCGGAAGAGCTGGAAGGACTCGTTGCTGCGGCCCTCCTCCGGATGGAGCCACGCCACAATGCGGTTTCGGCGCATGGGACTGCCTGCAATGCCGATGGTTCCCACGATCAGCCCGAGCGCCAAAAGCACCGCCAGCCACCGGAAGCGCACGCCCGTCAGGAACATGAGCAGCAGCAACGTGGTGCCCGTCACTACGGTGGTGGAGAGGTCCTTGCCCAGGAAGATGAATGCCAGGAGCATTCCGCAGGAGAAGACCGGCACTACCACTCCCGCCATCAGGCTCTTGGTCTTCTGGCGCGGGAGGGTCCCGTAGTACGCCGCCAGGAAGAGCACCAGCGAGACCTTCGCGAATTCCGAGGGCTGGATCTGGAAGCCGCCTATGCGCAGCCAACGCACGGCGCCCTTTACGGCGGCGGCGCAGGGGAAGAAGCGGAGGGTGTCACTGCCCCAGAGCTTCACCGACAGCGCGGCGCAGGTCAGATACGCCAGCGGGAGGATGGTGGCCAGCAGGAGCCAGTGGCTCTTGCGGTAGAGGCGGTCCAGCGGGAAAAATGCGCCCGCGATGCAGCACGCCATCCCCAGCCCAATCCATACCAACTGCGTAAGAAAATAACGGGTCCCCGATCCGGAAATTGTGGCGGAGGAGATCATGCAGACGCCCTCCGTCAACATGATCGCCATCACCACCACCACGAGGTGCGCGGCGTAGCGCGCGGGAAAGGATAGCCCCGCGCCAAGCTCCTCCGCACTCCAGGTCTCGGGACGCGGGGATGACGATTGCCCCCGACGCTCAGCCATGGATGAGATCCTCGGGAACCAACCGCAGATACGACGCGAAGACCGCGCCGAAGTCCACATTCCCTTCCTTGCGGCCCTGGTATTCCTTCCAGAGGCGCCGGACGCCGTCCTGCAGATGCTGGCTGGTCACGCCGTTGTGGATGGACTCCGCGGCTTCCAGGAAGGCGGCCAGCTTGTCGGAGCAGTCGATGAACCGTCCGTCCACGGGCAGGAATTCGGCGCTGTTGTAGGTGCTTTCCAGGTCCTCGAAGGAGATTCCCAGGGTGGGGTGGGGATCGCTCTGGCGGAAGATCCGGTTGTCGAATTCGTCCTTGGTGTAGTAGGAGAGGAGTCGATACCACTTGGGGTGAACCAGCGGCTGGACCTTCTCTTCCATCTGGAGGGTCTCGTATTCCTTGATGATATCGGGCAGGCCGTCCACGGCGTTTTTGACGGGGGAGGTGATATCGCGGGTCAGCGCCTCGGGCAGATCATGGAAGAGCGCGCCCAGGAAGCTATTGACTTTGCGCTCGGGACACGCCTTGGTGTCGCAGAGTGCCAGGTATGTGATGATGGCCACCATGAGCATGTGTCCCAGCACGCTGGTGGCGGGGATGCGGGGGCTCTGGCTCCAGCGCTTCTGGAAGCGAAGCTGTCCGCACAGATCCAGGAAGCCGTAGGTCTTGCGCTTTCGCGCGATCTTCTGGACGCCGATGAGATCCAGGTGGTCCTCCAGCTGGTCCTCGATCTCGCCCTTGATGTTTTCGATGCCGCGGATGAAGGGGCACAGCTGGTAGAGGATGTTGAATTCCCATTGGGTCGCCAGGTAGTGCGCCGCCTTCAAAATTCGCTTCTCGCGCAACGCGAAGGTGGGCTCCTGGAGATACTTCGCCATGCGCTCCTGGAACCCGCCGCGCACGCAGCTCGTCAAGGGACCCAGCTTCCGGAGGACCCACTCGTTCAGCTGCGGGCCCTTCTCCGCCATCATACGATGGAAGACCGGCGGCTTGATGTCCGTCAGGATGATCCGCTGCAATAGCTCGAAGAGACCACCCTCAATCAACAACGACCAATTCACCGGCTGCGGACGAATCCCCGCGAGACGCTCCTCCTCGCCACGCTCCTCCTCGCATTTCGCCAGCATCCAGGCGATGATCATCTTGTGCGCCTGCTTGTCCAGCTCCGTGAACTCCATCGGGTTGATCTGGTCGTTCCAACGACGGATGCACGAGGCGCTGAAGATGAGCTCGATGAGCTCTGGAGAGAGGGAGGAGCCGGCTGCGGAGACGGTGGTGTCCATGGTGTGAAAATTACCGCGCAAAAAAAAGAAATAACAGGCACGCTACGAATAGAAAAGGCGCTCCGCTAAATATATCCCCCGCAGCCGCTACGGCGCATCGCGCCTGCGTAGCGCGGCTACTCAAGCCGCGCTACTTCCTAAATACCGCCTTCGGAACGGTGCCTAGCCATGGAGCGTGCCTTCCTAGCGGGGTACCCAAAGGACTGGGGCTGCCGCCCCCGTGCCCCCGCCCCGAAGGTAGTAGGGAGAAGGTAGTAGGGAGAAGGTAGTAGGGAGAAGGTAGTAGGGAGAAGGTAGTAGGGAGAAGGTAGTAGGGAGAAGGTAGTAGGGAGAAGGTAGTAGGGAGAAGGTTTATAAGGTGCCGCAGGCGCTCTTCCGCCCGCCGGCGCATAAAAAGCGCCGTAAGTACTTAGCCATTAGTGGCTAGTGGCTAGTTATAAGGTGCCGCAGGCGCTTTTCCGCCTACCGGCGGTACCGGTACCATGCCCCGCTACCCTGGTATTTCTAGGAGCCATCGCTGCCCAAAAGTATTCGGGGGGCACGGGGGGCAGAGCCCCTCCGTCCTTTGGAGATCTTCCTTCTACACCA
>CAVGTF010000063.1:0-12889 GCA_963632245.1 Anaerovoracaceae bacterium
GTCCCGGGAGGCATCCCGAAGGTGGTTGGGCACCTCGCCCTCCCGCTCTTTCTCCACCAGCTTCAGGGCATCGAAGAATCCCAGAACTGAATTGGATTTCGGGGCGGTGGCGCAGTAGAGTGCCGCGTGTGCCAGTGGGAAGTGTCCCTCGGGGAGTCCCACGCGGTCGAAGGTATCCGCGCATGCCTGGACGAAGGGGACGGCGTGTGAATCTGCCATCCCGATGTCCTCGGAGGCGAAGATGAGCATTCGCCGGAAGAGGAAGCGCGGGTCTTCGCCGGCATAGACCATCTTCGCCAGCCAGTAGAATGCGGCATCGGGATCGGAGCCCCGCATGGATTTGATGAATGCGGAGATGGTATCGAAGTGGTAGTCGCCCTCGCGGTCGTAGAGGACCGCCCGGCGCTGGATGGACTCCTCGGCGACTGCCAGGGTGATGGGGATCTCGCCATTTTCGTCGGGGGGCGTGGTCTCCACGGCTAGTTCCAGGGCATTGAGGGCCGCGCGGGCATCGCCATTGGCCACATTCGCCAGGTGATCCAGCGCCTGGGGATCCAGGCGGACCTTTCGGCTGCCGTAACCACGCTCGGGATCCCTCAGCGCCTGCTGCAGGACCTGTCGGATTTCTTCATCGGAGAGGGGCTTCAGCTGGAAGATCCTGCTCCGGGAGACCAGTGCGCGGTTGACGGTGAAGTACGGATTCTCCGTTGTGGCGCCGATGAGGATGATGGTGCCGCTCTCCACCCAGGGGAGCAGCGCGTCCTGCTGCGCCTTGTTCCAACGGTGCACCTCGTCAATGAATAGAATTGTCCGTCGACCGAACTCCGCCTGTCGACGCTGCGCCTCCGCGGTCACTGCCTTCAAATCCGGCAGGCCCGTCATTACCGCATTCAGGGTGACGAAGGCGGATTTGGTAGTGTTTGCGATGACGCTGGCAAGCGTGGTCTTTCCTGTCCCCGGCGGTCCATAGAAGAGCAACGACGACAGTCGATCCGCCTGGATGGAGCGCCAGAGCAGCCGTCCCGGTGCCAGGATATGCCGCTGTCCGATGTATTCCTCCAGCGTCCGCGGGCGCATGCGCGCCGCCAGCGGCGACTCCTTGCGGAGGCGCTCCTGCCGCGCATGTTCGAAGAGGCTGGGGGAGGTCATAGACATGGGGGAAAAGGAGGAAGGAGGAAGGAGGAAGGAGGAAGTGAGGCCCGCCTGCGGCGCGCTGCATCAAGCGCGCCCGATTTGGCGCGCAGTTGTGGGTTAGGAGTTTTGCGCTTAATCGCGCAATGTGCAATGTGCAATGTGCAATGTGCAATGTGCAATGTGCAATGCGGCCAAGAGCGCCGGTCCCGTACCGCCGGTAGGCGGAAGGGCGCCTGCGGCACCTTATAGGCTAGCCACTAGCCACTGGCGCCTAACCACTAATTGCGGGGGTGCGGGGGCGGCAGCCTCCCGTCCTTTGGATTTTCCTGCCGTCGGTGAGTCTCGCGTCGGTGTTAGGCCTCCAAAGAGCGCTCCGCGGGCTATTTCCCCGCGATTGTCTTCGCCATAATTTCTTCCACTGCCTCTCGGGTTGGCGTGATGAGGGTTTTGCGGAGGGGGAGGGTCTTGAGCTTTTCGAGAGAGGGGTGAGTGGCGAGGGATCCGTCGCCCAGTGCCTGCGCGATGGCGTCGGGGAATTTTCCGGGGTGAGCGGTCTCCAGGCAGAGCGTGTATGTGCCCTCCAGGGGATTGCGGAGTGCGACCGCCACTCCGACTGCGCCGTGGGGATCCAGGAGCACGTGGTGTTTTTCCCAGAAGGTGCGGATGGTCTCTAGGGTCATGGCGGTATCTCCGCGGCCGGCGGCGAAAGTCGTGTCGTGGTCGGCCATCTGGATGGGCGTGCCCTTCGCGAATGCCTCCATGAGCGCCTTGGTCTTCGCGGTGTCCTCGCCGACGCGGTAGTAGAGATAGCGTTCGAAGTTGCTGGCCACCTGGATATCCATGGAGGGCGAGAGAGTCGGGTGGACATCGCCGCGGGTGTAGACGCCGTCGTTGAAGAAGCGGGAGAGGATATCGTTTTCGTTGGTGGCCAGGAGCAGCCGCTGGATGGGCGCGCCCATGCGCTTTGCCACATAACCGGCGAAGATATCGCCGAAGTTTCCGGTGGGCACGCAGACCTGCAGCTGTGCGGAGGGATCCTTCGCCTGCTCCCGGACGCGGAAAGCGCCCCAGAAGTAGTAGACCACCTGCGCCAGGATGCGCGCCCAGTTCACCGAGTTCACGGCGCCCAGGTGCATGGACTGTTTGAAGGGCAGGTCGTTGAAGACCTCCTTGAGCACGCGCTGCCCGTCATCGAAGGTGCCGCGGATGGCGAGGCAGTGGACATTCGGGTCTTCCACGGTGGCCATCTGCCGTTCCTGGAGGGGGCTGACGCGTCCCTCGGGATACATGATGAAGATCTGAATGCCGTCCTTTCCGCGGACGCCGTGGATGGCTGCGGAGCCGGTATCGCCGCTGGTGGCGCCCAGGATATTCAGCTTTCCGCCGCGCTTGCGGAGGATTGCCTGGAAGAGATTTCCCAGAAATTGGAGTGCCACATCCTTGAATGCCAGGGTGGGGCCGTGGTAGAGCTCGGCCACATAGAGTCCGCTGGTGCCCATGGGCTTCACGGGGACCACCTCGGTGGTATCGAAGGTAGCGTAGCTGCGCTCCACGAGGTCGCGGAGCTCCTCCTCGGAGAAGTCGTCACCCACGAAGGGCCGCATGACCTCCAGTGCCAGTGCGGGGTAGGGCAGGTGGCTCCACTTCTCTAGGGTCTCGGCGGAGACTGCGGGGATTGTGCCGGGCAGGAGGAGTCCGCCGTCGGTGGCGAGTCCCATCATGACGGCGTCGGCGAATCCCACGGGGGTGATGCCGCCGCGGGTGCTGAAGTATTGGGAAGCGGAAGGAGCCATGGCTGTCGCTACTCTCCTGAAAATGGGTGTTATATTGTTGCGTTTCTCTCACGCCGGAGGCGATCGAAGGCCGCTGGCGTTTTTGTGGGTCGGGGTGGTGGTCTTTCCTACGGGGAAGGCGCCCCTTTTTGGTGAATGGGGCTAATATAATTCCGGGGCGGTTGGCTACAGTTCCGGGAGATGCTGCCCCCGGTTCCCCTTCGCCAGGAGATGGCCCGCTACGAGAAGCCACACTCCCCTTTTCCTCTTCCACATAGGCGGTCCACCATGTTCCAGAATGCCCTGATTCTTCTTGCAAACGGCTTTGAGGAGCTGGAGGCATTGGCACCGGTGGATGTCTTTCGGCGCGCGGGCGTGGCGGTGACCCTGGCGGGTGTCGGCGCGGATTCCGCGGGCTTCGTGACCTCCGCCCATGGCGTGGCGGTGCGTTGCGATGTTTCTGTGGATGCCTTGGATCCCGCGGTCCAGTGGGATCTGGTCTACTTTCCGGGCGGCATGCCCGGTTCCCGGAATCTGGCCAATAGCACCGTTTGCCGGGAGCTGGCGCGCAGTGCGCGCGACCGTGGCGCCTGGCTCTGCGCGATCTGTGCGGCGCCCATGGCGCTGGATGCCGCCGGCGTGCTGGACGGCGTGGAATACACTTGCTACCCCGGCACCGAAAAGCAGCTGCACTCCGGCATCTACACCGGACGATACATTCAGCGGAGCGGAAAGATCCTCACTGCTTGCGGACCCGCTGCCGCCCTGGATTTTGCCCTGGAGATCCTTCGCGCCGGTGGCGCCGCGCCCCTGGCCGCACAGCTCTCCGCTGGCATGATGATGCGGAAGCCCTAGCTGTCCGCAAGGACCGCCGCGCGCGTACGCGCCACGCGACGACTCCGAAACTCCCCCCTCTTCCCTGATTCGACAATCCCCCAACGACATACCGCCCATTTTCGGGCACTCAGAACCGTGAAAGCATTCCTCGCAATCCTGAAACAGACCATCCGCTCTTCCGTGCGGTCCAAGGTATTCCTCGTGCTCTTCGCGCTGATCCTGCTGTGCGTGGTGGGACTGCCCCTGACCATTCGTGGCGACAACACCGCCGCCGGACTCATCCAGGTCTCCCTCACCTACTCCCTGAATCTGGTGGTGGCGCTGATCTCCGCCTCCTGCCTCTGGTTGGGATGCTCCCTGCTAGCCAGTGAAATCGAGGGCTACCAGGTTCACCTGACGGTCACCAAGCCCTGTCCCCGCTGGGTGCTTTGGACCGGCAAGTTCGTGGGCGTCTTCCTGATGCACGCCATCATCCTGGTGATCTCCATGCTTTTGGTCTACGGACTCACCTTCTTCCGGCTGGACCGCGCACACAAGGCGGGCCTCTTCAATGAGGACGACATGGCGCGATTGAAGCGGGAGTTCCTGGTGGCGCGCCGCGAATTCCGCCCCCGTCTGCCCGATCTCTCCCAGCGTGTCCAGGTCGAATACGAGAAGCGTGTGCGACAGGGCCTGGTGGATCCCAAGAGCACCGACGAGCTGGCGGTGAAGAAGGCCATCATGGAAGAGCTCATTGACGGCGTCCTGCGGAACACCACCCTCAAGCCCGGCGAGACCGCTACGTGGGAATACAAGGATGTGAAGCTCCCCTCCGATGACGCCACTCTCTCCGTCCGTCTTCGCGCATACTCCAACGACGCCATCAACACCAACCAGAATGACCTGACGCTGGATGTGGGATTCCTCTATTTCGGCGAGGCAGGCGAGACCGCCGGCATCCCCACTGTCTGGTATACCGAGGGCATCGGCGCGCCCTTCGTGGCGCCCGGCGGCGTCTGGCGCGAGCTCTCCACCATCGCCTCCAATACTCCCAAGAATGCGGAAGGACAATATGTGGTGGGCGACGATACCTATCCCACTTTCGCCAAGGACCTGGTCAATAAGGATCACGAGAATTCCGTCTCTCTTACGATCCGGAATCTGGGCGACATCGGTCTGCCCGCCCGGGAGTCCATCCCCCAGGACGAGGAGTCCCTGAAGGCCTATGACCGTGCTGTCCGTAGCCGCACCGCGGTCTTTCAGGCGGCGGATGGCCCCACCCTGCTGTGCCCCGTGGGTACCTTCGGTCAGAACTACGCGCGCACCATGGTCATGGCGCTCTATCAGCTGGCCTTCCTGGCGGCGCTGGGCTGCACGGTGGGCGCACTCTTCTCTACCCCCGTGGCGGTCTTCGCCGCAATCGCGTATCTCATCATCGGACTGGTGGTGCCCTTCGCCATGGACGCGCCCGTCCAGGGTCCCGATGGCTCCTACATGTATGCGAACATGTGGGAGCGCGCGGCGCACTACATGGCCACCACCGTCCAGACCATGGTGGTCACCGTGGACGACCTGAATACCACTGGCGATTTGGCGGCGGGCCGTCTGGTGGAGGCGAAGGACCTCGGCTGGGCCTTCCTGCGCGTGATTGTCATCCGTAGCGGCCTGCTGGCCGGTCTGGGCATCTACTTCCTCACCCGCAGAGAGCTGGGACTGGTGGTCCGGAGAATCTCCTGAACCTAGACACCACCACAACGCGGCGAAATACCCCTTTCACTTCCCTCTCACGACCCATACCCCTCTATGAAAAGCAGCTTCACTCGCCTGGTCGCCATCCTGGTGGCCATGGTCCTGCTCTTGGGAGCCCTCTCCTTCCTCCAGAACCGGATGAACGGATTGCGCTCCACATACCACCTCACCGACAACACGCCGCTGGAAAATGCGCCCCCCGTGGTCGCGTTCACCAGCGTGGCGTTGGGCGGCTTCCGCGGCATCCTGGCCGACTACCTGTGGCTGCGCTCCAACCGCATGCAGCAGGAGGGCAAGTACTACGAGATGGTGCAGCTGGCTGACTGGATCGTGAAACTCCAGCCCCGTTTCACCGGTGCGCACGCCTTCCTGGGCTGGAACATGGCCTACAATGTCTCCGTGACCTTCACCGGTTTCGAGGATCGCTGGCGCTGGGTCAAGCGCGGCCTGGAGCTCATCCGCGACGAGGCCCTGGAATACAATCCCGGCGACCCCGATCTTTTCCGCCAGCTGGGATGGATCTTCCAGCACAAGATGGGACAGGACACCGATGACGCCAACCGCTACTACAAGGTGGAGTGGGCCAAGGAGATGATTCGTCTCTTCGGTGACTACTACCTGCAGTGGGAGACCCTGGACAAGGCGCCCCTCAACGAAGGAAAACTGATTGCCAATCTAGGCGATCGCGCCGCTGACTATCGTCGCATTTTGTCGGAGAAGCAGGCGGATTTTGCGCGTCTGGAGATGGAATTCCGGGAAGCGGCGGTCATTCCCGAGCGCTTCAAGGCCGATTTTGACGAAGCGGGCATCACGGAGGACGTGGAGTTGTGCTTGCGCCATCGCTGGATGGTCTACAAGTATCGCCTGGATCCCAAATACATGATGCACCTCAATGAGGAATACGGCGAATTCGACTGGCGTCTTCCTGAGGCACACGCGGTCTACTGGGCGCAGAAGGGCCTGGATGTGTGGAAGGATCCCGCCGCCGCCTTCAAGCGCCTCTCCTGCGAGCGCATGATTTTCCAGGCGCTGGGCACTGCCTTCCTGGGCGGAAAGCTCCTCTATTTGAAGGGCGATCTGCGGACCCTCCAAATGCAGCCGAATTTCAATGTGGCCGAGGCCACCCGACGTGTCTATCTGCGCGCGATCGAGCAGTATCCCCGCAACAACATCCAGGGCGCATACAGCAACTTCCTGGTGGACTCCGTGGTGCGTCTGTATACCTACGGATACAAGAAGGACGCCGCGCGCTGGTTTGCGGAGGCCAAGGACTTCAATTCCGAACGCTTCACCGGCGATCTGGAGACCTTCGTGAAAAAGGAGCTGGCCGAGGACATTATGGCGGGCAGCCAGCGGAATGTGGAGCAGGTTATCAACAGCTACCTCTATCAGGCATACACCATCTTGGCCTATGCCGAGAGCCAGGAGGCCGATGAGTTCTACACCTTCGAGAGCCTGACGCAGACCGCCAAGGACATCTACGACATGTACGCCAAGAACAACGAGGGCGTGGAGAAGCGCCGCGGCCTGGCGCCCTTCGACCAGATGCGCCGCACCATGCTGGGCAATGTGGTCCGACTCTTCCAGTCGACTCCCGATACCCAGAAGCTGGCCGCCAATCTGGCGAATTTCCAGCACATCCCCGTGGAGCGGTTCATCCCCCGCGCCGGAGAGATCGCGGTGCCCCGCGTGAAGTAGCACGACACCAGCTCACGCATTCACTCCCGAATCCCCAATACCATGCTAGAGCAGATCTCCAATGTGCCGGGCATCATCGCCATCGTGGTGGCCGCATTCCTGGTGCTCACATTCATCATCGCCGCGGACCGGTATCTCTATCTCCATCGCGCACGCGTCGATACCTTCGAGCTACTCCGCGGCATTCTGAGCCAGCTGCGTGCCGGTCGCGTCAAGGAAGCTGTGGCGAATTGCGATGCCAAGACCGGTCCCGTCGGCGAGATCCTCCGCACTGCCATCGAGCACTGGCGCGATGGCGGCGATGCGGTGCGCCATAGCGTGGAGGAGACGGGCCGGCTGTTGATTCCCCGTCTGGAGCGGAATCTGAAGCTCCTGGCGGCATTCGCCAATGTGACTCCCATCGTGGGACTCCTGGGAACCCTGGTCTCCCTCATCGGCGCCTTCGACAAGATCAGCAATATCGAATTCCAGGGCGCGCAGGTGCTCTCCGGCGACATCAAGATGGCGCTGTTGTGCACTGCCATGGGCTTGCTGGCGTCCTTGGTGAGCCAGATTTGCCATGCGGTATTGGTGGAGAAGGTGGATCATCTTTTGGAGGAGATGGGCAAGGCCGCCTCGGAGATCACCTATTTCCTGACCCACAATCCTCCGCCCGCCGAGGAGGAGACTCCCTAGCGGGACGCCACGCGCGTCGCCAAGAATATGGATTTTCAGTGGCGAACCCAATATCATCGGGTGACCTCCACCCTTCCCGCCATGACGGGATTGCTGGGGCTCTTCTTTGTGCTGATGGTGGTCTTTCTCATCTGCAGTCAGAGGATCTCCATGCCTGGAGTGCCCATCGATCTGCCGCGCTTTGATAACGAGGAGGTCACTCCCGTTGTGAAGACCGTGGTGACCGTGACCCAGGAGGGCCGGCTCTTCTATAACGCCAAGCGCCTGGAGGGGCCCGAGTCCCTTCACGAGGTCCTGCGGGATCTGGAGAACCGCTATGGTCGCGGGGAGGGCGGTCGCGCCGCCGAGGGGAGCCGCGTGGTGGTCTTCTATGTGGACCAGAATGCCCCGTTGAGCATTGTGGCGAAGCTCTTCGATATCGCCCGCGGCGCGAATTTCGATGCCTATTTGGCCACCAGTGGCGCCAGTCTGCGTGACGGCAAGAACCGTGTCCCCCTGGATGAAAACGACCTCTGAGCAAACCGAGGAGCGGGAGTCGTCGGGCGTCGAGGAGCGTCGACCCGTCAGTCGTCGGGAGGGGGAGCACAAGTGGCGGCGGCTTTTTCTGGCGATTCTGGTGGTAGTGCTGTTGCATCTGCCACTTCTGCTTTTGAAGCCCGGGAGTGAGGAGGCCGCCCCCGCGCAGCCCCAGCGGAGTCTGGCGGCGATTGCGCAGCCCGAGGAAGCGCGCACTCCCAGCGAGAAGGCGCTCTGGCGCTGGATCGAATTCTCCGATCCCTCGCAGTGGTATTTTCCTACGGCGCAGGGCTTCTCGCGCTACAATGTCTTTGGGGGGCTCCCCGGACCGGAACTGCCGCATTTCGCGCTGTCTCCCGCAGAACCGCCGAAGGTCTCCTTGGTGGAGAGCCGCCTGGAGGGGCATTTGCCGCCTCTGGATGAGCGGGATTTCCTGGGGCTGAAGTGCGCGGCACTCCCGGAACCCGTCGCTCCTGAGACGGATCCCCTGGCTTTCCTGGCGCCACGCTGGCGCATCCTGGGCGGCGGTGTCTTGGCGAATCCGCCGGAGTTCTCCGCGGAGACCCTGAAGCTCCGGCAGGAGTCCTGGCAGAAGAAGGAGTTCTCGGGCTTCCTTCCTACGGTGATGGAGGTGGAATTCCTCCCCGGACTCTCTGTGCCACGGTTGCTGTTGCGCTCGAGCTGCGGCGTCGCCGCCTTGGACCGCGCGGCGCTGGATGCCCTTCGGGGCTTCTTGCGCCGAAAGGCGGGACCCGCACTCTGGGAGGGTGCGCCCGCCGCCCGCTTCCAGCTGCTGGTGGAGTGGGTCCTCTAGCGCTTCCGAAAATACACCCTTTTCTTTTCTCCCCCCTTCGAAACCATGCCCATCGCTCGACTCCTGCTTCTGTACACCCTCCTGGCACTGCTAGGCGGGCTGGTGCTGTTGTTGGCGGACAAGTTGTGGCGCAGCAACCACAACTGGCGCCTCTCTCGCTCCAAGCTCCTGACCTGCAAGAAGTGCGGGAATGTCTTTGCGTTGCCGCGACAGGGCGTGGATCGGCGGTGCCCGCTTTGCGGTGGAAGCACCACCTCCTTCCAGATGCCCTATTCGGGAATCCACGAGACCCTCAAGCAGCGTGCTCGGCACCTGAAGGAGTCCTAGCGCCATGCGAATAGTATCGGGTATGGCCCGTGGCATTCGTCTGTCGGTCCCGGAGACTGGCGGCGTGCGTCCCACGGAGGACAAGGTGAAGGAGTCCCTCTTTTCCACGCTGGGGGATCTGCGTGGCAAGCGCGTCCTGGATCTCTTTTCCGGCTCTGGCGCGTTGGGGCTGGAGGCGCTTTCCCGCGGTGCGGAGCGTGTAGTCCTGGTGGAGAGGGATCCGCGGCATTGCCAGGTCATTCGCGAGAATCTGTCGCGGGTTTCGAAGGCCATGGGTGGCGTCGCTCCCGAGACCGTGGAACTCCTCTCCTGCGATGCGTCTCGTGCGGGCGCGCGACTCTCCGCGGAAGCGCCCTTCGATTTTATCCTGGCGGACCCGCCGTATCATTGTGCGCCCGGGGACTACGGTGCCTGCGCATTGCTGAAGGATTCCGCATGGATTCGTCTGGCTGCGCCTGGCGCGATCCTCGTTTTGGAGCAGGAGACCGGCACCCTGGATGTGCCCTGGGCGCCACTCTCTCCCTGGAGACTCCTCCGGGAACGCTCCTTCGGCATCCGGACGCTTTCCTACGCCACGCCGGCGGAGTCCGCCACGGAGGAGGAGGAGAAGTAGTCGCCATGGATGCCGTTCGCCAGAATTCCGAGGGCACTCCTTCCCGGAAGGAGGCGCGCGTGCAGCTGCGTCGGAGGATGCGCGAGCGCCTTCTCCACGATATGCCCGCCAATACCCGCACGGTTGCGGATCCCCTGCTGGCATCCCGGCTCTTTCAAGAGTGCCAGGCGCTGGTGGCCTACGTGGCGATGGTGGACGAAGTCAGCGTCTCGGCGTTGATGAATGACGCGCTGCTACAGGGGAAGGCGCTCTATCTGCCTGTCAGCGAAGACGGCGTCTATGCCCTGGCGCGCGTGGAGTCCCTGGGACGGCAGCTGGTGCCCGGACGCTACGGCATCCTGGAGCCCACCCCCGATTGTCCCCGCGCGGAGGCCCTTCCTGAACGCACCCTCTGGCTGGTCCCCGGACTCGCCTTCGACCCCGAAGGCAATCGCCTGGGGCGCGGCGGCGGATTCTACGACCGGCTTTTTCAGCGGTATCCACAGGGATTCCGCCTGGGAATCTGCCGGGAATGCCAAGTCCTGGAAAAGATTCCCCGGGAACCCTGGGATCAGCCCGTGGCGGCACTGCGCACGCCTCTGCGCTGGATCCCCGGTGAACCCGCGCCCCGCTGGTAAAAAAAACAAATCGCGGAAATACCCCCTTGCGATGACACCCCTTCTAACTTCAGTCAATCTTCTCCCTGCGTTTCTCCAGGCGCAACAGAGCTTCCTCTCCGCTGAGGACGAGGCGACCCTCAACACCTTGCAGCTCTGGTTCATCACCGGCGCCAGCCTCATGCTGGTGCTTCTGGTGCTCTGGCAGATCCTCTCCAACAATCGCCGCAGTCGCATGGAGAAGGGCATCCGCGCGGATTTGGAGGAGGCACGGAAGAATTTGGAGGACTCCCGCGCGCAGGCGGAGGCTCAGGCACAGAATATCTTGAAGGAGGCCGAATTGAAGGCGGGCGATGTGCTTCTGGGTGCCCGCCAGGAGGCGGATCGTGTCCAAAAGGAGGGACAGCAGGAGCTGGAACACCAGCGGGAACGCCTGCGCACCCGCGAGGACGCCCTCACCGATCGACTGAATACCCTGCAGAAGCATCTGGTGGATCTCCAGGAGCGCGGGAAGGCCTGTCGCGCCGAGGAGGAGGAGCTCCAGAAACGCCGCGCATCCCTGGAGGCCGACCGCGAGGAGCTGCGTCACCGCCAGGAGAAGCTGGCGGGTTCTACCGCCGAGGAGATCCGCACACAGCTTTTGTCGGAGATCCGCCGCGAGATGGCCAGCGAGGAGGCCGCCATGATTCGCCGGCAGCAGGAGGAGAATCGCCAGCAGCTCCAGGAGAATGCCCGTCGGATGCTCCTGGGCGCCATGCAGCGCCTCTCTTCCGATAGCGTGCGCTCCGGCGCTGTCACCGTGGTGGCGCTCCCCAACGAGGAGATGAAGGGCCGCATCATTGGAAAGGAGGGCCGCAATATCCGCACGCTGGAACAGGCCACCGGCACCAATCTGCTGGTGGACGATGTCCCTCAGAGCGTGGTGATCTCCTGTTTCGATCCCATTCGACGGGAGGTGGCGCGGCGAGTCCTGGAGAAGCTCATGGACGACGGACGCATCCATCCCAGTCGCGTGGAGGAGCTGGTGGCCGCCACTCGCGAGGAGTTGGATGGCGAGGTGCTTCAGGCTGGAAAGGAGGCCGCAGAAAGCCTGTCACTCTTCCTTCCCGATAACCTGCTCTCAATGCTGGGACGGCTCGCATTCCGATACAGCTTCTCTCAAAATGTGCTGCGGCACTCGCTGGAGGTGGGGCGTATGGCGGGCACACTCGCCGCAGAAATGGGCATGGACGCCGAGCTGGCGCGTCGCGCGGGACTGCTCCACGATATCGGAAAGGCGGCGGACGCCGAGGCACAGGGCACACACGCCGCGCTGGGCGCGGAGATCCTCCGTCGCGCTGGCGAGGACCCCCGCGTGATCAATGCGGTGGCCGCACACCACGACGAGGTCCCCCAGGAGGGACCCCTGGCGGTGCTGGTGCAGGTCTGCGATACGCTCTCCGCCGCGCGTCCCGGCGCGCGCTCCGAGTCCACGGAGTTCTTCCTGAAACGACTGGAGAATCTGGAGCGCATCGGGAACTCCTTTGACGGCGTGGAATCCTGCTATGCTCTCCAGGGCGGACGCGAACTCCGCGTGCTGGTGAAACCCCAGGAGATCTCCCAGGAACAGGCACAGATCCTCGCACGCGACATGGCTGGGAAGATCCAGGCCGAAATGAGATACCCCGGACAAATCCGCGTTACCGTGATCCGCGAGACACGCTGTGTGGAATACGCGCGATAGCGCGCTACGTAAGTGCTTGGCAATTAGTGGTTAGTGGCTAGTTGTGCGGTTACTGCGCGGCTCTTCCGCCGCTGTAAAGGCGGCGGTATTTGTATCGCCGCTACGAAGCGGCGCGCCCGAATTGGCGCGCAGAAAGGGAAAAGGCAAAAAAGGTACCGCCGTACCAGCGGCGGAAGAAACAAGGCGTGGGTGCGGGGCGGCGGCTTTTTCCCGGCGTGTTTAGAAGCAAGGCGTGGCTTGGGAAAGGCATGGTGTAGAAGGAAGATCTCCAAAGGACGGAGGGGCTCTGCCCCCCGGACCCCCCGAATACTTTTGGGTAGTGATGGCCCCTGGGATCATCCCAGGGTAGCAAAAGGGCGCTGTACTGGTACCGCCGCAGTTTCCTTGCGGCGGAATAAAATTAGGCGGGGGTTCGGGGGCGGCAGCCCTCCGTCCTTTGGAGATCTTCCTGCGAAA
>CAVGTF010000064.1:0-12852 GCA_963632245.1 Anaerovoracaceae bacterium
CACTCGGACTCTCCCGTCCTTCCTTGTCAAGCAAATACGGAGTCAAAGGAATCCGCCCCTCGGGAAGTGTGCCCCGAAGAACGAACTTCCTCACAGCATGAAGCGCCTTGAAGAAATTCGACTTTCCAGACGCATTTCCACCAAACAAAGCAGCAACAGGCAAAACTTTGAGACGATGCTTTGACAAAAGGGACAGCTGCTCGGAATGCTGCTTCTCACGCGTTGCCACCAAGGAAAACTCGTTCTCCTCTTTGTAGGAGTAGCTATTTTTCAAACGAAAAGACAAAAGCATAGGTAATGTTCTATCTAAAAAGTGAGATTTTCTCCTGTCTATATGAATATTTTAACATCTTCACAGAAGAAGACAAGGTTTTATGAGAAATTTTCTCACAAAAAAACGGAGAAGAACAGAGCCTTTTCTTCCACCCATCCCAATAGATAGTATCTAATATATTGGCACTCAACAAGATATAACAAAACCAGCCAATAACATCGGTTGCCCCTCAATAATTCGACCTCTCCCTTTTCACGATGCCTCCCCTTGGCTATACATAGCACACGCGCAGAAAGATTCCGGCAAGCCCCGGCGTAGCTAAGCATAGCGAGACGAAGCCGGGCGCACTCCTTCCTTGTGTTTACAAATCGGCGGAATGAATGCGTTCTGCCAGCTCGGTGGCGTATAGATCCAGATAGTCCGGGGAGAGTGCGGAGGCGTGTGGGGTAAGCCAGAGATTCGGGCAGGAGCGCAGGGGGCTATCTGCGGGGAGGGGTTCGGTCTCCATGACATCCAGGCAGGCGCCGGCCAGACGATGAGTAGACAACGCCTCGACAAGTGCGACCTCATCCAGGGCATTCCCGCGTCCCAGATTCGTGATTGTGGCGTGTGGGGGGAGCAGTGCGAGGCGGTGTGCGTCCAGGAAATGATTTGTCAGGGAGCTCCGAGGGAGAACCAGGAGGACGTGGTCGGTATGCGGAAGGAGTTCGTCTAAGCGGTCGGCGGTATAGAGATCGTCCTCGGGGGTGAAGTAGTCCGGTCGGGAGTGTCCTACGTGGAGAGAGACTCCCCAGATCTTTGCGCCCAGTGCCTTCAGGAGTCGTCCGGCATGTCGGCCGATATTTCCAAAGCCGCAGATGGTGATGCGGGAGTCGCGGACGGGGCGTGCGATAGCATCCAGCTGAGTGCGTGGCCAGGGATCCTGGCGGAAGGTAGTGACAGCGGGGAGGAGTCCGCGTGCCATTCCCAGAATCATCGCCACTGCGGATTCCGCCATGATTGTCCCGTGGAAAGCGCCATTCCAGTGTTCCACGGTGGGTGGCCACTCCACGGAGAAGTAGTCCTTTCCGGCGGCGGGGGTGCTCACAAGCCGCAACTTTGGTGCCAGAGCGAACCACTCCTGCCGGAAAGTCCAGGTGCTTACCGCATCCGCCTGGGGCAACAACGACAGGAACTCCTCCTGGCTGCCACATAAAATCACCCGCCAGGACTCCCCCAACAGCCGCCCCAGACGCTCCGATTGCTCCCGGGACATCGTGAAATCCGAAATCCCCGGAATCCGCAGATTTACCAAAAGAGTGCGCATACCAATGTGCAATGTGCGATGTGCAATGTGCAATGAAAAAATGTCGGAATTTACCGGCGCGTGCGAGATAATCTAATCACCAGAGGCTCGCCACCAGCCACTTATTCTGCGCCGAGCCAGCAATGGCGGAGAGAGTGGGATTCGAACCCACGGGGGGTTTCCCCCCGGCGGTTTTCAAGACCGCTGCCATAGACCACTCAGCCATCTCTCCGATGAAATATGTTTGGAGCGCGATGGGGATTTATGCTTCCCTCGTCGTGCGTGGGTAATATGATTTTCCGCCCATGATTTTCAAGGCATTGAAGGTGGTCGGGTGAAATCGTTTTCCTCCGGGCTATAGTAGGAAATTCTCCCTGTTAAACGGACGGCACATGGCGCCGAGGCGTTTTTGTTTCTTATTGATTTTTAGGAAGATCGGAGGTAGTCATCATGGGCGTTTCTTCTGCGGCGTATTTGAAGCGGGACGACTTGCGGGGATTGTATCCCAGCCAGCTGAATGGGGTGACCGCCCGTTGCCTGGGCCGCGCGGTATGCCGTCTTTTGCGGGAGAAATGCGGCTGTGGGGACAGTCCGCTCCTGGGCATCGGATACGACTGCCGTCTGGGCAGCGTGGAGCTATCGCAGGGGCTCATGCTGGGCTTCCAGGAGGCCGGCGGTCGCTACTATCTTGCCGGACGGGTCTCCACCGAACACGTGTATTACCTCTGCGGACGAGAGGACCTCTCCCTGGACGCCGGAGTCATGATCACCGCCTCCCACAATCCCATGGAATACGACGGCATGAAATTCGTCCATGCCGGATGCCTGCCCTTCACCCACGAAGAGCTGGCCTATCTGGGGACGCTGGCGGACAAAATGATGGCGAAGGACTTCGCCGCTCCCGCCATGGATTTCGCCCGCTACGCCAAGGAGATGTTCGCTTTGGCGGGACTCTCCGCCCTCCCCGATTCCTCCGAGACGACGCTTCGCTTGCTGGTGCTGGCGGGCAATGGCATGGGCGGCGTGGCCTTCGGTCCTCTGGCGGAGTTGCTGAAGGCGAAGGGCATTGAGACCACGATCCTGGAGGGCGAGCCCGACGGGAACTTCCCCCAGGGCGTCCCGAATCCCCTGCTGCCCGCATTCGTGAAGCGCCTGGGCGATGCCACCCGGAATGCCGGCGCCGACCTGGGAATCGGCTTTGATGGCGATGCCGACCGCGCCGGATTCGTAGATGCCGAGGGCAACGAGATCATTTCCTCCCATGTGCTGGCGCTCATTGCCCGCGAGAAGGTCCGCCGCGCCGCCCCCGGAATTCGTCCTGCGGTCATGAAGAATTTGTGCTGTTCCCGGTTGCTGGAGGACCTCTTCCCCGCCGATGGTCCCGTGGAGCTCGTGGAGACCCCCGTGGGACACGGACGCATCAAGCTCCTCATGCGCTCGAAAGAATACGCCTCCCGCGTGGTCTTTGCCGGCGAGCACTCCGGACACTACTTCTACCCGGAATTCCATTTTGTGGACAGCGGCGTGCTCACCAGCCTGAACATGATCGGAATCCTCCACCGACTGCGCGCAGAAGGGAAACAGTCCCTCGCCAACATCCTCGCCGACTGGAAGAAGAACTACCGCTGGAGCGGCGAACGGAACTACACTCTCGCCTCCGCACAGGAGACCGCCGAGGTCATGGACTACGTGGCAAAACAGGCCGCACTCCTCCCCAACGGCGTACGCTTCGAGGTCCGACAGGACGCCGCCGCCGGAGTCCACCGGGTTCTTCCCGCCCCCGCCGGCGCTCCCTACGATCCCACCACACTCTCCGCACCGGATATCAAATTCCGCTTTGACGACGGCGAGCGCGGCGGATGGTGGTTTGTCCTGCGTCCCTCCGGCAACGAGCCGAAGGTCCGCCTGAATGTGGAGGGATGGGGTCCCTCGAGCCAGGAGCTCTGCCAGAAGGGACTCTCTTTTGTGGAAACACTCCTGAAAGAGCGCGGCGCAAAAGCATAGCCACCCACTCCCCCACCGCCATGATCGAACTCGATTTTTCCAAAAGCGCCGACGGACTGATCCCCGCCATCGCCCAGGACTACCAGACCGGAAAGGTCCTGATGCTGGGATACATGAACCGTGAGGCCTGGGAACAGACCCTCAAGACCGGCGTCGCCACCTACTGGACCCGTTCCCGCAAACGCCTCTGGGTCAAAGGCGAGAGCTCCGGGAATATCCAGAAGATCCACGAGATCCTGGTGGACTGCGACCGCGATACCGTCCTCCTGAAAGTGGATCAGGTCGGCGGCGCCGCCTGCCACGAGGGATACCCCTCCTGCTTCTTCCGCAAGGTCACCCCAGAGGGAGAACTCCGCGTAATCGAGGAGCGAGTCTTCGATCCCGCAGACGTCTACGGCGCACACGCCTAACGGCGCTAAACGCCGTAAAAAAAGGAGGAAGGAGGAAGGAGGAAGGAGGAAGTGTGGCCACTCTGCAGTGGGCTTGCACCGAGCGCGCCCATATTGGCGCGCAAAAAATTCTAATTTTGAATTTTTCCTTCCTTACCCGCGTTATGAATTCCTTTGAACCATTCTCCCACCACCAGTTGTACGCGGCGACCGAGCAATCGTCAAGGTCTTATTTGCGATGAAATTCACAGTGCCCCGAAGCTAACTTTCTACTTCATCCTTCTGATACCCATAGTCTTCCGGCGGCAAAGTTTTTCTTAAAGTGTGAGTGATGCTAGATAGGATTCGTTGCAATTCTACGCAGTCTTCGCGGATTGTTGCGAACTTTTCCTTGGGCATATACTCACTATCCCAAAGCAGATTCAGCCAGTAGTCACATTCAGCACATTCCTTGAATGCGATGTAATTCTTGGCGAAAAAATCCTTCTTGCTAATGGCACAGGTCGCTTCAGCGAGATTTGCACCGATGCTCGTTCCACAGCGAAGAAGTTGTTTCGACATGATAAACTCCTTTCGTTCAAAGTAAAGAACGCGATACAAATGGATGATTTGCTTAGAAAAACTCCTACTCTTCACAATAACAATGCTTTCTTTCATTCCAGTCTCCTTTGTTTAGAATGTTTGAAGGAAAAACAGCCTCTACGCAAGCCGTTTCTCCATTAGAATAACATCTTCTTTTTTTACTTAACCCATTTTCCGCCATATGCTTACTTTTCCCCAAAAGAAGAAGCATTCCCGGATTTTCCTTTCTTCTCTTTTATCTTCTCACTTGCGGCGCCCTCTAGCGCCGCTTAACGCACGCGCCGGTAAATCCCAGCGCGGGGGTTTCGCCACGCGAAACCCATGGCTGAACTCCCTCTTTCCTCCTTCCTCTTTCCTCCTTTTTCAAAAAAAAATGAGTATTTCTTACAGCGCAGCGCATCGTCTTTTCACTCTCCAGGCAGGCAAAAGCACCTACGTCATGCGAATTGCGGACTGCGGCGCGCTGGAGCACATCTACTATGGCGCGACCCTGGTGGGTCTGGACGAGTGTGTCTATGGCGAGGAGGAGCGCGACTTTTTCCAGAATGAGCGTCCCAAGTGGAATGGCCAGGAGAGTCCCGCGGGTCTCTGCGCCGAATACACCAGCAATGGCATCGGCGACCAGGGAGTCACCAGCGGCGCCATCCGCACTGCCGACGGACACATCCTCGCCGCACCCCTCTATCAAAGCCACCGGATCTTCGACGGCAAGCCGGAGCTAGCGGGCCTGCCCTCCTCCTACGCAAAAGAGAGCGAATGCCAGACCCTGGAGATCACCCTCCTGGATGCCCCCGCCGCCATCGAATACACCCTGAGCTACACCGTCTTCGAAAACAGCTCCGTCATCGCACGATCCCTGAAGGTCGCCAATCGCGGCACCGCGGACGCCGTCATCGAGCGGCTCTATAGCGCCACCCTGGAAATGCCCTCCACTGTAGAGGGATACGACCTGATCTCCTTCCCGGGCGCCTGGGGACGCGAACGCCAGCCGGACCGGCAGCGGATCACCCGCGGCGCACGAGTCCTGCGCAGCACCCGCGGCACCACCAGCCCCATCATGAATCCCTCTTTCATCCTCGCCGAGCCCTCCACCTGCGAGACCGCCGGCGACTGTCTCGGCGAGGTCCTGATCTACACGGGCTCCTGGCAGGCGGAGATTGACCAGCTGGATGCCGGCGCAGTCCGCACAGTCCTGGGCATCAGCCCCGAGAATTTCCGCTGGCGCCTGTCTCCCGGCGCGGAGTTCCAGGCGCCGGAGGTGCTCCTGATGTGGAGCTCCGAGGGCCTGGAGGGCCTCACCCATACCTCCCACGACTTCTTCCGGAACCATATCCTCCAGGGACCCTGGAAGGACATCGAACGGCCCATCCTCATCAACAACTGGGAGGCCACGTATTTCAATTTTGACGAAGCGAAGCTCCTCTCGCTGGCCAAGACCGCGAAGTCCCTTGGCATCGAAATGCTAGTTCTGGACGACGGATGGTTCGGCCATCGCGACCTCGATAACTCCAGCCTGGGCGACTGGTTCGTCGACCGAAAGAAGCTCCCCGATGGCATTGATGGCCTCTCCCGAAAGCTCCACGAAATCGGCATGAAGTTCGGTCTCTGGTTCGAACCCGAGATGATCAGCGAGGACAGCGAGCTCTACCGCAAACACCCCGACTACTGCCTCCATGTGGATGGACGCACCCGCTCCACCATCCGCACTCAGCTTGTCCTGGACATGTCCCGCAAGGAAGTAGTCGACAATGTCTTCGAGCAGCTCTGCAAGATGTTCGACAGCGCCCAGATCGACTACATGAAGTGGGACTGCAACCGCATGATCTCCGAGGCCGGCTCCGCCGCCCTGCCCCCCGAACGCCAGGGCGAGGTGCTCCACCGGTATGTCCTGGGCCTCTACGATCTCTTGGGACGCATCCGCAACCGCTACCCGAATCTGCTCATCGAGGGCTGCGCCGGCGGCGGTGGACGCTTCGACGCCGGTCTGCTCTGCTACACGCCCCAAATCTGGTGCTCCGATGACACCGATGGCTCCGCACGACTCTTCATTCAATACGGCACCAGTTTCTTCTATCCCTGCTCCACCATGGGAGCACACGTGGCCGACTGCCCGAACCACCTGCTGAAACGCACCACGCCCTTCGCGTCCCGCGGACTCATCGCACTCTCCGGAACCTTCGGCTATGAACTGGATCTGGAGAAGATCTCCGAGGAAGACCGCAACCAGATCCCCGGACAAGTCAAACTCTTCCACGAAGTCCACCACTTGGTCACATCCGGAGACTACTACCGACTCCTCCCGCCCACACACGACAAATTCTGCGCATGGGCATTCGTCAGCAAGGACAAGTCGGAATGCCTCGCCTTCGCCGCTACCGTCCGCGCCCTCGCATTCCCCCCGCAATACTCCGTCAAATTCCGCGGACTGGATCCCGAGGTACTCTATCAGGACGGCAATGGCCATACCTACTCCGGCTCCATGCTCATGAACCTGGGCCTCAAAATCGATGCACAGGCCCCCGATTGCACGGTCGTGCATTGGCACTTGCGAAAGGCGGTGCAATAGGCCAGCCAGTAGGCGGAAGAAATTAAGCAGGGGTACGGGGGCGGCAACCCCAGTCCTTTGGGTCCCCGGCTAGGAAAGCGCCGCTCCGGTGCAGGGGCGCTGTCGAAGCGGCATCGGTTACCGCCGTAGGCGGAAGAGCCGTGCAGCGCCCCCCGCATTGCCCATTCCTAACTTGCAACTGCGGCGCGCTCTAGCGCCGCCGGCGGTTTGGCGACGCGGAACGCGGCGACAAGGCCCACTGCAGAGTGTCCGAAACTCCTCCTTCCTCTTTCCTCTTTTTTTCAATAGGCGACTCCGCAGAGTCGCCTATATTATCCCAAAGTCACGGGGTGCTGCCCGGCGAGTGCCGGGAATGGCTGAGATAACACCCGAGAACCTGATCCGGATAATGCCGGCGGAGGAATGAAATGAAAGAGAGCACATTGTCGTGCGTCCGTGACGGGCGCAGATTTGGTCTGATTTGGTTTGGCGCCGCGATTTCTCTAGCGGAGATCGAGGCGGGTTTGTGGAGTCGCGGAAGCCTCTCCGCGGTGATATTGGGGCATGTATTAGGAGGGCTCATGCTCTTCGTGGCCGGCATGATCGGCGCACGCACCCAGAAAAATGGCATGGAGTGCACCCGCGCCTTCTTTGGAAAGGGCGGCATGACCTTCTTTGCCTTGGCGAACTTCCTGCAACTCATTGGCTGGACCGCCGTCATGCTCTCCCAGGGCGCCGATGCCGCAAAGGCGCTATTACCGGGCGTCCCGCTGTGGGTCTTGACCGCCATCCTAGGAGCGCTGGTGGTCGCCTGGCTCTTCGTGGGACTGCGCTCCTTCTCCCTGATCTCGACCTGCACCATGACGTTACTGCTCCTCATGGTCGCAGTGCTCACCTTCCGGGTCTTCCGCGGCGCCACACCCGTGCCCCTGGAAGAAGCGCCCTCCTTCTGGAGCGTCTTTGAGCTGTCCCTGGCAATGCCGCTCTCCTGGCTGCCACTCATCTCCGACTATACCCGCGAGGCAAAATGCCCCCGCACCGCCTGCGCCACCTCCGCAATCGTCTATACCCTGGGGAGCATCTGGATGTATGCCGTCGGCATCGGACTGGCGCGCCTGGGACAGGACAACATCGCCGCCGGCATCCTCCACGTGAACATGGGGCTCTGGGCGCTCTTCATCGTCCTGGTCTCCACCACCACCACCACCTTTCTGGACGCCTACAGCGCCGGCGAATCCATCAAGGCACTCTTCGCGAAGGTGCCCCCGAAGGCGGTAGGCGCACTGGTCTGCCTGATCGGTGTCGTGCTCTCCCTGGCCGGAATCATGGCGAACTACACCGATTTCCTCTATCTCATCTCCTCACTCTTCGCCCCCATGGCCACCGTCATGATCGTCGCGTGGCTCCTCAAAAAGACCTGGATCCCCGGAAATATCCTCGCATTCGCCGCCGGATTCCTGGCATACCAACTCTGCCAGCGATTCCCCACACAGTGCCGTAATCTCCCGCCATCCCTCACCGCAATCGCACTGGCCGCAATCCTGGCACTGACATTGAATGCACTGCGGGGGAAAAAGGCTTAGTACCAAGCAGAAAAGTGGTTCGTGGCTAGCTGTAAGGCCTCTCCGCGGGAATTCCGCCGCCCATAATGGCGGCGGGACCATGACTGCCCGCGAAAAAGCCTGCAATGAATAACGAAAGGACGGAAACTCTTGCCCCCGCTCCCCTGCTCTCCTACCATTCCCGCGCCCATCGCACTTTTCTTCAAAACCAGAAAATTTCAATCGAATAATTTTCTGCCTAAAAAAATTGCGCTTTTCTTGCGGATTCCTGTACATAACTTGTAGAAAGGCTGTAAAGAACTCCGCATGTCTTTGGCATTGCAGGGACTTTGCGGAATGGTAAAAATGCAGGTCTTTTCGCAGGAGCGCGTCCTGCCGGAAGAATCGTGCCAAGACATCCCGGATGCCCCGAAAAATTGTAGAAAAATTTTTCCTCTGGGCGTGTTCAAGGACTTACGCGGATATGGCGGAAAAATTCCTCGATTACGGAGGGTTCGGAGCTTGTAAGACCACGAAAGACGGCTTACCTTCCTCTCATGCCGTGATCACCGGGTGCCTCCCGTAAAAGGGAGGGTCCTCCCGGCGATTCCCTCTGACGGGTCGCAGCCATTTTTCCCCTTTGGGCGACGCGGCGTCTCTGATTCTTCCTGTGTGCCGTCCAGGCGCGACGGGGACTGTCTCCCCGCTGACGATCTGGCCGGCTCTTTTGTCCCTAGAGGGCAAACCACTTTCCCGGGGCGGATGCCCGCGGCTCGAGGGGGAGCCGGATTGCTTCCGCACCCACAAAACCTACATCCTACCATTCCCGAGGGGAAACGCCCCGGGATGGCGCAAGAACACCTTCAACCGTAATGGCGCTGGACAAGCCCGAAAATCTATCTTTCCTCTGGGAGCAGTGTTGCCGACTGCTGGACGAGCGAATCACCCCCCGTGTGGTCAATATGTGGTTCGGTCCTGCAGCGGCCTCCCCCGTCTCCCTCACGGACGAACAGTTTATCCTGGGCTTCCCCCCGGATTCCTTCCTGGATTGGGCAGAGAACTACCGCAGCGATGTGGAGGTCTGCCTGGAGAAGGTACTGGGACGCCATGTGGAGGTCCTTTTCCAGGCCGGTGCCTACAACACCAACAGCGACTCCGAGAAATCCGAGGAGAGCGCCGCTGCCGCCAGCCCCGCGTCCGTGACGGCTTCCGCCGCATCTGGCGCGCCCTCCTCGAAGGATCTGGCGCAAGCCGAAGCGACCCTGAAGAGCCTGAACCGGCTCTTCTCCTTCCAGACTTTCGTGGTGGGCGAAAATACGCAATTCGCCTTCACCTGCTGCAAGGAAGTGGCCGCGCATCCCGGCGAATCCAAGAACCCGCTCTTCATCCATGGTCCCAGCGGACTGGGCAAGACGCACCTCCTCCAGGCAATCGCCCGGGAGGTCGTGGAGCAGGATCCCCGCAAGAAGGTAGTCTACATGCCCAGCGAGCAGTTCGGCAATCTCTACGTGGAGGCCGTCCGCGGCGGAAATGCCCAGCAGTCCATGCGGGAATTCCGCCAGCGTTTCCGCAACGTGGATGTGCTCCTGATTGACGACGTGCAGTTCTTCTGTGGGAAGGACGGCATGCAGGAGGAGTTCTTCCACACCTTCAACGAGCTCTACAACGGCCACAAGCAGATCGTCTGCGCCTCCGACCGCATTCCGCAGGACATGCCCGGTCTGGAAAAGCGACTGGTCTCCCGCTTCGAATGGGGTCTCACCGTAGATATCACTCCGCCCGATCTCCAGACCCGCGTCGCCATCCTGGAGGAAAAGCAGCACGCCTTCTCCCGGAAACTCCCCAACGACATCCTGGAGTATCTGGCGCAGCGCATCAAGAGCAACGTGCGGAATCTGGAGAGCTCGCTATTGACCCTGCAGGCGTATCTCGACATGGTCCCCCTCCAGCGCTACCAGGAGGTCACCAAGGCACTGGTCGACAAGGTGGTCGGAAACAAGTTCGAGGTGGATGCCGCCATGCAGCTCACCGTCAGCCGCATCCAGGAATTCGTTGCCCGGCGCTACGATGTCCGTATCCAGGACATGCGCGGGAAGAGCCGGCAGACCGAAATCACCGTCCCGCGGCAAATCGCCATGTATCTCTCCCGGAAGATGACCGAGAAGTCCCTTCCCGAAATCGCCGCCGGCTTTGACAAGAGCCACCCCACCGTCCTGCACTCGATCTCCGTCGTCGAAAAGAAAATCGAGAAGTCCGAGGACTTCCGACAGGAAATCGCAGACCTGGAACGGAAGATATACGAGAACGGCTAACACTGCATCGCATTGTAGCGCAAGGCGATACAGCATAGCAACTAGCGGCTAGCTATATGGTGCCGCAGGCGCTATTCCGCCGCCAATATGGGCGGCGGTAATGCACGCTATTTTGCACGCAAGAAGCGTATCCCCCTATAAAACCGCCCTCTCCCGCGCATGGCCCCCAAAGGACGGGAGGTTGCCGCCCCCGTCCCCCCGGAAAATTTCTTCCGCCTACGGCGGCCTATGCTGGCGCATGCGCCAGCAGCCTGTAGGGAGTAGGGAGAAAGTAGCAGGTAAAAGCGGTGCCGCTGGCGCTATTTCGCCGCCAATATGGGCGGCGGTAATGCACGCGCCGGTAAATTTCGGCGCGGGGTTTCGGCTTGCCGAAACCCTAGCCGAACTTCCTACTTCCTCCTTCCTCCCTCCTCCTTTTTTAGGCAGCATTACTGCCGCAGATCTGCGGCAGTAATCTGCCAGGTCATGTAGGTGCCATCGGCGTGGACGCGGAAGTATCGGACGCCGGGGTTACCGTCGTTATAGCCGGAGAGGGTGGCGGATTTGGTATATCCGAGAGTGATGCCGTTTTTATCGGTGCCCAGGAAGTCGTTCACGTGATCGTGGCCAAAGAAGGCACCCTTCATGTTTCCGCATTTGAGCCAGCTCTGGTAAAGAGTGCGTCCCTGATAGGTATAGGGTTCGCTTTCGTAGACGATCTTCCGCGGGGGAGCGGGCGGCTCCTTCATCTGTCCGGTGACGCCGGGGGCCAGCGTCAGGAATTTCTCCACCATGGGGCACCAGAGGGATCCCTCGGCACCCAGCATATATTTTCCGAGAGAGGGCACCCACGCCATTCCGGGGACGGGGATGGCATAGCGCTCGACCTCCGGGAGCCAGACGGCGCCCTGCGGCAGGGGCTGGATATGCTTTTTCAGGGGCTCACTATAGAAGGCCGCGGGATCCTTGGGATCGGCATCCACAGTCTCCAGAAATTGCGGGTGCGCCTCCTGGACGGGTGACACCTCCTGGAGAAGTCCATCCTCATAGACATCCCAGACGATGACATGCTGGAACCAGAGGCAGGGCAGATGGGAGGCATTCTCCTCGTACCATCGAATCTGTGCGTCATCGCAGAGGAATTCTCCCCAGGGGATCTTGGGGGTATTGGCGTTGTCCATGATCACCAGAAAGAACTTGTCCACGCCATCCTGGCGAAGGGCGATGGCGCCATTGCCCACGCCGTAGAGCTCAGGCACATCGAAGTCCACAAAGAGCTCGCCGCCCTGTTCCTTGAAGCAGTTATACTGCTCCTGACGATCCATGAGCTCGGGGCCCGTCTTCTGGGAATCGTGATTGCCGAAGGTGACCGCAAAACGGATATTGTGCTTTCTGAGAAGAGCCACAATGCGCTCCACCACCTTCGGGAAACTCTCGCGGTTTCCGAAGAGCCAGGTGTTATCGCCCGTAATGATCGCCAGCGAGGGATGGACGCGACCGAGATTCTCGTCCAAGAGCCGGAAGGCCTCCTCGTTTACGGGATAATACTCATGCATATCCGTGATCTGGCAGAGAACAAAATCACCATTGGCATCGAAATCCAGACCCGGGAATTGGGAAGAAGAACCACTGCGCGGCTCTTCCGCCGCGGAAATGGTCGCAGACTGCGCTGAAAGGGAGGAGGCAGAAATCATAAGGAAGAAAGCAAAAAACAGCGAGGCTATTCGCATAATAACAATGCGCAATGTGTGGTGCAACGAATTTACAAGACAGATGCGGGAATTCTGTGGAATTTCTGCAGTTTTTTCAAGCCCTAGCCACGGGACAGTTTTCTATCGGGAAGGGTATCCAAAGGACTGGGGCTGCGCCCCCGTACCCCTGCCTAGCTTCTTCCGCCTACCGGCGGTACCGTACGGTTTTTCAAGGCTTTTCCTGCAGGTC
>CAVGTF010000065.1:0-12601 GCA_963632245.1 Anaerovoracaceae bacterium
CTCTAGGTCCTTTGCCGTGAAGAGATTGAGGGAGAATGCCTTATCTACCTTCAAGATCCAGCTGGGGCGTTCGGGCACATCCAGGGATGCCGCCTTCGCGGGCGTCCAGTCCTTCTCCGCTTCCAAGATGCGCACCTGTTCCTGGTCGCACTCCTGCGCCATCATCTCGGTGACCTGCTGCGCGCTGCGGCGCCGCAATTCATTGAGAAGAGAGACGGGGACGAAGAGCTTCTCGGGATTGGAGACCTGCAGATCCGCCAGACGGAAGGGGGTATCTCCCAGCTTGGCGAACGCGCGGCGCGCGTCTTCCTCCAGCTGTTCGGCGGAGCGGCTGGCGCTGCTCTTGAGGGGCTCCTCCAGGTCCATGGTGGTGACCACATCGGGGAGTTCCCGAACGCCCAAAGTGGGCTGTGCCACCGCCTCCAGGCGGTTCTTCGCCACACGGAGTTCCACATAGAGGGGATAGCGGCTGCGCACCAGGTCGGGACGGAGAGAGGGCCACTCGTAGCGGCGCTTCACCGCCTGGCTAGAAGTGCAGAAGACCGGCACGCCCTCGGGGATCTCGGGATGATCCTCCGGGAGGGGCACTTGGATGGTGCTGCCATCCTCGGCCACAAAGACATTCTCCCAGGTCTCGCTGCCGCCCTGGGGAAAGAGACGGATTTCGTCCACGGGGAAGCCGTATGGGCGGCTGCGATCCGCCAGCTCCACCTGGAGTCCGTCGTGGCGCTCCAGCGGCTGTCCCATGAGCTGGAAGCGGAGCCAATCACGGCCCTCCTCATCGCGAACGACCTCCTGCGCCACGCCAACCGGGAATCCGCGGGGACCGGTCTCCTGGATGTCGGTGACTCCTGCGGGATGCTCGGAGCTGTAGCAGAAGCGAGTCCAGGGTCGGCTGAAGATGGTCCGGATATCCTGTTCGCACTGGCGCTTCTGGCCGGGCTCGAAGTCCCCGTCCAGCAAATGCCGGTAATAATTCGTGACAGCGGCCACATAGAGCGGGGTCTTCTTGCGGCCCTCCAGCTTCACGGAGGCCACGCCCAGCTCCTGGAGAGTCTGGACGGTGTCCCCCAGCGCGAGGTCCTTCATGGAAAGCAGGTGGCATCCCTCGGAGAGGGTCTCGCCATCCTCTCCCTCCACCGACCAGCAGTTGCGGCACACGTAGGAGCAGTCGCCCCGATTGCCGCTATGATCGTGAAGAACACTGGAGAGCAGGCACAATCCGCTGTATCCGTAGCACAGCGCGCCGTGGGCAAAGACCTCCAGCTCGATATTGGGCACTGCGGCCATCTGCGCCAGCTCCGGCTCGGTGACCTCGCGTGCCGCGATGACGCGATCGAATCCCAGATCGCGGCACTCCATCATTCCGGCCACATTGTGGATCGCCAGCTGCGTGGAAGCATGGAGTGGCATCTCGGGCAGATAGGTCTTCACCAAGTGAGCGACGCCCAGGTCCTGGACGATGAGGGCATCCACGCCGAGATCCCGCAAGCGCAGAAGCATGGGCACCACCTGGGGAATCTCCTCCTGACGCAGAAGGGTATTGATGGCCACATAAACCTTCCGGGGATGCTCACGGTCATCATGTGCCACGCCTAGCAACACCTCCAGGTCCTCCATGGTGAAATTCTCCGCATCCGCACGAGCGGAGAATTGCTTGAGTCCCACGTAGACCGCATCGGCGCCATAGTGGAAAGCGGCCACGGCGGTTTCTAGATTGCCGGCAGGAGAGAGGAGTTCCATAGATTCCAAGTAGGTGCTTATGCCCCGTCCACCAAAATGGTGGCGTGACGAAGAAAGGAAGGCGATTTTGAAAGAGGATCGGAGCGAGAGGCGCTACCGCAGGACCAAGTAGTCCTTGTGGACGGCCTCGGGGGAGTCCACGGCGTGTCCCAGGAGTTCGGCCAGCTGGGAGCTCTTGGCGCCGCAGATGCGGAGCAGCTCGTCGCTGGAGAAATTCGCGATGCCGCGGGCGATCTCGCAGCGATGTCCATCCAGGATCTGGACGGGGTCGCCCTTGCGAAAGACTCCGGAGACGCCCAGCACGCCGCCGGGCAGAAGGCTCCGGTTCTCCTGAACGAGGGCCTTCACGGCGCCCTCATCCACCACCAGACTCCCCATGGGCTCGGAGAAGAATGCCAGGAAGCGCTGCCAGGAGTGCATGCGATTCCGGGAGACTCCCTGGCAGAAGAGGGTCCCGATGTCCTCGCCCGCCATAAAGCGCCGCAAATTCCCGAAGTCCCATCCCTCCACAATGCCCATGGCGTGTCCGCCACCGATGCAGATGGAGGCAGCATGGAGCTTCGTGATCATGCCGCCGGTGGAATAGGGATTTCCGTCAGTGTTGCCCGCCATGGAGAGGATTCCCTCGTCCAAGGAGGTAACCACGCTGAAGCGCTCGCCATAGGAGCCGTCCTCCAGGGTCTTGTGGAAGGCATCCACGGTAGTCAGCAGGACGGTGAGATCGGCGTTCATCATGGTGGCGACCATGGCGGCGAGGGTATCGTTGTCACCGATCTTGATCTGGTCCACGCAGACAGAGTCGTTCTCGTTGATGATGGGGAGGACTCCCTCGTCCAGCAAAGCGCGGATGCATCCCGCCACGCGCACATTCCGCTCCCGATCCCGCAAGTCCGCGGCGGTAAGCAGCAACTGTGCGCAGTGGGCGCCGAAGGCCTCGCAGGCATTCTCGTAGTGCCGCATGAGATATCCCTGTCCCAGGGCGGAGAGTGCCTGGATGCGCGCCAAATCGGCGGGGCGGCGTTTCCGGCCCAGGATCGTCATTCCCAGGGGGATGGCGCCGCTGGTCACCAAGATCACCTCCATGCCCTGCCCGCGCAGCGCCATGAGCTCGCCAACCAAGGCGCGGCAACGCTCTTCGGGGGCCTCCCGAAGAAGCTTGCTGCCCACCTTCACCACCACGCGCTGGACGCCAGAAAGCACCGTGCGCCTCAGACCATTGTCCTGCAAAAAGACCGCCATATCCTAGCCCTCGAAGCGCGAGAAGAGCACCGCCGCATTGTGGCCGCCGAAGCCCATATTGAGCTTCAGGGCGTGGCGCAACTCCGGGAGTTCCCGGGACTCGTTGGCCATGTAATCCAGATCGCAGGCGGGATCGGGATGATGGAGATTGATGGTGCCTGGCGCCTTACGGGTCTGAATCGCCTTCACGCAGACCATGGACTCGAAACCGCCAGCAGCGCCCAGAAGATGTCCCGTCATGGACTTGGTGCTGGAGATGGGGGTCTTGTAGGCGTGCTCACCCAACGCCAGCTTCAGCGCCTTGGTCTCCACGGCGTCATTCATGACAGTGCTGGTGCCGTGGGCATTCACGTAGCCCACTTCCTCGGGAGAAACTCCCGCATGCTGCAAAGCGATGCCGATGGCGCGGGCGGCGCCGCTGCCATCAGAGGAGGGCGCAGTCACGTGATACGCATCGCCAGTGGCGCCATACCCCGTGACCTCCGCCAGGATCCGCGCACCGCGGGCGCGGGCGTGCTCCAGCTCCTCCAGCATCAGCACGCCGGCGCCAGAGCCCGGCACGAAGCCGTCGCGCTCGGCATCGAAGGGGCGGCTGGCACCCTGGGGATCGGCGTTGTTGGCGGAAAGCGCCTTCATGGATCCGAAAGCGGCGATCCCCAGATTTATGATGCCATTCTCCGTGCCGCCGCACATGACGGCGTCTGCGTCGCCGCGGCGAATCACCCAGGAGGCCTCGCCGATGGCATGCAGGCCGCTGGCGCACGCGGAGACAATCCCGAAGTTGGGTCCCTGGAGATGATGGCGGATGGCCACCACGCCAGACGCCATGTCGCCGATCATCATGGGGACGGTCATGGGGGAGACATGCCGGGGACCCTCTTTGGCCAGCACACCATCCTGTGCCGTGATGGTCTGCAACCCGCCAATGCCGGAGGAAATCATGACGCCAATGCGCTCGGGCTCGATATTCTCGCCCGCCTTCAGGCCACTGTCCTCCATGACCTGGTCACTGGCCGCCACCGCATACCAGCAGAAGGGATCCATGCGACGCTGCTCCTTCAAGGAGAGATACTTCTCCAGATCCAGGCCACGCACCTGCCCGCCAATCCGGCAACGATACTCCTCGCCGTAACCCTCCAACAGCGAAATGCCGCTGACACCAGACAGCAGGTTCGACCAGACCTCCTCCACGGAAGACCCCAGGGGCGAGACTACACCCAGACCCGTTACCACGACACGACGGCCGAATCGCTCCATCTCAGTTCTCCTACTGCCTCTCTCTCAAAAAAACTCCACAACAACATTCCCCTCCACGTACGCCCGCACGCGCGACACAAAAAGACGCCAAAAGGGCACAGGCCCGGCGCGCACAACAAAGGGGAAATCAATCAAAAAAGGGCCACAATCTCAGAAAGACTGCGGCCCTGTCAAATCAAATGCAGGAAGACTGCAAGAATCAGCCCTCGGCGCCCTTCTTCTCGGCGATGGCCTTCTCGATGTACTCCGCAGCCTTGCCGACGGTCTGCATGTTCTCCACCACATCATCCGGAATGGTGTTCAGGTCGAACTCGCTCTCAAACTTCATCACGAGCTCCACAATGTCCAGGGAATCCGCGTTCAGATCCTCGATGAAACGGGCGGTGGGGACCACCTGGTCCTCACGGACACCAAGCTGCTCCACGATGACGGCACGGACACGCTCCAAAACACTGTTCTCTGCTTCCATAAGAAACGAAACTCCTAATCGATGGGATGTTGAAAAAAATGACAGAAAAAAATGCGGAACAAGGGAAGAAAACCGGACAACAGCGCAAAATTTATGACAAAATGCGCAAATTCTCCCCTTTTGGTAGAATGTCTTCGTAAAATAATGCCTCCCCACCGTTTTTCAAGTCATGCGCCACCCCCTGCCCGGCTGGCGCGGGAGTGGCGATCGTGGGGGATTTGGCTTTACATAGCCAGGCCGCCGTCTACCGAGAGGACCTGTCCGGTGATATATCCGGCGGCGGGGGACGCCAGGAAGAGCACCGCGCTGGCGATCTCGGCGGGCTGTGCGATTCTTCCCAGGGGGATCTGAGTCTTGAGTTTTTCCTTGGCGGCCTCGGGGAGTGCGTCGGTCATGGCGGTCTGGACGAATCCGGGCGCCACGGCATTGACGGTGATGGAGCGGCTCGCCAGCTCTCGTGCCACGGCCTTGGTGAGTCCCAGGATGCCGGCCTTTGCGGCGGCGTAGTTGGCCTGTCCGGGATTGCCCATAATTCCGACCACGGAGGAGATGCTGACGATGCGTCCGTGGCGTTGTTTGAGCATGGGTCTCACGGCAGCGCGGATGCAGTTATAGACGCCCTTGAGGTTGGTATCCAGCACGGCATCCCAGTCCTCCTCGGGGAGTCTCATGACCAGGTTGTCGCGAGTGATTCCGGCGTTGTTCACGAGGATATCCAGCTGCTGTCCGAAGTCCTGGAGGATCTGGTCGAAGGTCTTCTGGACCTCGGCGGTATTCTTGATATCGCAGGCGTATCCACTCACCATTTCAGCGGGGACCTGGCAGAGAGAGGCCACCTCGCTGGCGGCCGCCTGTGCACTCTCCAGACGAGTGCCCAACAGCGCCACACGGGCGCCCTCCTTCACGAAGCTCTCCACAATGGCGCGCCCGATGCCTCTGGTTCCGCCCGTCACCACGGCGGTCTGTCCCGCTAAAATACCCATAAAAAAATCCTGCCTCCTGCGTTGCGTTGGGGATCGTATTCGTTCTGAGAAAATTCCTACAGTTCCATGGAATGGACGGGGAATCCGCGGCGGATGCGTCGGCAGAGTCCCTGGAGGACCTTTCCGGGGCCAGTCTCCTCCATGGCGTCGCTGCAATCCATGAGCTTTCCGGCGCACTGTTCCCAGCGGACGGGCGAGCACACCTGCCGTCCCAGCAGGTCCCGGAGGGAGGGGCTTCCCGGGGCATTTGTCCAGTCACCGGTCACATTGTGGACCATGGGGATTACGGGGGCCTGGATGTCAACGGTATCCAGGTATTCCCGGAAGGCCTTCGCCGCATCCGCCATGAGGGGCGAATGGAAGGCGCCGGCCACCGTCAGCTTCTGGAGCTTCATCGCCTTCCCCTCCAAGAGAGAAAGGCACTTCTCCACATTCTCCTGCAGACCGCTGACAATGCGCTGACCCGGGCAATTGTAGTTGGCGATCCACACGCCCGCCTCCCGGCAGGCCGCCTCCAACTCCTCCTCGGGACAGCCCACCACCGCGCCCATGGCGCCGGACTGCCGCTTGCAGCACTGGTCCATGAGCTCGCCGCGGCGCGCCACCATGCGCAGGCCCGTCTCGAAATCCACCGCCCCCGCGGCAGTCAGTGCGGAGAGCTCTCCCAGAGAGAGCCCCCCCACTGCCACGGGCTTCCAGTCCTCGCCCGCCTTCTCCCGGAAGGCGGCATAGCCCGCCAGGCTGCAGACGAAGATCGCCGGCTGGCAGGCGGCGCAGGCGGTGAGTTCCTCCATGGTGCCCTCGAAGCACAGATGCGAGATGGACCACCCGAGGACTTGATCCGCACGACGGAAGACCTCCGCCGCCGCGCGGAATTCCTGGCAAAGCGCAGCGCCCATGCCGGGATGCTGGGCGCCCTGCCCTGCGAAAATAAATGCGGTCCTGTTTTCCATGGTCAAGAAAGATGTTTTTGGCGACGCCACCCTGTTTCGGGGATTCAAGAAAGCCGACATCCCGAGAAATGTGGAATGTCGGCCTTTGCGAATGAAAGAGAAGAATCCTCCCCTCCCGTGAAAATGGAAATGCGTGGAATCGGAAAGACTCCTTTCCGCCAGCTACTCGAGGGTGTCCAGGGCGTATTGGTGGACCGCTTCCACGATGCGGCCATTCATCTGATTGCAGATCAGCTCGGCCACCGCGCGAATGCCATTGGCCACGCCGTGTCCCTGGAAGTTCCCGTGTCCAATGACACAGCAGCCCTTCACGCCCAACAACGGCGCACCGCCCACTTCGCTGGCGTCCGTGCGGCGCTTGAGCTCGCCGAAGGCGCCCTTGCAGAGCAGTCCACCCACCTTCCAGAGGGTCTTCTGCATCACGGACTCCTTGATCATGCCTGCCAGTGCCTTGGAGAGCTGCTCGCTGGTCTTCAGGACGATATTGCCCACGAAGCCATCGCAAACCACCACGTCCACCACGTCGCGGAAGAGGTCATGGCCCTCCACATTGCCCACAAAATGAATGCCGGGCATCTTCTTGAGCAACGCATAGGCCTCCTGGACCTGACGGTTGCCCTTGCCTTCCTCCGTGCCATTGCTCAAGAGACCCACGCGCGGCTCAGAAAGCCCCAGGGTCTGCTTCGCATAGAGATCGCCCATGACCGCAAAGTGCGCCAGCATCAGCGGCGTGCAATCCACCGTGGCGCCGGAGTCCATCAGGACCCATGGGTGCTTTTCGCCAGGCAGGACGGTGGCGATGCCAGGACGCGAAAGGCCCTCCAGCATCCGCCACTTCAGGAAGGAGGCGCCCACCGCGGCGCCCGTATTGCCCGCGCTGAAGACGCCGCCGGCGCGACCCTGCTTCACCATGTCCATGGCGACGGAGATGGAGCTATGGGGCTTCTCCCGCAATGCGCGCACGGGATGCTCATCCATGCCCACCACCTGTGGCGCGTCCTCAAAGGAGAGCCGGGGATCCGACGCGGAGACGCCGCGCTCCGTCAGGCCGCGGATCACCTCGTCGCGGGGACCCACCAGCAGATAGGCGTAGTCCTCGCCAAAGCGCGTCAGCGCCTCCGCGACTCCATCCAGGACGGCGGCGGGCGCAAAGTCGCCTCCCATCATATCCACGGCAACGACGGCCTTCGGTTCGGACATATTTCGTGCGATTGATTGAAAAAGACTCCGGCGCCGGCGAGATTCCCCCCCTTCCCTCGACGCGCCGCGTGTTTAAAAACAAACTGCGAAACCCCTCGAGTGGATTTCGCAGATTGATCGGGAGAGTATGACTCTATCGTCTCCCAGGCGATGCCTTATGCTTCCTTGCCCTTGAGCTGGAGCACCTGCTTGCCATCATAGTAACCGCAAGCGGTGCAGATCCGGTGAGGCAGGCAGGGTGCGCCGCAGTTGGTGCAGGTGTGGGGCTCCAGGCCGCGATAGCGGATCTGGGCCTTGCGCTGACGGACACGCATCTTGGACTTCTTGCACTGCTGAACAGCCATTGTTCTCTAAGCTCCTGATTTCGTTGATGACTTGTCGCCTCACCCGCGGGAAAAAAAGCCCCGTCAGACGGGCGGTTTCTAATTTGACAAAAAAATTGCTCGTCACTCCTTGGGGGAGAGACCATCCAGGGCGGACCATGGATTCTCCTCTGCGAAGCCCTCCTCGCCCTCGTCAGGACAGCCGCAAGGACCCTCGTTCAGGTTCGCCCCGCAATGCGGACACAACCCCAGGCAGTCTTCGCGGCAGAGGAATCTCTGCGGAAAAGCCATTAATATATCCTCTCGAAGTCCGTCTGACAGATCAACCGTGGTTCCGAAGGCATTCTCCACCTCGTGACAGACGTCATCCGTCTCGATCTTCCACGAATACGGGGTCTCGCAACGATCGCAGATCGCCTCCATCTGGACGGAGAGCCTTCCCTGCACCAGCAGGTCGTTGCCGCCATTGATGGCCTCCAGGCGGAGGTGATACTCCACCGGCGAGAGGAAGCGGAAGCGCTCCTCGTCCTCCAGGGAGAGCTCCTCGGCAGGCACGCTGCCAGAAAGCTCCAGTCCCTCCGGCGGCAGATCCACCAAGTCGAACTGCACGCCGCGCACGGCCTTGTTTGAGAATTCGCTCATGTGACGCGGGAGGCGGCTACTTAAGGAGTCCCAGGGACCGCATGGTCCTCATGAGGGTCTCCCGGTTTGCGGCGCCCATCTCGCAGAGCGGCAGGCGGTATTCCTCGGCCATGAGTCCCATGGCGGCCATGGCGGCCTTCACGGGAATGGGGTTCGCCTCCAGGAAGAGGTCGTGCGCCAGGGGATAGAAGCGGCGGTGGATCGTCTGCGCCTTCGTGTAGTCGCCCGCGAGCGCCAGTCGGCACATCTCGGAGTAGGCCTCGGGAGCCACATTGGAGAGGACGCTGATCACGCCGGAGGCGCCCACGCACATCATGGGCAGCGCCAGGCTGTCGTCGCCAGAAAGGATGGTCAGATCGCAGATGCGTCGGATGGCATTGACGCGCTCCACGCTGCCGGCGGCCTCCTTGATGGCGGCCACCTGGGGATGCTTCGCCAGACGCGCCACCACATCCAGGGGGATCTCCTTGCCGGTGCGTCCAGGCACATTGTAGAGAATGATGGGCAGCTTGGTGCACTCCGCCACGGTAGTGAAGTGCCGATACAGTCCCTCGGAGGAGGGCTTGTTGTAGTAGGGAGTCACCTGTAGCGTGGCATCCACCTGCATATCCGCCACCGCCTTGGTCAAGCGGATGGCCTCCTCCGTGGAGTTGCCGCCCGTGCCCGCGATGACCTGGCAACGGCCTGCCACCTTCTCCGCCACGAAGCGGATGACATCGATATGCTCCTCCATGGTCAGAGTGGGGGATTCGCCCGTGGTGCCCACGGGGACCACGCCGGCCACGCCGCCGGCAATCTGACGCTCCAACAACGCCTCCATGGCGGGATAATCCACCACTCCATTGCGGAAAGGAGTGACAAGCGCAGTGTAGCAACCCTGGAGTTTCATGGTAGGAATAAAAGAGAGGGGGATTGGGAGGGAACGAATTCTGCCGCGATAGGCGCGCGGAAAGCGGGCTTACTATAATTCCCGCCCGGGGGGCAGAAGGAGCATGCAGTCACCGTAGCTGAAGAAGCGGTAGCGTTCCTGGACGGCCTGGTGGTAGGCCTCCATGACCTGGTCGTGGGGTGCCAGGCAGCAGACCAGCATCAGGAGCGTGGACTGCGGGAGATGGAAGTTGGTGAGCAGTCCATCGGTAACCCGGAGCTTCTTCGGGGGATAGAGGAAGATGCTGGTGCGGCCGGTGCCGGGAATCACCCTTCCGAGGTTCTCGGGATCGGCGCAGGTCTCCAGGGTGCGCACGGAGGTCGTCCCCATGCAGAAGACCTTCCCGCCACGCTCGTGGGTGCCATTGATGACATCCGCGGCCTCCTGGGGCAGGAAATACCGCTCTTCGTGCATCACGTGCTCCTCGATGGTCTTGCTCTCCACAGGCCGGAAGGTCCCCGCGCCCACATGGAGGGTGACCCGCGCTAAAGAGACGCCCTTCGCCTCCAGCTCCGCCAGGATCTCCGGCGTCAAGTGCAGTCCCGCCGTGGGACAGGCCACACTGCCGGGATTCCGCGCATAGACGGTCTGGTAGTCCTCCTTGTCGGACTCCTCCGCCTCACGGGTGATGTAGGGCGGCAGCGGCGTCTTGCCGTACTTTTCCAGGATCTCCAGGACATCCTCACGGTCGAATTCCACCAGGCAGGCGCCATCGGGCGCCTTCTCCAGCACGGTGAGGCCACTGCCATCGCCATCCAACACAATGCGGGCGCCAATGCGCAGGCGCCGTCCCGGCTTCAAGAAGACCTGCCACTGGCGGCCGCCACGGCTCTCCAACATGAAGACCTGCACCTTCCCCATGGTCTCGGGACGATGACCCCAGAGGCGCGCGGGAATCACACGGGTGTCGTTGAGCACCAGGCAATCCCCCGGCTGCAGATACTCCGCGAAGTGGTGGAAATCGGTGGAGAGCCTCCGGCCAGTGGCGCGCTCCATGACGAGCATCCGAGCCGCCGCACGATCCGCCAGAGGCCGCTGCGCAATGAGCTCGGGAGGCAATTCGAAATCAAAATCGGATACAAGCATTCTCGTTCCCCTTGCCGGACAAAGACATCCTCCGGCGCCGCCGCTGCTAGCCCCGCGCGCCCTTCACGACGCGCTCGGCCTCCCGGCGGTCCAGCTGCTCCTTCATGGCGTCGCGCTTGTCGTGGAGGTTCTTTCCGCGGCAGACGCCGATGTCCAGCTTGATGTGCCCCCGGTCGTCAAAATAGGCCTCCAGGGGGATAATGGTCAGTCCCTTCGCCTCCGTGGAGCGCTTCAGCTTCCGGATCTCCTTCTTGTGGAGGAGCAGCTGCCGCTGCCGCAGAGGCGCGTGGTTGTTATAGCTCCCCATGGCATACGGCGCGATATTGCATCCCAGCAGCTGCGCATTTCCGCGCTGGTCGATGGCGATGTAGGACTGCGCCAGGGACATTCCGCCATTCCGGCAGGACTTCACTTCCGTGCCGGTCAGGGCAATGCCCGCCTGGAGCTTCTCCAGCACCTGGTAGTCGTGGTATGCCCGCTTGTTTTGGCAGATGTTCTTCATGGGGAAATAAGAGGTCGGAAGGGACCGCTACTCGTTGCCGCCGCTCCAGCCCCACTTCTTCAGGACCTTCTTGCGCAGACGAATGCTCTTGGGAGTCACCTCCATCAGCTCGTCGTCGTTGATGAAGCTAATGCAGTCCTCCAGGCTCATCTGCACCGGCGGAGTCAGAATGATGTTCTCGTCAGAGCCCGCGGCACGGACATTGGTCAGCTTCTTCGCCTTGCCCGGATTCACCAGCATATCGCCCTCGCGGGCATTCTCGCCGATGATCTCACCGGCGTAGATCTTCACGTTGGGACCCAGGAAGAGACGACCGCGCTCCTGCAGATTGAACAGCGCGTAGGGCACCGCATCGCAGGCGCACATGGAGACCATGGCGCCATGCTGGCGGTAAACGATCTCGCCCGCGTAGGGCTCGTAGCCGCTGAAGAGGTAGTTCATCACGCCCAGGCCCTTGGTGTCCGTCATGAACTCGGAACGGTAGCCCAGCAGACCACGGGTGGGAATCAGGTAGACGATGCGCGCCATGCCGTTGTCCGTCTCCATGGACTGAATGCGGCCCTTCCGCAAACCCAGCTTCTCCATGACGGGACCCACGTAATTCTGGTCCACATCCACGGTCAGCTCCTCGAAGGGCTCCAGCTTCTCGCCATTGGGACCGGTCTGGAAGATCACCACAGGACGGGTGCACTCCATCTCGTAGCCCTCACGGCGCATCTGCTCAATGAGCACCGACAGATGCAGCTCGCCACGGCCAGAGACCGTGAAGCCCTGCCCCACGCCCAACGGCACCACCTGCAACGCCACATCGGACATGGTCTCGCGACGGAGACGCTCCTCCAGGTGGCTGCTGGTGACGAAGGTGCCCTCCTGCCCCGCAAAGGGAGAGGCATTGGGCAGGAAGTTCATGGAGATGGTGGGCGGATCGATGGGCATAGGCGGCAGGGGAATGGGATTCTCCGGAGAGGTGTAGGTACATCCCACCGTCACGTCGTTCATGCCCGCGATGCCCACGATATCGCCGCAGGAGGCCTCGTTGACCTGGAACTTCTTGTTGGACTCGAAGCGGAAGATCTGGGCAATGCGGGCGGGCTTCAGAGTGCCGTCACGCATGGCCACCACCGTGGCCTGGTTGATGTCGATCTTTCCGCTGGTGATCTTGCCAATGCCAATACGGCCCAGGTAGGGAGAGTAATCCAGGGTGGAGATCAGCACCTGCAGGGGGCCATCGGGAGAGCCCTTGGGCGCCGGGATGTCCTTGATGATGTGCTCGCAC
>CAVGTF010000066.1:0-12316 GCA_963632245.1 Anaerovoracaceae bacterium
GCGCCCCCCGTGCCCCCCCCCGCTTTGCTAGGTAGAAGGGAGCAGGTAGTAGATAGTGGGTTTACAAGGTGCCGCAGGCGCTCTTCCACGGTGCCATTTATATTTTGGGCATGTTGTATTCTTCGGAGAATGAGACCATTTGTGCGTTAGCGACGGCGGTAGGTGGGGCGCTTTCGGTGATACGTCTTTCGGGGGTGGAGTCCTTGGGGGTGGCGTGTCGGCTGTGGCGTGGCCGTGGTGCGCTTGGCGTGGAGAATGCGCGTCGGATGCTGTTGGGGGAGTTGCGGGATTTATCGGGGAGTCTGATTGATGTCAGCTGCCTGGCGGTCTTTATGCCGGGTCCCCATAGCTACACGGGTGAGGATGTGGTGGAGTTCCATCTGCATGGCGGACCGATTCCTGCGCGGCTGGCGCTGGAGGCCATACAGTCCTGTGGCGTGCGCAGTGCGGAGCCGGGGGAGTTCACCCGCCGCGCTTTTTTGAATGGTCGGCTGGATTTGACTCAGGCGGAGGCGGTGGAGCAGATGGTGGATGCCGAATCCCGTCAGGCGCTCTCCTTGGCAAATCGTCAGCTGGCCGGTGAGCTTCGCCAGGTGGTGGAGGGGCACTATCAGGAGCTGGAACTCCTTCTATCCGAAGTGGAGTCCCGCCTGGATTTCCCCGAGGAGGAGCTGGATTGGATGAGCACCGAGGAACTCCTGGGGCGCCTGGATGTCCGGAAAAATGCGCTTCTGCAGCTGGCTGCGACGCGTCGGGAGGGCGAGATCCTCCGGGATGGCGCGCGGTTGGTGCTATCTGGGGCGCCCAATGCCGGAAAATCCAGTCTGCTGAATCGGCTGCTGGGTCGGGAGCGCGCCATTGTCTCCCCCACACCGGGGACCACCCGGGATACCGTGGAGGCCGATTTTGTTTTGCGGGGAATCCCGTTGCATTTGGTGGACACCGCGGGCATTCGTGGCGAGGGCGCCGGCGCGGTGGAGTTGGACGGCATGGCGCGCGCGAAGGCATCTGCTGCGGAGGCGGATCTCGTGATCTGGCTGGTGGATTCTTCCGATCCCGCGCCGATGCGTTGGCCGGGTTGGGAGCATCGCGGCATCCTGCTGGAGGTCTTTAGCAAATGCGATCTCTCTCCGGCGCCGGCGGGCGCGCTGGGGATTTCCTCCCGGACGGGCGAGGGCCTGGAGGCGCTTTCTGCGGAGATCGAGCGGCGTCTTTTGGGGTCGCCTGCGGGCAGCGGGAGCCTCCTAGCGGTGAGTGCGCGGCATGCCGCGCTGCTGGAGGAATCCGCCCGCGCGCTGGACGAATGCCGTCCGCTTTTGGAGTCCCGTGAGTGGGAACTTGCCGCCATCCCCCTTCGACAGGCCATCGCCGCCCTGGGACGCATCACCGGAAAGACTCCGGATCCCGATGTCCTCGATACCATCTTCCACCGTTTTTGCATTGGGAAATAAATCCATCCTATTACGACCATGCATCAAGACAGTCTTCCCTTTTTCCTGAACGAAAAGTCCGAAGCCTCGAAGGCCGAGAACGCCCCGGACTCCCTGGAGTCGTTGCGTCGTGAGGCGGAGGAGTTGCGTGCGAAGATTCGCCACAACGACCAGCTCTACTACATCCAGGCGTCCCCGGAGATCTCCGACCAGGAATACGACCGGCTCTATCATCGCTTGCAGGATATCGAGGCCGCCCATCCAGAGCTGGCGACTCCCGATTCCCCCACGCGTCGGATGCACGGCGGCGTCCAGGAGGGCTTCCAGACCGTGGAACACACGGTCCCCATGCTCTCCCTAGAAAATACCTATGATGCCGCGGATCTGGCGCGCTTCCACGAGAGTGTCCTGCGGGGACTCCATGGCGAGCAGCCCCGCTATGTGGTGGAGCCGAAGATCGATGGCATCTCCATTGCAGTGCGGTATGTGGATGGCGTGCTGACGCAGGCGGTGACCCGCGGCAATGGCCGTCAGGGCGATGACGTGACCGAGAATGTGCGCACCATACCCTCCGTGCCTCTGCGGCTCCTCTGCCCCAATCCGCCTGCATTCTTCGAGGCGCGCGGAGAATGTTACCTCTCCCGAAAGGGCTTCGCCGACATGAATCGTCGCCGTCTGGAGGAGGGACAGGAGCCCTTCGCCAATGCCCGAAATGCCACCGCCGGCTCCATCAAGCTCCTGGATTCCCGACAGGTCGCCCAGCGGCCTCTGGATATCCTCTTCTACACCCAGGGGCGCATCGACGGCGTGGAGATCACCTCCCAGCAGCAGCTCCTAGAGACCTTCCACTCCTTCGGCCTGAAGATCCAGAAGTGGTGCCGCGTGGTGGAGGACTACCAGGGAATGCTGGATGCCATCCACGAGCTGGATGCCCTAAGGCCTACGCTCCCCTACGATACCGACGGCGCGGTCATCAAGGTGGATTCCTTTGCGCAGCGGGAGACCCTGGGCTTCTCTGCGAAGGCGCCCTGCTGGGCGAAGGCATACAAATACGAGCCCGAGCGTGCGGCGACCTTCTTGAGGGCCATCACCATCCAGGTGGGACGCACTGGCATCCTGGCGCCCGTGGCGGAGCTGGAGCCCGTCTTCCTGGCGGGATCTACCATCTCCCGCGCGACCCTGCATAACGAAGACGAGATCGCCCGAAAGGACATCCGGATTGGCGACACGGTCCTGATTGAAAAGGCGGGCGAGGTGATTCCCGCGGTGGTGCGGGTGGTGCTGGAGAAGCGCCCGGCGGATTCCAAGCCCTACGATTTGCCGGGGAGCCTCCAGGGGAAGTGCCCCTCCTGCGGCGGTTCCATTCACCGGGATCCACAGTTCGCGGTCTGGCGCTGCGAGAACCTCCAGTGCCCTGCTCAGAATGTGCGCCGCGTGGAGTACTTTGCGGCCCGGAATGCCTTGGATCTGGAGGGCCTTGGCGGCGTGGTGGCCGAGGCGCTCTGCGATGCCGGATGGATTCACGAGCCACTGGATCTCTTCCAGCTCACGCAGACACAGCTGGCGGAACTCAATCTGGGCACTCCCGAGGAACCCCGTATCCTGGGTCCCAAGAATGCGGCGAAGATCCTGGCCGCCCTAGAGAAGTCCCGCCAGAAGGATCTGGGACACTGGCTTCAGGCAATGGGAATCCCCGAGGTGGGCGCCGCCACCGCATACCAGCTGGGGCGCATCCACAAGGACCTCCTGCAGGTCCCCGAATCACCCTATCTCCACGCACTGCTGGAACTCATGGAACTCCAGGAGGACCACTCGCCCCTCACTCCCGAGGAAGAACAACGGCTCGTGCCCGCACTCCTGCAGGCCGGATTGATCAAGAAGTCCTCCGCAAAGGCGAAGGAGGGCGCGTATGTGACCACAAGTGTGGGGCCCAAGACCGCTCACAGCATCCTGGATTTCTTCCAGGGAGAGGTGGGAAAACGCTGGCTCAATACCCTCCAGACCCTCGGAATTAACCCGCAGGGAGGCGACGAGGGCGCCGCCTCCACCGGCGAAAAGCCCCTCCGCGGACTCACTTTCGTCCTCACAGGGACCCTCGCCTCCATGGGACGCACTCAGGCCGCCGCAGCTCTCCGCGCAAAGGGCGCTACCGTGGCAGACTCCGTCTCCCGAAAAACCACCTATCTCGTGGCCGGCGAAAACACCGGCGCCACCAAGACCGCTAAGGCCGCTGAATTGGGAATCAAGGTCATCTCCGAAGAGGAACTCCTGAAACTCTTGGCAGATGACAAGGTCTGACAAGACCCGCCAATGACGCCGGATTCCGCCCTGCCTCCCGAAATCACAACTTTTTGACTTGTGGATTATGGGATTTATGGAATCCAGGTTATAGTACGGGCTTTTGCCGAGGATTTTTGATTTGTAGCAGTCGTTTTAATCGACCCCATAGGAGAATTTTGTTTATGGAAGAGAAAGCAGTTTCGCAAGCGGAATTGAACCGCAATTTGGCCCAGATGTTGAAGGGTGGTGTGATCATGGATGTCACGAATCCCGAGCAGGCGAAGATTGCGGAGGACGCTGGTGCCTGTGCTGTGATGGCGTTGGAGCGGATTCCCGCGGACATTCGTGCTGCGGGTGGTGTTTCCCGCATGAGTGACCCCGCCATGATCCGTGGCATTCAGGAGGCGGTTTCCATCCCCGTGATGGCGAAGTGCCGGATTGGCCACATTGTGGAGGCGCAGATCCTGGAGGCCATCGAGATCGACTACATCGACGAGAGCGAGGTTCTGACTCCCGCTGATGACCTGTATCACATTGACAAGCGCGTCTTCAAGGTGCCCTTCGTCTGCGGCGCTCGTGATCTGGGCGAGGCGCTCCGTCGTATCAACGAGGGCGCTGCCATGATCCGCACCAAGGGCGAGCCCGGTACGGGCGACGTGGTGCAGGCGGTCCGTCACATGCGCCGCATGATGGCGGAGATCCGCCGGGTTGCCGGCATGCGTGAGGACGAGCTGTACGAGGCCGCCAAGGAGTTGCAGGTGCCCTACGACCTGGTGGAGCGCGTGCATCGCGAGGGCCGTCTGCCTGTGGTGAATTTCGCTGCCGGTGGCGTGGCCACTCCCGCGGATGCCGCGTTGATGATGCAGCTGGGTGCCGAGGGTGTCTTCGTGGGCTCCGGCATCTTCAAGAGTGGCAATCCCGCCAAGCGCGCGCAGGCCATCGTGAAGGCGGTGACCAACTACCAGGATGCCAAGCTCATCGCGGAGCTCTCCTGCGGTCTGGGCGAGGCCATGGTCGGCATCAACGCCGACGAGATCCGCACCATCATGGAGGAGCGCGGCAAGTAGCCATGGGCTCTCCTCGCACCATTGCCATCCTGGCGCTCCAGGGAGATTTTGCGGAGCACGGACAATCCCTCCGCGCCCTGGGCGCACGGACTTTCGAGATCCGCCAGGCCAGCGACCTCTCCCGCCCCTTCGACGGCCTGGTCATCCCCGGCGGCGAAAGCACGGTGATGGGGAAGCTCCTGCGGGAGCTGAATCTCTTCGAACCCCTCCGACGCAAGCTCGCCGAGGAGGGGCTCCCCGTCATGGCCACCTGCGCCGGATTGATCCTTCTGGCACAGCGCATCGCCGATGACCCGACGAAGCACTTCGCCACCCTGGACGTGACGGTCCGCCGAAATGCCTACGGACGCCAGCTGGGGAGCTTCTTCACCCAGGGATCCTTCGGGGCCCTGGAGAATGTCCCCATGTCTTTCATTCGAGCGCCTTCCATTGTGGAGGTCGGTCCAGAAGTGCAGGTGCTCTCCACTTTCCAGGGACAGCCCACCGCCGTCCGGCAAGGACATCAGCTGGCCATGGCATTCCACCCCGAACTGCTTACCGATACTCGGATCCACCAGTATTTCCTGGAGGAAGTCTGCCACGAGTAAAACAAGGGGCGAGATGCGCCCCTTGTTTTAGGGAGAAGGTCGTAGGTCGTAGGGAGAAGGTTTGTTCGGACGCTCCGCGGCTCTTCCGCCGTCGCCTCTCGGCGGTGATACCCGTACCGCGGCCTTTAAGCCGCGGAATAGCGCCTGCGGCACCTTACAGACTAGCCACTAGCCACTAGTTGCTAAGTACTTACGGCGCGACTCTTAGCGCCGTTGGCGGAAGGGCGCCCGCAGTAGCTTATTAACCTACTCCCTACTCCCTGCTACCTTCTACCTAGGCTAGGCGGGTAGTCGGGGCGCCTTTATATTTTGGGGGTTAACGACATACATAACACATTCAGATACTAGAGAAAACAAGATTATGAGCAAGCATCACGAGAAGAGGGGAAAGCATCGCGAGCGTTCTGAGGAGCGTCCCGTGAAGAAGAGTGCGATTTCGGCCCAGGAGTGCATCGGCGAGTTGTCGGTGAACATCCAGGGCTTTGGGTTTGTCCGGATGGACGGTGGGGACTCGGTATTTGTGCCGCCGGGCTATTTAGGCGGTGCGGTAACGGGTGACACGGTCCGTGTGGTCTTGGATCCCGCGGGGGATCCGGCGCGTCCTGTGGCGCATGTGAAGCGCATTTTGGAGCGGAAGTTCCGCTTTTTGGTGGGATGCATGGTGCCCTTGCGGGGCGGTGGATGGGGCGTGCGGCCCTTGCGCCACGAGCTGCCGGGACTCCTTCGGATTGCGCCCGAGAGCCTCAAGAAGCTCCCGGAGGGACCCCGCGAGGGCAATTGGTGCCGCTGCGAATTCCCCTTCCCCGAAGAGGACTTCCCCGCGGAGACGCTCCCCGATGTCACGCTCCTGGAGTGCTACGCCGCCTGCGGAGAGGTCTCTTCTGACCTGGATGCCATCGTCGCAGAATACAACATCCCCGCACCTTATACCGAACAGGACGAGAAGGACGCCGAGGCGCTCCAGCCCGTGAAGGTCCGTCGACTGGATTGCACGAAGGACACGGCGGTCACCATCGACCCCGTGGACGCGCGGGACTACGATGATGCGCTGTCGTTGGGCAAGTCGCCGCGTCCTGGTACGGTGGTGGTGGGCGTCCATATTGCGGATGTCGCCAGCTATGTGCGTCCCGGCAGTATTCTGGATCGACAGGCGCGGGAGCGTTGCTTCACCTCCTATTTGCCTGGGCGCACGTTGCCCATGCTGCCGAAGGCGCTGGCAAACCACCAGTGCAGCCTCCAGGCTGGACAGGAGCGCCTGGCGCACAGCGTATTTATCTGCTTTGACGAGCACACCGGCGAGATCCTCTCCTGGCAGCGTCGCCACACCACCATCAATGTCACTCAGCGCCTCTGCTACGAGCAGGTGCAGACCTACTTGGATGGCGGCGAGTTTGACGGTTCCCAGGCGGTGAAGGACCTGGTGTCGAAGCTGGCCAGTGTCTCGCGGTTGTTGCGCCATCGCCGCATGACCCGCGAGCGCTTCCTGCCCATGGGCATGCCGGAAATCCGCGTGGTGTGTAGCGAACATCCCTCGCAGATTTTGGGTGTGCAGCAGAGCGAGGACAATCCCTCCCATCAGCTGGTGGAGGAGTTCATGCTGGCGGCCAACGAATGCATCGCCATGGAGCTGCAGCGGCTGAAGTTGCCCGGTCTCTACCGGAACCACCAGGCGCCCGATCCCGAGAAGCTCCAGGAGTTCGCGGAAAACGCCACCATCATGATGGGCGAGCGGGTGAAGAGCCTCTCTACCCGCGGCGCGATCGTCCGCTTCCTGAAGCACGCCGCGGAATCCCCGCTGCGGGATGTCCTCTACATGGCATTCCTCCGGCATCTCCCACGCGCCGACTACGGTGCGGATCCCATGGGACACTTCGGCCTGGGAAAAGAGAACTACTGCCACTTCACCAGCCCCATCCGGCGCTACGCCGATCTCCTGGTGCATCAGCAGCTCCTGTCCCATGATCTCCGCAGAAAAACCTACTCCGTCGAGGCGGTCCAGGATTTGGCGATGCTCTGTTCCGCCAAGGAATACCAGTGCGACCAGGCGGAATTCGCCGCCTCCGACCGCATGAAGATCCGATACCTAGGCATGAAGCGGCAGGAGGACCCCACGCTTCTGCTTACCGGCGAAATCTGCAAGATCACCAAGACCGGCTGCCAGGTCTACCTGCCCGACTACGGCCTCATGGCGTATGTCAACGAGCTGCCGCACTCCTGGCACTTTGATTCGCTGAAGATCCAGTGGACCAACCGCGACGGCGATACCCTCCGGATGGCCCAAAAGCGACTCTTCGAGATGGTCTCCGCAGACCCCATCCGCGGCGAATTGGTCCTCTCCCCCGCCGCAAAATGCGAGAAGTCCGCAAAACCGCGCCGCAATAAGTAGAGCACGGGCACAAGTGGGCAGGGAGCCGTTCGTAGCTTAAATTTGCATCTTCGCAGTGCTAGGGCGCTTTTAGCTAGGGAGCGTGTTTTCCCAGCCGGGTACCCAAAGGACGGGAGGCTGCCGCCCCCGTACCCCTGCTTAATTTCTTCCGCCTACCAGCGGTGTTTGCGCGCCAATTTGGGCGCGCTTGGCGTACGTGCCGGTAAATTCCGGCGCGGGGTTTCGGGCTCGCCTGAAACCCTGGCCTAACTTCCTCCTTTCTCCTTCCTCCTTCCTCCTTTTTTTAGATTGCTATGCTGATTTTCCTCTTTTCGATTGTGGCGGCATTTGTTGCCGGATATTTCACCTACACCGCAGGCGAGGGCGGCCATTGGGGCTGGGCGATTTTGGCGGGCGTGGGTGCCGCGCTGGTGGTGATTGTCCCGGTGAATCTGTGGATTGGCCGGCAGTTGCGACGGATTTTTGGGGATGTTCAGAATGCGTTGATGGCGGCGCAGAATCGGATTCGGACCAAAGCGAACATGATGGCGCAGCGTGGTCAGGGCGGCGCGAAGGCGGCGGCGCAATTGGAGGAGGAGATGGCCTCCGAGGTCCGTCGGATCCTTCCCTCCGTTGATGTGGCGCGGAAGTACCGCTTCTGGAATCCCCTCGCCATGACCCAGGTGAATCTCATGAAGGGACAGCTCCTCTACCAGATCCGTGACTACGAGGCCGCGCGACCCTTCTTGGAGAAGTCCATGGTCGTGGATCCCTCTATCCTCTGCATGCGGCTGATCCTCCAGTGGAAGAAGGACCCCGAGGACGTGGCCGCGTTGGATAAGATCTTCCGCAAAAATATCGCCCGCTTCAAGTATGAAAAGAGCACCCTCTGCTACGCTACCTACTCCTGGCTGCTGGTGAAGCAGAATAAGCTCACCGAGGCGGTGACTCTCCTAGACGAGGCGAAGAAGAAGACCGACGACCCCGTCATCGCCCAGAATTGGGAGCACCTGGCAAACCGCCGCATGACTCGTTTCAGCAATGCCGGATTGGGCGAAAACTGGTATGCCCTCGGACTGGAGCAGCCCGCGCCCGTCCGCGTCACTCCCCAGGACCGCTTTGGCGGACGCCCCCGGGGGGGATTCCGTCGATGAGTGCTTCTTCTGCGCTCGTTGCCGGTGCCTTCCGAAAGTATCACGGCCTGGGCAACGACTATCTGATCCCGCTGTGTCCCGCGGAGGCGGCGCCGGAGGTCATTGATCCCGCGGAGGTCCGTCGCATTTGCCACCGGAACTACGGTCTGGGTAGCGATGGCATCCTTTACGGGCCCTATCTCCCGGGATCGCCATTCTACGAATCCCTGAAGCATCCCGAGGCGCTCTGCGCCTTCCGGGTCCTCAATCCCGATGGCAGCGAGGCCGAGAAGAGCGGAAATGGCGTGCGGATCTTCGCGCGATACCTCTGGGACTGCGGGATGGTGCGCTCCGACGAGCCCTTCGTCCTGGCGACTCTGGGCGGCCCCGTGGAATGCCGCGTCCTGGATCCCGAGAACGCCATCCAGGCGAGGATGGGACGGGTCTCCTTTGACAGCCGCGAGATCCCCGTGGAGGGCGCGCCCCGCGAGGTCCTCTCGGAACGCCTGACTCTCCCCAACGGCGAGGAGATCCTCTTTTGCGCCGCCACCGTGGGAAATCCCCACTGCGTGGTGCTGCTAGACGCACCTCCTACACAGGAACTGGCATTGCGACTGGGACCCATTCTGGAATCCCACACGCTCTTTCCCCATCGCACGAATGTGCAGTTCATCCATATCCTGGACGAACACACGCTCCAGGCGGAGATCTACGAACGCGGCGCGGGATACACTCTCGCTAGCGGCACCAGTTCTACCGCCTGCGCAGCAGTCGCAGTCAAGATCGGCCGCTGCAAATCCCCCGTGACCGTCAAGATGCCCGGCGGTGATCTCGTGATCTCTCTGACACCGGAGTTCCAGGCCACTCTTACCGGACCCGTGGCACGCGTCTACGACGCCATTTTGGCTTGAACGGCGAAGGCCTCTGACTAGCGCCGATAAGGCCCACTGCAGAGCGGCCGAAACTCCTCATTCCTCATTCCTCATTTATGAAGTTCATCGGTCCTCATCTTTCGATTGCGGGTGGGCTCGCGTTGTCGGCGGATCGTGCGGTGGAGTGCGGCGCCACGGGCTTTGCGATCTTCACGAAGAACCAGCGCCAGTGGAGTGCGCCGCCTATTTCCGAAGCGGAGTCCGCGGCATTCCGGGAGGCCATTGCACGTGCGGGGATTCCCGCGGAGGCGATCCTCCCTCACGATTCCTACCTCATCAATCTGGGAAATCCCTCCGCCGAAAAGTGCGCGGCGGCCACGAAGGCCTTCGCCGCTGAACTGAGGCGCGTGGAGGTCCTGGGATTGCGGATGCTGAATTTCCATCCGGGCAATGCGTTGGATGGCGACCGTGGCGAGGCGTTGACGCATATTGCGGAGTGTGTGCGCCAGGCGCTGGACGAAACGGAGAGCGCGGTGGCGGTCATCGAGAATACGGCGGGGCAGGGCAGCACCCTCGGAAATACCCTGGAGGAACTCCAGATCCTGCTGGAGAAGATAGATTGCCCCAAACGCACCGGAATCTGCATCGATACCTGCCATGCCTACGCCGCGGGCATCGATCTCTCCACCGCCGAAGGATTGGCGGCCTTCTGGGAGGAATTCCAGCAGCGAATTGGATTGGAGATGCTCCGGGGAATGCACTGGAACGACACCAAGTCTGCCCTGGGCTCCCATCTGGATCGTCACGCATCCATCGGCGAGGGCAATCTCGGCTGGGAGACCTTCCTGCGTTTGGCGAAAGATCCCCGCCTGGATGGGCGTCCCATGATCCTGGAGACGCCGGACAGCGCCCTCTGGCCACAGGAGACCGCACGGCTCCTGGCTGCCTCCCGCGGCGAGGAATAAAGGCTTCTTATCTCCTTTTTACCCTTTTTTCTTTCTCACGCGTGCGGCATTCGCAAATGGCGTGCCGCTACGTCAATTCAACGAACAACTGAGGAATTTGAACAATGGAACTGCCCTTGAATGTGGATTTGAAGAACAAGGTCGCCGTGGTCACTGGTGCCGGCGGCGTGCTGTGCAGCATCATGGCCCAGGCGGTGGCTGGCTGCGGCGCCAAGGTGGCCGTGCTGGATCTGAAGGCGGAGGCCGCGCAGGCCTGTGCTGATGCCATCAAGGCGCAGGGCGGCGAGGCCATTGCCGTCGTGGCGAATGTGCTGGAAAAGGCCTCTTTGGAGGAGGCCCACAAGAAGGTCCTGGAGACCTACGGCCCCGTGGATATCCTGATCAACGGCGCCGGCGGCAACAACCCCAAGGGCACCACCGCTCGCGAATTCGCCACCAAGGAGGATGTCACCAATCCCGAGGAAGGGAAGTTCAATTTCTTCAACCTGGATCCTGCCGGAATCTCCTTCGTCTTCAACCTGAACTTCATCGGTACGCTCCTGCCCACGCAGGTTTTCTGCGCCGATATGGTCCAGAAGGGACACGGCACCATCTTGAATATCTCCTCCATGAACGCCTTCCGCCCCCTGACCAAGATCCCCGCTTACTCCGGCGCAAAGGCCGCTGTCAGCAACTTCACCCAGTGGCTGGCTACCCACCTCTCCAAGGTCGGCGTCCGCGTCAATGCCATCGCTCCCGGATTCTTCGTCACGAACCAGAACCGCGCGATGCTCACTAATCCCGATGGATCCCTCACCCCCCGCGGCGAGACTATCCTTAAGCATACCCCCATGGGACGCTTCGGAACCCCCGAAGACCTCCTGGGCGCCGTCCTATGGCTCCTCGATGACAAGGCCGCAGGCTTCGTGAATGGCACCGTGATCCCCATCGACGGCGGTTTCGCTGCCTTCTCCGGAGTGTAGCACACCCCACACGACAACCCCTCCGCCAAATCACAGCATTTCTTTTAGGAAATTTGACGGAGGCAACTTGAAAACCTAAAACGCGAGGCTACAGTATGCCTCGCGTCAAGACTTCAAGCAGTCAAGACCATTCAGTGGACCTGTAGCTCAATTGGATAGAGCGTCTGGCTACGGACCAGAAGGTTGGGGATTCGAGCTCCTCCAGGTTCACCATTACCACTTTCCCCAAAGGCGGGGTAGCTCAGTTGGTAGAGCGAAGGACTGAAAATCCTTGCGTCGCCGGTTCGACCCCGGCCCTTGCCACCATTTTATAAACGCAAAAGGCGGAGTGCACAAGCACCCCGCCTTTTGCGTTATAAACTGCCCCGGCGTTTAGTCGAGGCATGACACAAGATGTCCGAGACAAATGCTCAGTTTGTTTCGGTTTTGGATGTTTTATCATTAATTATGCCTTCAGCTTCGTCAATGCATTCAATGACATTGTAGCCTTCTATTTTGTCAGAGAATTTTGTTGCCGCGTACTCGGTTTTTAGCGAATTTCTTTTGTGTGTGGAAGGTGTAATCTAACGATTTTTGGAAGGAGAAATGCGGAGAAAGTCGTCTCATAGTTTATCGTAAGATTCAATTTGCTTTGTTAGGGTAACACCTTGAGATT
>CAVGTF010000067.1:0-3023 GCA_963632245.1 Anaerovoracaceae bacterium
CTACTCCCTACTCGCTACTCCCTCCTCGCTACTCGCTACTCCCTCCTCCCTCCTCCCTCCGCCCTTCTCCCTTCTACCTAGCAAAGGCGGGGGTGCGGGGGGCGCAAGCCCTCCCGTCCTTTGGATATCCCTTTGTGGGGAGAGGGCGTTCTTTTTTGGGGGGTAGTAAATATATCTATAACTTGTTTATAATGAATAACTTACAAATAATCTAGAATCCCCCCTCGTGCTGGTATTTTATCTCTCGGTTTTTTCGGCGAAATCGAATTTGACTGCGGTTTTCCAGTCCTTTCCGGAGAGTTGCATTTCCTTGACGAACCAGAGACCGTTTTCGAAGCGTTTCGCGCCCTTCATGACGAGGCTCCGCCAGGGTGCGTTTTCGCCTTTCCGGTACCATTTTGCCTCCATGGGGAATCCCTGTTTTGCCTCGAACCACACGTCCACCAATTCGGATTCATCGGGGGAGGCCAGACGGAGGACTCGGCAGTCCTGCCAGCGGCTAGAGGATCGCGGGAGTTCCTCCACGAAATTCCAGAAGAGGAAAGCGAAAGAGAGATCGGAGGGTCGTACGCCGAAATCGAAGAGTCCGGGTCGTTGTTCGGTTTCGGGGAGATCCAGTCTCTGGACGCTCTTTCCGGCGGTCTCCAGCATGATTTCCAGACCGTAGTAATTCACCTCGTTGAGCGTGAGCTGGGCATACATCGCCTTCTTGGTGAAGGTAACGCGGAGTCCCAGGGTGCCCTCCAGGGTCTTCTGGCCCTTCTTCTTGTAGGTGAGCCGGCCCGTCGCTTCTCCCCACGCCTCCTGAGTCAGGGGCTGCCGGATGGACTCCAGAAACTCCTGTGGGGGCAATTCTTGCGCCGGGAGACTACCAGCGCCTAGGAGGATCAGACAGCAGAGGCTCAGAAGGGAGAGGAGGGCGTTCTTCATGAGAGGGGAAGGGTGGTATTTCTACGGTTTTTGTTCCGGAAACGCGCGATGCGGAAGGTGATCCGCTACTCGGCGGGCGCGGGTGCGGGTGCGGGCGCCTCTTCGGCAGGCGCCTCTTCGGCAGGCGCCGCAGCTGCGGGCGCCTCCTCGATGGCCTCGGCGGCCTTCGTCTCGGCTTCCGCCTGTGCTTGCGCGGCGATTGCGGCGGCCTGTGCCTGTGCGGCGGCCTCGGCCTGTGCGCGCTTGCACTCCTGGCACTTGCGGTATTGCTGGATGCCCACGTAGCAAGCCACCATGAGGACGATCACAGTGATGAACCACGCCAGGAACTTCCGGAATCGGCGTGCGGGGGTTCCCAGGGCCTCCTTGGGGAATCGTCCGCCGCGGGAGAAGCTCTTTCGCTGCTTGCGGCTGAGGCGCAACCGGGCATTGATGGCCCAGCCATTGCCTTCCAGGAGCGAGGAGAGATCCTGTCGGTTCAGGCGAATGACCGCCAGCAGGACGATGGGTGTCAGGAGGACCGCCAGGACGCAGACGAGGGAGACCAGCAGGGAGAGTGCGCTCATGTCGGCCAGGGTCTTGCAGATGAAGGCCAGGGCGGAGGAGAGTGCGGCGAATGCGATGCCCAGTCCCATGAGCATTCCGGACTTGTCGCCCTTCGGTGCGGCGGGCTGTGCGGTGGCGTCAGCCGCGGCCTTCTTGGGGTCGTTGATCAGGTTGGACATCTTTCCGGTGATGACGCCCTCGGAGCTGCTGGACATTTTGGCGACCTTGTCCTCCGCCATCTTGCCGAATTTTGCGAAGGGCGCCAGGACGGCCTCGCGGAGGCAGACCGGGTTCTCGATGACCTTCACGATCTTGGCGTTGTAGGTCTGGCCGTCGGGGGCGAAGAAGATTCCGCGCTTGCCGGCGACCAGATTGCCCTTGTCGCCGATGGTGACGGGGGCGCAGAGGGTCTGGACGGGCTTGGTGTTCACTTCCACGTAGATGAGGAAGAGTCCGCTGTTGGCGGCCATGGCGGAGTGTGTGCCCAGGTCGTCCACGGGGAAGGTCATGTTGAACCAGCGTCCGTCAATGACCACCTTTCCGCGTTCGAAGAGCGTGGGTTTCCGGGGCTTATAGAGATCGGGGAAGCTGATGAAGTTATTGGCGACGGGGATGAGCCAATGCAGATAGAGCAGCGCCTGTTCCACGGCCTCGGCTTCCTTGAGGATCTGCGCAACGGCCAGGTCCTTGGTCTCCAGGACCGCGGCCTCCTCCAGGATGCCGGTCAGGGCTGCGTGGCGTTCCAGGGTCTCCTGGGGCACGGCGGCGCAGATGGCGCCCTTCTGGGATGCCAGGTAGTCCTGGTAGGGAGTGAAGACCGCCTTCGCTTTTGCCCACAGCGCGGGCGTGAGCTCCTTTGCGTCAGCGCCCAGCACGGGCAGGAGGATCTTTTCGCGCAGGGAGAGCCACCATCCGCGCTGGAGGGGATTGATGTATCCGGGCTCGTCCAGCGGAATGCTGGCGACGCCGCGGGGCTGGACGATGGGCAGCGCCTTCAGGTGGCTCTCCAGGCCGGGCCAGGCGGTGGGATCCAGCGCGCCGGGCTTGCCGTCATTCTCCAGCACCACGCCATTGAGGCGGGAATCGAAGTCCTGCAGATCGCAGAGGCGGAAGAATTCATCGATGCGCGCGGCGTTTTCCTGGAGGAGTGCCAGCAGTGCGGGGGTATCTGCGCCGAAGGGCAGTAGTTCGCTGGTGGATTGTCCCTCGGGGAGTTCGCCCGCTTTCTTCCAGGCGAGGTATTCGGGGATGGCGTCGTGGTATGCCTGGAATTGCGCCAGGGTCAGACCCATGGTGCCATCCAGGTCCTGGGTGCCGCCGGTGGCCAGCACGCCGCCCTCCAGGAAGTCCTTGAGGTTTGCGGCCAATTCGGGGGTGGATGCCTCGCCGGTGGCCAGCAGGGAGATGACGCCGTCGCCGTTGAGGGGGCGGCTGGTGAGGATCTTCTGGAATTCCCGGACCTGTTCCAGGGTGATGGACTCCTTGTCCTGGGCACCGAGGTCGTTCAGGATGTACTCCGCGGAGTGGCGGATCTTCTTGGCATTCTC
>CAVGTF010000067.1:3125-12111 GCA_963632245.1 Anaerovoracaceae bacterium
CTCGGATTCGGTGAGGCGGGAGAGCACCAGCTTTCCGCCAAAGGCATCGGTGATGGAGTCCTTGTCGCCATAGACATCCAGCAGCCACTGGATGGCCGCCTTCAGGCTCTCGGTGGTGATGGAGCCCAGCTTGGCGGAGTCGATGTATGACAGGACCTTCGGATCGCAGGTGTACGCCTTCACGGGGGCGCTCATGGCGACCCACAGCGCCTCGTCCAGAGTCAGGGCGTCAGCGAGGTCATGGCCATTCTGGATGGAGAGCTGGTATGCCTTTCCGATGTGGAGGAATTTCATGGGAGTGGGGATATTGTGGAGGGGTGAATTGTTCGCGAGGAATGGGAGCGCAAAAAGCGGGTGTGGTTTCTAGTCCAGGGTCACGGTCTGCTGATACTGGGGCACCTGGGCATCCCAGCCCTTCTCCTGGATGATCTTGTCGCGGAGGGCGGCGGAGGCCTCGGGCTCGCCGTGGGTCACGAAGACCCTCCGGGGGGTCCCGGAGACGGTGTTCAGCCAGCGGAGAAGCTCGTTGCGGTCGGCGTGGGCGGAGAAGCCGGAGATCCGCTGGATATTCGCCTTGACATCGTAGGTCTCGCCCAGGATGCGCACCTGCGGTTCGCCGTCCAGGATCTGGCGTCCCAGGGTGTTTCGTGCCTGGTATCCCACGAAGAGGATGGTGGATTCGGGGCGTCCGATGTTCTTGCAGAGGTGGTGTTTGATGCGGCCGCCGGTGCACATTCCGGAGCCGGAGATGATGATGACGGAGCCCCGGATGTGGTTCAGCGCCTTGGATTCCTGGGAGCTGCGCACCACGGAGACATTGGAGACGCGGAGTACCTTCGCCAGCTTCAGGGTGTCGTCGTCGAAGAGATATGGGTGGTGGACGAAGACGGTGTTGACCTTGCTGGCCATGGGGCTGTCCACGAAGATCCGCAGATTGGGGATGCGGCGTTCGGCGTTGAGCAACGCCAGGAAGTACAGGAGTTCCTGGGTGCGCTCCACGGCGAAGGAGGGGATGATCAGGTTTCCGCCTGCGTCGGCGGTGTCGTTGATGATGCGCGAGAGCTCCTCGGGGATGTCCTTGGTTTCGCCGTGTTCCCGGTTGCCGTAGGTGGATTCCACCAGGACGTAGTCAGCTTCGCCTACGGGGACGGGATCCTGGAGGATGGGCATATCCCAGCGGCCCACATCGCCGGAGAAGAGGATGCGGCGGGTCTCGGTGCCGTCGGTGACGGTGATGCGGCAGCAGGCGGCGCCCAGGATGTGCCCCACCTGGAGGAACTCCAGAGTCACGCCCTGGCCGAGCTCCACCTTCTGCTCGTAGTCCACTGGCAGGAAATACTGCGCGACCTCCTCGGCGTCTTCCTCGGTATACAGGGGCTCGTAGCCGTGGGGGCTGACGCGGCCCTCGCGCTCATGGCGCTTCCGCTTGAACTCGGCGTCTTCCTCGTTGATCTTGCCGCAGTCCTCCATCACAATGCTGGCGATCTCGCAGGTGGCGCGGGTGCAGTAGATGGGTCCCCGGAAGCCATTGCGGACCAGTCGGGGGATTCGTCCGCTGTGGTCCAGGTGTGCGTGGGTGAGGATCAGTGCATTCAGCTTGTAGGGAGAGATGGGGAAGGTCTTCCAGTTGCGGTCCTTCAGGTCGTGCTCCTGGTAGAGTCCGCAGTCCACCATGATCCGCAGGCCATTGGCCTCCAGGATGTAGCAGGATCCGGTGACATTTCCGGTGGCGCCATGAAAGCTCAGCTTGATTTCCATGCTTGTTTCTCTCGTGGGGGTGGTGGGGGATGATGGTGGGCTAGGGGACCAGCGGCGTGTAGATGTGGCAGGAGCTCGTCTCCCGCATGCCCTGGATCTTCTGGCGGAACCAGGCGATATTTTCGCCGGCGAGGTGTTTTTCCAGCGCCTCCTTGCTTTCCCAGGTCTCGATCATGGTCACGGTGGTGCCGTCAATGCCCTCTTCCACGCAGGGGGTGTATCGGAGGCATCCGGTCTCCTTGCGCACTCGGGGCACCAGCTCTTCGAGGATGGCGAGGTATTCCTTCTGGAATTGGTGCTTGATGACGGCGGGGGCGCAGACGTGGATCATGGCGGGACTCTTGGAAACGGAGGGAGTGGGGGTGGATAGAAACGGTAACTTTCTGAATATAATGCCCCCGTGAGGGCGGAAATGACCCACACTTCGCCCTCTTTCCAAAGCTCGCAAAATACCCCCCCCTCCTTGGTATAGAGGCCGCCTCAGGACGCCGCCATGGCGTCGGAATCCCCGCAATCCTCGAGGTCCTCGAGGGCGGTTCCTTGTTCGGCGTCGATTTCCCGCGCTAGGAGTTCCCGGAGGGTGGCGCGCAGGAGTCGTTCCGTGAGGAGGATGAGTGCCTGTTGGCGCACGGGCGTGGCGTTAAGGAGCCGGAGGGTATTGAGGAATCGCCGTGCGTGGTGGACGGCCTCCCGGGGGAGTGGCCGCAGGCAGGAGTTCAGGCGGGGTGATGCATGGGAGCCCGAGAGCTCCTGGTCGTAGGCCCCCGCCAGGAAGCTCTCCACCATCTTCGCGTGCTTCCGCTGGCATTCCCGGCTCTTCCCGAGCTCCCATTTCCGCACCGTTGCCCAGGAGACCCCCAGGAAGTCCCCCAGTGCGGTAAAGGTCAGGCCCAGCTCCCGGCGCTTCCGGGATAAAGACTGCCGAATCTCCGTAGTGAATAAAAATGGACCGCTCTTCGACATGCAGACGCCTCCGTTTGTTGGATCATGAAAACTCCCTCACCCGGACACACTCGGGGGAGGAACGTCGGAGACTATATCATGCACGCGGAGCCAGACGCCGCAAAGGACGCGCCACGCCCGAAAGGCACCAGGACGACTGCGTCTTCCGGGAATTTCTCGATGCAACGGGAAGAGGACACTACTTCTCCAGCAGTGCCAGTGCGTCGTGGAGGAGTTCGTTGCGCCAGCCCTGGAGGATTCGGCCGTCCTGGGGCGTCTTGTTGAGGTGGTTTATTGCCCAGTGTTCGGCGTCGTGGCGGGTGCACACCAGGGTGGGCTCGATCTGGCGCTCCCGCGCACGCCTCTCTGAAAGCCCCAGCACGCGGTCGGAAAGGGCCTTTAGCTCGTTCTTGGGAAGCGGACGGATCCGCTTTTTGACCGTCAGGCCGCAGCGCGCCAATGCCTCCGGACCATGTTTCAGCGCCTCTAGGATCTCGGCGGCCACGGGGCGGATCCGCTTGGGCCAGCACTGCGGCATGGCGTAGAGGCGGGACTCCTCCTGGGGATTTTCGTAGGCGCACCAGATGAGCTGTTCGTCGGTGAGGAGACGGTTTCGGGTGAGATTCGTGTCGCGGGCTTTCTCTTCCCGCCAGAGCGCCAGGGACACCATTCGGCCACGGATCTCCTCGGGAAGTGGCTTTCGGAGGGCGCCGATCTTGTGCCAAGCGTCCTCCACGGGAGGCAGGCGATAGGAGTCTTCGCGGCAGAATTGGGTCTCCATCTCCTCCAGAAACCAGGCGAGGTTCCCGTTTGCCTTCAGGCGCTCTTCATAGAGCGCCGCCAATTCGGGAAGTAGCACGACATCGCCTGCGGCGTAGTCGATCTGCTTTTGCGTGAGGGGGCGCAGAGTCCAGTCGCTGCGGGTCTCGCTCTTGTCCAGGGGGATCCCCAGCTTTTTCTGGATGACCGCCTTCAGGCTCTGTGTGGCGCTTTCGCCGCAGAAGCCGGCCGCGATCTGTGCATCGAAGACATTCGCGGGCAGGACTCCGCAGGCGCGATGGAGGATCGGCAGGTCGTTTGCGCCGCTGAAGAGGATCTTCCGGCGCGTGGCATCCACCAGGAGTTCCCCCAGGGGCGACCAGTCTCTTATGGCCAGCGCATCCACGATGGCGGCGGTCTGCCGGTCGATTCCGATCTGGAGGAGTGCGAAGACGGGGAAGTATGTGCGGGTCCAGGCGAATTCGGTATCCAGTGCCACGGGGATGCCGGTCGGGAGGGCGCGGAGGAATTTCGCCAGTGCGTCGTCGGTATTGATCCAGAGGGGAGTCATGAGGCGTTTTTCGGGGAAAAAGGGAAGGGGATGGTGCGTGTGCCGCCATCCCCTTGGGGTGGAATCAAGATGTGTGGTGTCCAGGAGCTAGTGGACGTAGTGGATGAACTCCTCCCAGAGGTGGAGGAGGGGTGCCACCAGGCAGCATCGGGAATATGCCCGGAGGAGCTTGCAGAAGACCCTCTGCCGGAAGTAGAGGTAGACCTCCATTTGGCGGAGGGTCCCGCCTACCTCCGGATCATTCCACAGGGTCTTGATGATCTTCTGGCGCTCTCGGACAGTGAGCCGGAGGTGTCCGAATTTTGGATTGAAGATCTTCGAGAGGAATCCGGTGAAGGTAGTGACGGCCCAGGTGCGCCGTGCGGCATGCGGCATCTCCTTTCGGTGGTCGCGGTAGAATCTTCCCAGGAAGAGCACGGCATTCAGGAGGGACTTGATGGCCTGCTCCCGGTGGTTTAAGCCCCAATCGATGGGGCGTCGGACGCACCAGTAGGAGGGCAACAGCCGTTGCATGGTGGAGCATAGCCGCGCCTTGAAGTAGACCTGCGGCACCCAGGTGTGCGCCACGCGGTCCTGGAAGCTCTCGTCCGCCCAGAGATTCTGCTCTAGGATGAATGTGCGCCGGTAGCATCCCAGGAAGAGCTCGCAGCGCAGGAAGCCGGTCTCGTGACCCAGGGTCTCCAGGAGCCGCAGGCCCGTGCCCTCGTGGATGCCGGCGAAGGAGCGCAACGGGGCCTCCGGCACGAAATACATATCGTCGTCCATGTGACCCATGACCGCCGTCATGATCAGGAGGTCCATGGTGGGCTTGTCCTGGATGGCATGGAGGATTCGCTCCACGGTGGTGGGCGTCATCTCGTTATCGGCATCGGTGTAGGTGAAGTAGATGCCCTGGCACTCCCGGATGCCCAGATTGAAGACGGCGCCGCAGGTGGTCTCGCGGGGCACGGCGAGCAGTCGCGCCCGTGCATAGCCGGCGAAGGCCTCGCGGAAGGCCGTCTCGGAGGACTTGGGACAGCCCCAGCTGAGGCCCAGCACCTCCACGGCGGGAGTCAGATTCCGTGCAATGGTGGAGAGATTCCGCTCGAGTTCCTTGGGAACCGTGGAGGTCAGGGGGATTATGATGGAGAGGAGTGGTGCGCCCATGCGGCTTCGTTTTGTGGAAAGGCGTTTAGGAGCGAAAATGGAGTGGAGGTGTGCGGAATTATTCCTCCATCAGGGAGATCTTTCCGCGGGAGAGATCCCGCAGCGCGGTCTCCAGTGCGGGGAGCGCTTCGTCGGGGAGGACCCCCGAGAGTTGGACGCCCTCCGCCAGAAAGTCCTCCTTGCGGACCTCGAAGCGGTTCTCGCGGAGGAGCCGCCGACCTTGTTCCAGGAGGGGGTATGGCAACAGGACGGCGCGGGAACTCGTGGCGATCCGGGGGCGCGTGACTGCCGAGGAGAGCACGCCCTTCGCGGCATCGCTGTAGGCGTGCACCAGTCCGCCCGTGCCCAGCTTGGTGCCGCCGAACCAGCGCGTGACGGTGAGCAGTACTTGCGAGATCCCCGAGCCCTTCAGGACCTCCAGCACCGGACGGCCCGCGGTGCCCGAGGGCTCGCCGTCGTCGGAACACCCCAGGATCTCCGCGTTTTCGCCGAGGACCATCGCGTGGACCACGTGGGTGGCGTCGACGTATTTTTCGCGCTGAGAAGCCAGGAGTTCCTTGACTTCATTCTGCGAGGTGGCGGGAAGGAGTTCCGCCAGAAAGCGTGACTTCTTCTCCACGAGGAGGAAGGGCGTGGATTCCACCAATTCCAGCATCGTCGCGGGGCTCCCGGGGGTGGGGCGTCAGTCTTTTTTCTCGGGGAGTGGCTGCGCCGGTTTCCGGATGAAATGCATGATTCCGGCGGCGATGCCGAAGCACACGAGGAATCCGACCACGGCGGCGATGGGTGCGGCGAAGGGCGCCAGCGCCTCCGGCAGGAGCGACTCCATGGTGCCAGGCAGCAGCCGCCAAGCCAGCACGCCGCCGGCGGCAGCGAATGCCAGGCAGAGGATCACGCCCACCAGGCGTAGGATGTAGAGCGCCAGGCGGATTGCCAGGAAGAGCAACAGCAGGGTGCCGAATGCCAGAATCAGCACCTTCCACCAGTCCACGGACCATTGGATGCCGTCGGACTGGAAGGCCATGCCCTCGGCGAAGGTGTTGGCGAGCAGGAGGAATTCCATGGCGTGCAGTTAGAAGAGTCCGCGGATGCGTCCGGTCTCCACATCCACATCGATGCGTCGGAATGCGGGATCGGAGGAGGTGCCGGGCATGAGCTTGATGTCGCCCGCCACGGGCACCAGGAATCCGGCGCCGCGGTAGAGGAGGATATCGCGGATGGGCAGGATGAATCCGGTGGGGCGGCCCTTCACGTTGGGATCGTGGGAGAGGGAGAGGTGGGTCTTCACCTGGCAGATCTGGAGGCGCGCGGTCTCGGGATCGGCCTGGTAGAACTCCAGCTTCTTCTTCGCTTCGGGCAAGAGCTCGATGTCCGCGGCACCATAGACCTTCTGGGCGATGTCGCGGATGCGCTTCTCCAGCGGATCCTTGTCGTCGTAGAAGTAGTGGAAGTCGTTGGTCTGGCGGCAGGCCTCCTCCACTGCCTCCGCAAGCTCCAGGGCGCCCTCGCCGCCGAACTGCCAGTGTTTGGAGAGCGCCGTCAGGGCGCCCGCTTCCTCGCAGACCCGGCGCACCAGCCGGACCTCCTCGTCAGTGTCGGTGTAGAAGTGGTTGATGCACACCACGGGCTTCACGCCGGACTTCCGGACGATGTCCAGGTGCGCCAGGAGATTCTGGCAACCGGCCTCCACCAGGGGCAGATTCTCTTGGATGTAGACGGGATCCAGCTTGGCGCCGGGCTTTACCTGCGGACCGCCACCGTGCATCTTCAGCGCACGGATGGTGGCGACAATCACCACGGCGTCGGGACGCAGGCCGCTGGCGCGGCACTTCAGGTCCACGAACTTCTCGTAGCCGATGTCACTGCCGAATCCGCTCTCGGTGACGTGGTATTCGGAGCAGCGCACGCCGATTTGGTCCGCGATGACGGAGCTCTGTCCGATGGCGATATTGGCGAAGGGTCCTGCGTGGACCAGGATGGGCTGTCCTTCAATGGTGGAGATGAGGGTGGGGTTGAGGGCCTCCACCAGGAAGGCGGTCATGGCGCCATCCACTTCCAGATCGTGGGTGGTGATGGGGCTGCCGCTGCGGCTGTAGGCCACCACGATCTTTCCCACGCGTTCCCGGAGATCCTTCAGGTCGTTGGCCATGGCGAGGATGGCCATGAGCTCGCTGGAGACGGAGATGGCGAAGCCGGACTTCATGGGATAGCCGTCCATCTTGCCGCCCTGTCCAATGACGATATTCCGCAGCGCCTGCGCGCAGAAGTCGATGACCCACTGCATCTGGACGCGCTCGGGATCGATATCCAGGCGCTTCAGATTCCGCTTGGCGAGCCGCTCGTCATCGTAGTTGCGCTCGTGCTGCATGCGGCTGGTGAGGGCCACCATTCCCAGATTGTGGGCATTGGTGATCTTGTCGATGTCGCCGGTGAGCCCCATGGAGAAGGTGGTCAGGGGGATGCACTGCGCCAGGCCGCCGCCGGCTGCGGAGCCCTTGATGTTGAAGGTGGGGCCCCCGGAGGGCTGGCGGATGGCGCCGGAGACTCTGCGTCCGCGGCGGGCGAGGCCCTCGATGAGTCCGATGGTGGTGGTGGTCTTTCCCTCGCCCAGGGGCGTGGGGGTGATGGCGGTCACATCGATGTACTTGCCCTTCGGCGCATCCTGGAGACGCTTGCGGATGGCCAGCTGGTCCACGCGCGCGATCTGCCGGCCGTAGGGGATGAGCTCCTCGGGGAGGAGTCCCAGATCCTGTGCCAGTTGCTGGGGAGTGCGCATGGTGGCTTCCGCGGCTTCCGCGATCTGCCAGTCGGCGAGTTTGGTGGGGTTAAGCATGATGTGTTTTTGTGGGGGATTGGGGGTGTGGATGCAGAAAGGGTCGCGCGCGTTTAGGCGAAGAAGGGATCCATCTTTTCGGTGGCGATGGTGGTCTTGGGACCGTGTCCGGGGAGGACGAGGGTCTTGCCGGGCAACGCGAAGAGGACCTGTGTCACGGAGTGCTGCAGCGCGCGTTCGGAGCCGCCGGGGAAGTCGGTGCGGCCAACGGAGCCGGCGAAGAGGGTGTCGCCTGTCAGAACGAAGCCCTCCTCCGGAAAGTAATACGAGGTGCCGCCGGGAGTGTGCCCCGGTGTGGAAAGCACTTGGTATCCGAATTCGGGCGCGGGGGTCTTGGCGGGCTCGGGAAGGCCCGTCACGGCGGGATACCAGGGCGACATGCAGTTTTCCGGGGAGTGGTAGAGAGGCAGGTCCGCTTGGGGACACCATACGGACAAGGAGAGCTCCTTCGCCAGCGCCGGGATGGCGCCAATGTGGTCGAAGTGCGCGTGGGTCAGAAGAATGCCCCGGGGACTCAGGGACTCCTTCTCCAGGAATGCCCGGATGTCCTCTGGCTGGTCGCCCGGATCAAAGAGGAGCGCCTGGCGGGTGGAGTCCTCCCAGATGATATAGCAGTTCTCCTGGAGGGGACCGACGGGGATGGTGTGGACTTTCTTCATGAAGGGTCAGCGGGGGCGGAATTCCCCAGGCGGCGGAGGATCTCCGTGGCGACGGCGGCAGGAGAGATCTCCTTGCAGCAGAGATGGTTGTCACCCCGGGGGCATTCCCGGTGGAAGCAGGGCGCCTGGGGACAGGCCGATTGCACCACGAAGTGCCGTCCGGCAGGGCCGTAGGGTCCGGTGAGGACGGGGTTCGTGGAGCCGAAATTTGCGACGCAGGGCACGGCCTCCAGGGCGGCGATATGCATGGGGCCGCTGTCGTTGGTGAAAAGCACCCGCGAGGCCTTCAGCAGTGCGCAGAGTGCGCCCATGGAGGTC
>CAVGTF010000068.1:0-11997 GCA_963632245.1 Anaerovoracaceae bacterium
CCTTAATTGAACTGTTGGTTGTCATTGCGATCATCGCCATTTTGGCGGCCATGCTGTTGCCTGCATTGAGCAAGGCCCGCGAGAAGGCGCGTGCCATCAGCTGCACGAACAACCTGAAGCAGATTCAGCTTGGCAATATCCTGTATACCAACGACTACGACGACTATCTGCCGCCCGTGGTCTGGCTGGATGGTGACAAAGAATGGGGTGTCGATCCCATGGCGAGCAATCCCTGGTTCTGCTACAACCCCATGATTCCCGAGACCCCCATGAAATACAGTGAGTGGGAGGCGAAGGATCCCGCGAGTGGCTGGAGCTACCCCGACTTCAACAGTGGCAACAAGGAGGACAAGAGCTCCTGGCACAAGATCATGCACTGTCCGTCCTGCCCTACCAGCGAGCGCGTGATGGGCAATATCGGCTACCAGTGCAATGTGGGCATGGGCCTCATGCGGCAGTATAACAACGGCGGCAAGACCACCGCAAATTGGGAATACGCCTGCGACTGGCACCGCGTCTCCAACATCAAGTATCCCTCCCTCTTCGTCAACATCCTGGATGGCACCAACAAGAGCGCCTGGGGCACCATGTTCTACACCATCCCCGACTACATCATCCCCGATACCGCATATCCCTACTACTTCCGTCACTCCAACATGATGAATCTCTCCTTCAGTGACGGACACGTGGAGGCCATGCCCATCCAGAAGGCCAACCAGAGCTGGAACAGCGGCATCGCCCGCCAGTATGTCTGGTTCCCCGGCACCACCCTGAACTGGGGCGGCGATAACATCATGAACAACTAAAGGTACAAACAGTGCCGCGGGGGGCGGCGCTGTTTGTAGGTAGAAAGGAGGAGGTAGTAGGTAGTAGGTTTTTTTGGACGCTCCGCAGGAGTATGTCACATAAATTCCCCTACCTAGCCTAGGCAACCTAGCCCATACGCAAAAAGCGGCGAAGAGATGATCTTCGCCGCTTTTTCTATGTACCGGTACCGCCGTTAGGCGGAAGAAATTAGGCAGGGGTGCGGGGGCGGCAGCCTCCCGTCCTTTGGATTTTTCCCAACATTCGCGCCAAAATTGGCGCGCATTTGCGCCTGCGGCGCCTTATGAACTAGCCGCTAATCGCTATCCAGCTAGCCGCCAATTTGCACCGCATACCGGACGGTCTCCATGGCGTCTTTGGCGTAATGGTCGGCGCCGATTTTATCCGCGTAGTCCTGAGTGAGGACGGCGCCGCCCACGACCACCTTCGCCCAGGGAGCGGAGGCACGGAGCTGTCGGATGGTCTCTTCCATAGCGGGGACGGTGGTGGTCATGAGAGCGGAGAGTCCGACGAGGGGCGCGTGGTGTTTGATGGTCTCCTGGACGATGGTCTCCGGCGGCACATCCTTTCCCAGATCCCAGACGCGGAAGCCGTAGTTTTCCAGAAGGAGTCGGACGATATTCTTTCCGATGTCGTGGATATCCCCGTGGACAGTCGCCAGGATGAAATCGCAGCGTTCGGGGGCGGCCTCTCCGGGGTGTTCCAGGAGGAACGCCTTCACTTTTTCGAATGCGGCCTGCGCGGCCTCGGCGCTCATGAGGAGTTGCGGCAGGAAGATCCGCTTTTCCTCAAAGGCGACGCCCACCTGATCCAGCGCGGGAATCAGCTCCTGCTGCACCAGCGCCATGGGCTCACTCCCCTGCGCGAGGGCGCAGGCGGCGTGGGAGCCGGCGGCGTCGCGCAGTCCATTGAGGACCGCCTGGAAGAGCGGTGTATGCTCCCTCTCTACGGGGGCGGTATTTTGTGTGACTACGGTAGTTGCCGCCGCTTGTGCCGTGGCATTTGTTGTCTCTGGCAGAGACTGTGCGTATTGGATATAAGCGAGGCAATTCGCGTCGAGGCCTGCGAGAGCGCGGTAAGCGTGGAGTGCCTTTTGCATTTCGGCGGAATGGGGATTCATGATGGCGGCGGAGAGTCCGCGGGTGAGTGCCATCGTGAAGAAGGTGCTGGTGATCAGATCCCGTTTGGGGAGACCGAAGGAGATATTGGAGACTCCCAGGGAGGTATGGCAATGGAGTTCAGTGCGGATGCGCTCCAGTGCCTCCAGGGTCACGCTGGCGGCATGCTGATCGGAGGAGATCGCCATTGCCAGGGGATCGAAGAGGAGATCCTTTGGGGCGATGCCGTATTTTGCGGCTTCACCGACGATCTTCCGCGCGATAGCGACTCGTCCTTCTGCATCCTGGGGGATGCCGGATTCATCCAGCGTCAGCGCCACCACCACGCCGCCGTACTTTTTCACCAGCGGAAATACCTGATCCATGACGGACTGTTTGCCGTTGACGGAGTTCACCAGCGCCTTGCCGTTATAGCGGCGCAGCGCACGTTCCATGGCGGTGGCGTCGGAGGTATCGATTTGGAGGGGAAGCGGGAGGATTGCCTGGAGTTCCCGGACCACCTCCTCCAGGAGTGCGGGCTCATCCACCTCGGGGAGTCCCACATTCACATCCAGCACCTGTGCGCCCTGCTTTTGCTGGCGGATGCCCTCATTGAGCACATATCCTAGATCGTGCTCCACGAGCGCCTGCTTAAAGCGTTTTTTGCCGGTGGGATTGATGCGTTCGCCAATGAGCACGGGGTCGTGTCCGAAAGAGACCGCGGATGCGTAGGAAGAGACCACGGTCTCGTTCTTTGGGAGGATGGGCACCGGTGCGATCTCGCGGGATTTCTCCACCAGATTCCGGATGTATTCCGGGGTGGTTCCGCAGCATCCGCCGGCGATCCGGACGCCGTGCGCGATCATCTGTGAGACATCGGTGCCGAACTCCTGTGGGGTCACATCATAGAGCGTACGACCATCCTCCACGTGTGGCATGCCGGCATTGGGCTCGAAGAGCACGGGGATGGATGCATGGGCGAGATACTCCTCCACCACCGGCATCAGCGCCTTGGGGCCCAGGGAGCAATTCACGCCGATGGCATCGGCGCCCATGCCCTCCAGCATGGCGACCATCGCCGCGGGACTGGCACCCGTCATCAGCTTGCCGTCCTCGCCGTAGGCATTGGAGACCAGCACGGGCAACTCCGAATTCTCCTTGGCGGCCAGCAGCGCCGCCTTGGTCTCGTAGCAGTCGTTCATGGTCTCGATGAAGATGGCATCCACCCCCTGCTCCACTCCCAAGCGCACCGTGGCGGCAAAACACCGCACTGCATCCTCGAAATCGTAGTCACCGTAGGGCTTCAGGAGTCGTCCGGTGGGCCCCATATCCAGTGCCACGAACATGGGATGGGGCTCTTTTCCCTGCGCGCGCTCCTCAGAGGACACCTGCTCCCGCGCTTCCTTCACCAGCCGGACCGCCGACGCGACGATCTCCCGGAGGCGCGCTTCGTCAAAGTGCAACAGATTGGCGCCGAAGGTATTGGCGGAGACCAGGTTGCTTCCCGCGCGGTAGTAGTCTGCGTGGATCCCCCGAATCACCTCCGGATGGCTCAAGTTCCATTCCATGGGCGACTCGCCGGCACGCAGTCCCGCTGCCTGCAAAAGGGTGCCCATGCCGCCATCCAAGAAGAAAGTATGGGAAGAAAGAAAAGAGCAAAGAGAAGAAACCATAAAAAGGAGGAAGGAGGAAGTTAGGCCAGGGTTTCGGGTGTCCCGAAACCCCGCGCCGGAATTTACCGGCGCGTGCGTAAAGCGCGCCCATATTGGCGCGCAAAAGGGGAAAGGCGAAAATGGTACCGTAGGCAGGCGGAAGAAATTAAGCGAGGGTACGGGGGCGGCAGCCCCAGTCCTTTGGGTTCCACGCTAGGAAAGAATCGCTTTTAGGCTAGCACCGTTCTCGGAGACGGCACTCAAGTGCCGCGGAAGGGCGCCTGCGGAGAATATGGACTAGCCACTAGCGCCTAATGGCTATGTTCTAAATCACGTAGGGACAAGTGGCATTCTGCGCGCATTTGCCGCAGGTGTGGCGGGGGGAGTCCTCGCTGCAGGGTCGTGTGGTGATGCCCGCGAGGGCGCTGACGGATTTCGAGGGACTCATGAGGAGGGAGTCGTTGAGGGAGACCCCGATTTGCCGCCAGGAATCCAGTGCGGTGAGCAGTGGCGTCTGGAATGCCAGCGGGAGGTCGCCGTATCCGGGACTGAAGCGCGGGCGCAACGACAGTCCCTGTGGGGACAGCTGTTGTGCGATGGCGTGGCAGAAACTATCGCAGAGTGCCTCGATGCGTTCGGCGCCCAGTGCCTGGAGGAGGAGTGCCTTTCCGGGGGAGAGTCGTCCGTAGAGTGCGATGAGGCGGTCCCATTCCAGTCCGATGGTCGCCACGAAGAGCAATGCCTGTGTGCAACCCTGGAGGCTCTTGGCGAGATCGTGTGACTCCACGGTGAGATCGTCGTCCTTGCCGAGAGTGATGCGGTTTTCCTGGAGTACGGCGGGGACGATGGTGTAGCAGACGCGTGGCACCAGGATCTCCTGGGTATCAGAGCAGACCTCCTCCAGCAGCGACTGCACCCGGGAATCCGGGGTATTCCCCGCTCGGGCGTATCGAAGGACCTCGCGGGTGTTCACCGGAGGCAATGCGGGACTCATTCGTTGCAGAAGGAAGCCCATGGCGGAGAGGCGCTTGCGCGGTTATCCCAGGATATGGGAGAGATTCTCCAGGATCTTCGCGGCCACGTGGGGATTATTCATGGAATAGACGTGGACGTGCGGGATTCCGTTAGCGAAGAGATCGATGATCTGGTCGGTAGCGTAGGCGATGCCGGCCTGTGCCATGGCGTCGGGATCGGCGCCGAAGGCGTCCACCAGGCTCTTGAAGCGCTGTGGCATGAGGGAGTGTGAGAGCTCCATGGCGCGGGCGACCTGTGTTGCCTTGGTGATGGGCATGATGCCGGGGAGCACGGGCACCAGGATGCCGGCCTCGCGGATCTTGTAGAGGAAGTTGTAGAAGAGATTGTTGTCGAAGAACATCTGTGTGGTCAGGAAAGAGCATCCTGCATCCACTTTCTCCTTCAGATGAAGGATGTCCTCGCGCTGGTTGGCCGACTCCGGATGGATCTCCGGATAGCATGCGCCGCCGATGCAGATCTCGGGGGCAGCCTGGTGGATCTCGTTGACCAACTCCACGGCGTGGTGGTAGCTCCATTGTCCGCGATCCAGCGCCTTGAGCTCCGGCGTCAGATCCCCCCGCAACGCCATCACATTCTCAATGCCCGCTTCCCGGAATTCCTGAATCCGCTGGGCGACGGTCTCGCGGCTGGAGGAGACGCAGGTCAGATGCGCCAGCACCGGCAGATGGAACTGCTCCTGGAGCTCCTTCGCCAGCGCCAGGGTGAAATCGCTGGTGCCGCCGCCCGCGCCGTAGGTGACGCTCAGGAAGGTGGGCTGCAGTTTGGCAATGGCGAAGGTGGCCGCCTCAATGCTGGCAAAGGCGGTGCTGGTCTTCGGCGGAAAGACCTCGAAGGAGAGGGAACGGTGACCGGCGCGGAAGAGGGAAGAGATCTTCATAAGGAAATGAGGAATGAGGAATGAGGAATTGTGGCCACTCTGCAGTGGGCCTTGGCGGTGCTTCGTGCCGCCAAACCGCCAGCGGCGCCAGAGGGCGGGCGCCGCAGTTGCGAGTTAGGAATTATGCGTTTCGCGCAGTGTGCAGCAGATAGCCAAAATGAAACCGCAGCACCAGCGGCGGAAGAACAGGCATCGTACCGCCGATAGGCGGAAGAGCCGCGCAGCGACCTTACAGCCAGCGGCTAACCACTATCCGGCTAAATGCAAAATCAGGGGGTACGGGGGCGGCAGCCCGACCTCCTTTGGGCACCCACATAGGGAAGAACGCGTCGATGTAGGGCACAAGTTCGGAGCGTTCCGCAGGCAATTCACCGTCGTTTGCGTTGGAATTCCTCTTTGAGTTCGGCGAGGAGTTTTTCGACGGTGATGCCCTCGGCGGCGGCGCGGAAGTTCAGGATGATTCTGTGGCGGGTCACGGGGAGCAGGAGCGCCAGGAGGTCCTCCTGGCAGACATTTCCGCGTCCCTGAAGGAGCGCCCGCGCCTTTCCCGCCTGGATCAACGACTGCGCGGCACGGCTGCCCGCGCCCCATTTCACAAACTCCCGGAAGCGCGGAAGACACTGTTCCGCTTGCGGACGCGTGGAGGCGCAGAGCCACACGGCGTCCTCTACGAGGGTGGGTGGCACCACGATCTCCTGGCAGAAGGACTGCAGTTCCAGGAGCTGTCCGGCCTCTAGGACGGGCTCCAATTCCGGGAGTGCGGTGCCGGTGGTGGCGGCGACCATCTGGACCTCCTCCTGCAGGGGGAGATAGTCCATGACGATATTGAGGAGGAATCGGTCCAGCTGTGCTTCGGGGAGTGGGTAGGTGCCCTCCAGTTCCAGCTGATTCTGGGTAGCCAGCACAAAGAATGGGCGTGGGAGGGGACGAGTCGCGCCGCCAACAGTGACCTGTCCCTCGCCCATGGCCTCCAGGAGGGCGCTCTGGGTCTTGGGGGGCGTGCGGTTCACTTCGTCCGCCAGCAGGAATTGTGCGAAGACGGGTCCCTCCTGGAAGCGCAGTCGACGATGGCCGCTTTCGGGGTCCTCCTCCAGAAATTCTCCGCCCAGGATATCGGAGGGCATGAGATCGGGAGTGAACTGTATGCGTCGGAAGGAGAGTCCCAAGAGCCGCGAGAGGCTCTTGACCAGCGTGGTCTTGCCGAGGCCGGGCACGCCCGTCAGCAAGGCATGTCCACTCGCCAACAGCGCCGTCAAAAGTTGCTCTACCGCCTCCTCCTGACCAATGAAGACACGGCGCAACTGCTCGCGAAGAAGAGAAAGCGAAGAAGCCTGATGCATAAAAAAAGGAGGAGGGAGAAAGGAGGAAGGAGAAAGTTAGGCCAGGGTTTCGGGTGCCCCGAAACCCCGCGCCGGAATTTACCGGCGCGTGCGTAAAGCGGCGCAAAAGGGGCGCCGCAATTGAGAGTTAGGAATTGTGCGCTTAACGCGCAGTGTGCAGTGTGTGCCCAAAGAGAGTCGTCGGCTGTCTCCCAGGGGCTACATTACGCCATTTCCCCGCCGTGGGGAGAGCGCCGTCAGCGGGATAACCTAATGCCCGCCCACGGGTTTTCCTGATTAGTACCTAGCGGAATGGCGATTCGCGCGGCTAGGCAAAACGCTTAGTTTGCGGCTTCTGCGGAATCCCCAGACAAAACGCTTAGTTTGCGGCTTCTGCGGAATCCCTAGGCAAAACGCTTAATCCCCAACTGCGCGCCAATTCCGGCGCGCTCAATGCACGCGCCGGTAGATTCCGGCGCGGGGTTCCGCTGAGCGGGACCCTGGCCTAACTTCCTCCCTCCTCCCTCCTCCTTCCTCCTCCTCCTTTTTCCCACTATGCCTCCCCAATTCGTATTCCAGATGCTCGGCATGTCGAAGTTCTACGGCGACAAGCCCGTGTTGCAGAACTTCAACCTCTCCTTTTACCTGGGTGCCAAGATTGGCATCGTGGGTGACAATGGCGCAGGAAAATCCACGCTTTTGCGGATCATGGCGGGTGAGGACACGGAGATCCTGGGCACCGCGACGATCACGAAGGGGATGCGGGTGTTATTGGTTCCGCAGGAGCCCCGTCTGAATCCGGAGAAGACGGTCCGTGGCAATCTGGAGGAGGCCATGGCGCCCATCCAGGGTCTCATCGACCGCTACGACCAGGTCATGGAGAAGATGGGCGATCCGGATCTGACGCAGAAGGAGACCGACAAGCTCAATGACGAATTCGACTTCCTGCAGAACGAGATCGACCGCCTGGACGGCTGGAATCTGGATCATCTCTTGGATGTGGCCAGCGACGCGCTGGTGCTGCCTCCCGACGATGCGGATGTCACGAAGCTCTCTGGCGGCGAGCGCCGTCGCGTGGCGCTCTGCAAGGCGCTCCTGGCGAAGCCGGATCTGCTGTTGTTGGACGAGCCCACCAACCACCTGGATGCCGAGACCATCGCCTGGCTGGAAAAGGCGCTTCGGGAATACCCCGGCACCGTCATCATCGTCACCCACGACCGATACTTCCTGGACAACATCACCAAGTGGATCCTGGAGATCGAGAATACCCACGGCATCCCCTTCGAGGGGAACTACTCCTCCTGGCTGAAGCAGAAGCAGGAGATCCTCCGCCAGCAGGAGAAGAAGGAATCCGCCCGCCAGAAGCTGCTTGCACGCGAATTGGAGTGGATCTCCGCCACTCCCGCCGCACGCCAGAAGCAGAACCAGGCGCGTATCACCCGATACAACGAACTGGCCTCCCAGAGCTTCGAGCTGGAGCGCGACGAGCTCACCATCCAGATTCCGCCGGGCGCGCGCCTAGGCGACAAGGTCCTCTCCGTGGAACACCTCTCGAAGGGCTTCCCCGGTCGCGGCACGCTCATCCAGGACGCATCCTTCACGGTGCCGCCAGGCGCCGTGGTGGGCCTCATCGGCCCCAACGGCACCGGCAAGACCACGCTCTTCCGCATGATCATGGGACTGGACAAGCCCGATTCCGGCGAAATCCAGATCGGTTCCACCGTGGAGCTCTCCTACATCGACCAGAACCGCGACGAGCTGGTGGATTCCCGGACGGTCTACGAGGAGATCACCGACGACCAGGAGAATCTCATGGTGGGCGGCAAGAGCATCAATGGCCGCGCATACGTCTCCAAATTCAACTTCCGGGGTCCCGCCCAACAGAAGCTGGTGGGGCAGCTCTCCGGCGGCGAGCGGAACCGTGTGCATCTGGCGAAGCTGTTGCGCCGCGGCGGAAACCTGATTCTTCTAGACGAGCCCACCAACGACCTGGATGTGAATACCATGCGCGTCCTGGAAAACGCCATCCGGGACTTCACGGGCTGCGCCATGGTCATCAGCCACGACCGATACTTCCTCGACCGCATCTGCACACACCTGCTCCTCTTCGAGGGCGACGGAAAGCTGGTCTGGTTCCCCGGAAACTTCGCCGAATACCAGGAGAAGTATCTCTCTGGCGAAGCGGGTTTCGCACACCGCCGCGAAAAGTACCGCACCTTCTAACGGAACCGCCCTCCCCTGTGACGCGGCATTCGCACGCAAAACATGTTCTCCAAGGCCAAGACACGGGAGCTCTTCCGACGGCTATCGGAGGTCATTGACCCGAAACCGGAGCTGGAATTCGCAAACGCCTTCCAGCTCCTGGTGGCGGTGGTCCTCTCCGCACAGACCACCGACCGCGCCGTGAACCAATGCACACGGCGATTCTTCCCGGAACGAAAGACTCCGCAGGACTTCCTGGACTGGGGACTCCCCGCCCTGGAAGAGGCCACGAAGACCCTCGGGCTATATCATAACAAATCCCGCGCCATCATCGGATTATGCGAGAAGATCCAGCGGGACTTCCAGGGCGAGGTCCCGCGCACCCGCGAAGAGCTCATGACCCTCCCTGGCGTGGGCTGGAAGACCGCCAGCGTGGTCATGAATATCGCCTTCGGCGCCCCCACTGTCGCTGTGGATACCCATATCTTCCGCGTCGCCAACCGCACCGGACTGGCCCCCGCAAAGACTCCCGAGGCTGTCTCACGTATCCTGGAAGCAAAGACCCCAAAAGAATATCTCAAGAACGCACACCACTACCTCCTCCTCCACGGAAGATATACCTGCACCGCACGAAACCCAAAGTGCGAGAAATGCACGCTGAAAACCATTTGCGAATTTCGCGCAAATGGTTAGTACTTAGCAGGATAGTGGCTAGTGGCTAGCTTATAAGGTGCCGCAGGCGCTTTTCCGCCTACCGGCGGCGAGTGCGGGCGGAATCGCCCGCAGATAGCAGGTAGAAAGGTAGTAGGGAGAAGGTTAATAAGGTGCCGCAGGCGCTCTTCCGCGCCATAAGCACCTAGCAATCAGTGGCTAGTGGCTAGTTGCATAGTCGCCCCGCGGGAATTCCGCCGCTGGCGCGGCGGCACGAGTGCGTTTTTTCGCTTTGAGACCGGCACTCCCGTAATAACTCGCTTTCCTAGCCGGGATCCAACCAAAGGACGGAGGGCTGCCGCCCCCGTGCCCCCGCCTAGCTTCTTCCGCCTACCGGCGGCGAGTGCGGGCGGAATCGCCCGCAGATAGCAGGTAGAAAGGTAGTAGGGAGAAGGTTAATAAGGTGCCGCAGGCGCTTTTCCGCCTACCGGCGGTACGGTACCGGCCTCTGGGTAGCAAGGCGGCGCGGGCGTAATTTCTCTACGCCGCTTATTGGCCGTTCGGGCGTTGGCGGAGGGTGGCTCTCTGCTGGGCCATTTCCTTTGCCTGGCGGAGCATCTGGAGATCGTCATCGAAGGGGGAGGCCTCTGCCATCTTTCGAGAGAGCTTCCGCTGCCGATCCTCTAGCTGAAGGATTTCCAGTCGTTTCTGACAATCCTGCATGGCCTGTAGGACGACGGCGGGGAGGGATCCATCGGGATTCCGCTGCTGGTCGTCATAGAGAGAGACCGTGAGGAGCTTGCTGACAGCGGGATCGGAAGCCATATCGCCTTGCATGACCTGCTGGACGGCGCCCTCCCAGTCCTGTTCGGCGGTGCTCGCCAAGATAAAATTCAGCGCCTGCACGACGGGGTTTTCGGGAGAAAGGAGTTCGTCCATGCGGAGGTCCTGCCAATTTTCTGCGGCCTCCTGGAAGTGCAGGCAGAGATCCAGCATGGTCTCCGCTAATGCCTGAGTACCATGGAGATCATGGAATAAGTTCTTGGGGGCCTCGCGGACTCCCGCCTCGGGGGGCGGCTCTGGCGCATAGCCTTCATTGGGAGCCCCCGGACGACGGGGAGCGCCGTAGGTATACTGCCGCTGACGGGCCTCCTCTTGCGCCTGCACCGCTTTCCGGCGCTTCAGCTGTCCTACCACAATCTGCTCGGGGACATTCAGATTCTTCGCCAGCTCCTGACAGTATCCATATGCCGTAATCTCGTTGGGGATAGCAGCCAGGATCTCCAGCATCTGCGTGACGATGGCGCTCTTATCCTCGGGGGTGCCATTAGGATGCGCCTCGGTGAATTTCCGCAAGACGTATGGAATGGCGGGCTGCGGGACGCCCATGATCTTCTGGATGGCGCTTGCGCCGCCCTTCTGGAAGAGGCTATCGGGATCCTCGCCTTGCGGAAGAAGAATGACCCCCACATCCAATCCGGCTGCAAGCAAAATGGAGAGTGTCCGGAGAGTCGCCTTCATGCCGGCGGCATCGCCATCGAAGGCTAGATCGATTCGTGGGACACCAGTGCGCGAGAGCATCCTGGCGTGGTCTTCCGTGAAGGCGGTGCCTTGAGCGGCGAAGGCCTCCTGGATTCCGGCTCGATGGCACGCAATCACATCCAGCTGTCCCTCGCAGACGAGTCCGCGGCCGGCTTTTCCCAGTGCAGTGCGTGCGAACTGGAAGCCGTAGAGGATGCGTCCTTTATGGAAGAACTCGGATTCGGGACTATTGACGTATTTGCCCACATTCTGCGGGGGATTGGGACCGAAGACGCGCCCGGAAAAGCCGACCACTCGTCCCAATTCATCGCAGATCGGGAACATGATTCGATTATTCCAGCGGTCGAAGATTCGCCGGGAGGCATCATCGCGCTGAATTGCCACGCCGGTGGCGACCAGGAGATCCGCGGAGTATCCCCGCTTGAGGGCCCAGCCGCAGGTCTCCTCGCGGGAGATGGGCGCATAGCCCAAGCGATACTTCTGGATGGTCTCTTCGTCCAGTCCACGATTGGCGAGATAGCTCCGCGCCTCCGCGCCCTGTGGAGAACTCAAGCAACTCTGGTAGAAGCCCGCCAGCTCGTCCAAAAGCTTCATGCCATTATCATGGGTCTCGCGGCGACGGGCACCCTCCCGGGAATTCTCGTAGCTCTCCTGGGGGATCGTGATGCCGTAGTGATCCGCCAGCCAACGCATTGCGCCCACAAAATCCGAATTCAACAACGCCTCCACTAGATGGAAGACGCCACCCCCGACGCCACATCCAAAACAGTGGTATACCTGCTTGCTGGGATTGATAT
>CAVGTF010000069.1:0-1183 GCA_963632245.1 Anaerovoracaceae bacterium
GTACGACGCCCTTCTCTATGACCACGCCGGCTCCGATATGGCAGCTGGCGGGCACCGTTGCGGTGGCATCGATGACGGCGGTGGGATGGATTCCGGGGGCATACTGCACGGGCGGAAGAGTAAAGGCCTCGACCACGCTAGTAAAGGCATTGGAGGGGTCGTCGCAGTAGACCCATGCACGGCCCTCGGGGGGCTCCACCTGGTAGTCTTGGGGAACGAGGACCACGCCGGCGCGGGAGTTCGGCACCTGGTCGCGATACTTGTCGTTGCCCAGGAAGGAGACATCGCTCTCGGTGGACTCGCTTAGGGACGCCACACCCTGGAGGGGCCTGGCGGAGTTACCCACAAGACGGCCCTTCGCCAACTGCGCGATCTCCTCTGCGGTCTTCTGAATCAACATGTGCGTTCTCTCCTCAATGCAAAAATTGTCTCTGGATAAAACAGAAGGGGGAAGTCCCCTGCCCCGCTTCTACTTATACTCCTTGTCTGCGGCGGCCTTCTGGAGGCTCTCCAGCTTCGCTTTCGCCTCCGCCTTCTCCGTCTCGTGGCCGGCATTCACCAGCTTCACCACGGCGTCGGTGATCTCCTTGTCCTTGGGATACACCAGCAGGACGGGCACGCGATTCATGGTGCGGCCGGAGACCTCGTAGACAAGCTCATAGTTCATCTCGGCGGCATACTTTTCCAGCTGTTTCTGGAGGTCGTCCACCAGGCTCTGCGTGGTGCTCTGCTGTCGGCTGTCCATCTCACTGACGGCCTGCTGGCGATAGCGGAGGATCTCCTCCTGCTTCTGCTCGAGGCGGGCGCCCAACACATTCACCTTATTGAGGGCCTCCTGCTTGGCGGCGTCACCCAGGAGATCATTACGGGAGTCCGCCTGCGCCTGCTGGAATTCCTTGCGGCTATTCTCGAACTCGCCGCGCAGGACCTCCATGCCCGTCATGAAATTCTGGCGCTCTTCCTCGAAGCGGATATTCTCGCTGATGGTCTTGTAATATTCGTTGAAGACGGTCTCCATGTTGATGTAGGCCACATTCTGGGCCATGGCAACGGAGGCCACCAGGAGAAGAGCAGAGGCGAAGAGGCTTTTCATGGGCAAAAATTGCAAAAAAAGGGGACCTGAATGAAAGAAGATTGTCCGTGGTGAAATACCGAAATGCAGGATTTCGGAGCCAGAGAAATC
>CAVGTF010000069.1:1201-11905 GCA_963632245.1 Anaerovoracaceae bacterium
GGGTAATGTAATCCCCCACGCCACCATTGTCCCCTTCAATATTTCGGAATACGAAAATTCCCCGGCCAAATAATTCGCATTTGCCGGGCAGATCCAAAGAATTGGGGCCCCAGCATCGCCCTTATGGCGCATCTCCACTCCAGCTTCCCTGGCAGAGATGCTGTTGTTCGGGGATAGTCTGCCAGCGATAGGGGTAGTCGCGGCACTTCTGGGGTTTGACGGGATGGATGGCGCAGCGGTTTTCGGGCGTCAAGAAGATGCAGGCGCCGTCGAGCTGTTCCTGGAAGACCAGTCCCTTTCGATCGAGAGCCAGACGGGTATACTTCTGGATCAATTCATCCTCGGAGATCCCCAGGAAGCGTGCGATTTGTGCGCCCTCCTGGGGGACATACCGCACAATCCCCTCCCAGCGGCAGCAATTGCCGCAACACCGGCAATGAAAGACCCGCGGTTCCTCCGACACGCCCACACACTCCCCCGCGCGACGCTACGGCTTCTGCAGGAAGTACTTCACTACCTGAAAGGCGGCACTCCCCCAGACAATCACATTCACCAGGCAGACCAGCAGAACGCCAGCGCCCGCCAGGTCCTTCGCCTTCTTTGCCAACGGATTTTTTTCAGGCGAAAGAATATTCACCGCGTTTTCCACAGCGGTATTCATGACCTCCATGGTAGGCAGGCAGAGCCACGAGACCGTCAGGAGCACCCGCCACAAGAGATCCAGTCCCGGCATGAACCACGCGAAGGGCAGCACCACCACGCCAATGACCAGTTCCTGCCGGAAAGCGGTCTCTTGGAAGGCGTCCACGAGGCCGTGGAAGGCGTTTGTGAGGGACGCCTTGAGGTGGCGCAACCCAAGAAAGTCCATGGGGAAAAGAAAGAAGAGAAAATAGCCCTTGGGGGTTCCAGCGGTCGTCTAGTGGAGCAGGAACTTCGCCACTTCCACGGGCATCTTCATTGCCGAGGAGAGGAAGACGGCGTAACGCCACTGTCCCGCGGCGCTGCCACGGAGCATCTGCACCAGATCCGCCTTGGTAGGCGACTCCTTGTCGCCACACTGCAATACTATATCTCCCCTGCGTAGCACCTGGCGCCATTGGGCCGCGTGGACGCCCCAGGGGGTCTCCGGCAACACCTGGCTAATCACCACGCCCGTCTCGCCGTGGGTGAGATCCAAGGCATGGCGGAGAGCGTCATTGAGCTCCACGAGCTCCAGTCCCAGGCGGGTCTTCAACAGCAGGGCATCCGGGAGGGGCTCCAGAGTCACCTCCAGGGTCCCGCGGGAGGTCTCCAGGGACACCGTGTCGCCCGCTTTCAGTCCCCAGATCGCGCGCCCAAGATCTGCGGGTCGGAGGGTCTTTTCGCCATTGACAGCGAGGATCCGGTCACCCGACAGGACGCCGGCCTTTGCCAACGGGGACTCCGGGAGGATCTCCGGGAGGGGGATTCCGGGCTGGTCATCGGCCTCCAGGACGACATCCGGGGGGAGTCCCATCCACGCATCGGCAAAATGGGAGGGCTTCAGCCAATAGGAGAGGAAGCGCTCGATGTGAGAAAGCGGAATTGCGAAGCCGATGCCCTGCGCATCTGCGCGAATGGCCTGGTTGATGCCCACCAGATCGCCATCCAGATTCACCAGCGGTCCGCCAGAGTTTCCGGGATTGATGGCGGCGTCAGTCTGGAGGAGTTCCTCGAAATTGACATCGCCTTCCCGGAAAGAACGGTTCAGCGCGGAGAGGACGCCGGTGGAGACGGATTGCCCCAGTCCGAAGGGATTTCCGATGGCGATGACGGTCTCGCCCAGGTAGAGGTCCTCGGAGGCCGCGAAGTGCGCGGGCGTCAAGGAGAGGTCCTTACCCGTCAGACGCAACAGGCAGAGGTCGTTCTCCACATCGTATCCCACGACCTCGGCGCCTGCGGCAGTGCCATCCCATAGCTGGATCTGGAGGGAGGAGGCGCGTCGGACCACGTGGTAGTTGGTGACCACCAGCCCCCGCGCATCAATCACGACTCCGGAGCCCAGAGGCGCGAACTGCGTGAGGACGCGACTGGGCCGCTGGAAGAAGTCGGTGAAGAAGAGGCTGAAGGGGTCGTTGACCTGGAGGATCTGCTGGGTGGTGCCTATGCTGACGACCCAGGGGAGCGCCTTCCGCACCGCCTGAACCGTCGGGGTCATGCGGGCATCCGAGGGCGGCGGGGGCTGCGGCGATGCCAAAAGGGAATTCACGAGAATTCCTGCCGTCAGCAGGAAAAGCGGGAATCTTCGGGATATGAACGAGTTACACATATTCGACCATCATATTGAGACGCCTGAACAAACGGGACGGCCGGAGATGCCACCCGCGCCAAGCAACGGTTGCGCATACGACACGGCCAGAAATCTAAGGTTCCAGGACACTGTTGAGCACCCAATGCTGCGCAACGCCGCAAAAGAAAACAACGAAAGGACGGGGACTGCCGCCCCCGCTTCCCCCACTACGATGCTGGCGCATCATAAGTACTTAGCAATTAGTGAGCTAGTGGCTAGTTAGAAGGTGCCGCAGGCGCTCTTCCGCGGTGTAGAGCCACGATACATGCGGCCAATGATGCAGCGCGCCGCAGGCGGTCCTAACCTACTCCCTCCTACCTTCTCCCTACTCCCTACTTATGACTTTGTTTCCTCAGCACGAACGCCTTCTGCAGATCATCTGGAATGAGCGAATGCTCTGCGCGCATCCGCGCTGTCAGGACGGCACGCTACTGCGGGTGCTCTCTGGCGGTCTCTGGAATCGCGGCAGTGGCCCGGACTTCCAGGGGGCCGCACTGTTGCTGGGGGAGCGTCTTGTGCGTGGCGATATAGAGATCCACCGGAAGTCCTCGGACTGGTTTGCACATGGTCACCACCGGGATCCCGCCTACGGGAAGGTAATTCTCCATGCCGTCTGGGAGGACGACATGCCCGGTGCCACGGGGCTCCCCACACTAATCCTGGAGGGCCAGCTTCTTTCCAGCTGGCAGGAGTTCCTCGCTTCCGTGGAGGCCGCATGGTATCCCCATGCACGGGAGATCCCGCCCGGCGGATGCGCGCTGCGATGGGCCCTCACCGACGACCAACAGCTCCGGGAAATCCTCACCGCCGCCGGCACTACGCGCTTCCAACGGCACGGCCGGCGAATGCTCCAGCGGGGAATGGACATCGGTCTGGAACAGGCACTCTACGAAAAGATCCTGGATGCCATGGGATACGCCGCCAACCGCGAGGCCTTCCGGATCCTGGCAAAAGAACTGCCCGTGGCACGACTCCAGAGCATGTCACCCGATCGCGATGGACTGCTGGCGGTCTTCCTGGGGGTATCGGGACTCCTCCCGGATCCCACCCGGGAGCCCGTCCTGCCGGAATTGCGCGCATGGGTCACCAGTGCCTGGGGACGATGGTGGCAGAGCGGACTGGAACGACTGGATCTCCCCTGGAAACACAACGGCGTGCGACCCATGAATAGCGTCTTCCGACGAGTCGCAGGTGCCGCACTCTGGCTGCATCAATGCCAATGCCGTCCCCTCAATTGGCTAGAGCAATGCGCAAAATCGCCCTCCCCCGATGCCCTCCAAAAGGCGCTCATGATGCCCCTGGCAGACGACGCGCCCTGGAATCACTGCCGGGACTTCCAGCACGCACTCCCCAAGCCCGCCGCACTCCTGGGCACCGATCGCCGACGCGATCTGCTCCAGAATGTGCTCCTGCCCTTCCTGGCCGCCAAGGCCGAGATGGAGGGACGCGAGGAGCTCCTCCTACGTATCCGGCAAGTCTGGGAGGCCCTCCCGCGACTCCAGGAAAACCACCTGATGGGAAACGCGATCTGCCGCTTCCTCACCCCGCCCTCGCGCTGGCGCGAACTCCTCGACGGCGCCGCACAACAACAGGGCATCATGGATATCTTCCAGAACTTCTGCCTCGCCCTCGACCATAACTGCGACGAATGCCCCTTCAGCAATCGGAGCGAAAGCCCCGATTGCTGAATGAGGAATGAGGAGTTTCGGCCGCTCTGCAGTGGGCCTTGTCGCCGCGTTCCGCCTCGCCAAACCGCTGGCGGGCGCGAGGTTACGCCCGCAGTTATAAGTTAGGAATTATATACTAAACGAGCAATGTGCAATGCATGGCACCGCCATTTAGGCGAGAGAGCGTCTGCGGCACCGCTTAAACCTAATTTCTTCTGCCTACGGCGGCACCTGTACCGCGGCGATTGATACGCCGCGGAAGAGCCGCGCAGCGACCAAATAAGCTAGCCACTAGCCACTGACCGCTAGCCACTAATTTTAGGGGAGGATCTGTGTTCCGACGCCCTTTCGAGTGAAGATTTCCAGGAGGAGGGAGTGGCGGAGTCGTCCGTCGATCATGTGGACCTGCCCCACACCGGCGCGGATGGCATCGCGGGCGCTGCGGAGTTTAGGGATCATTCCGCCGGCGATGATTCCGGACTGGATCATGGGCTCCACCTCGTCGCAATGGATCGTGGGGATGAGGCTATTTGGGTCCTTGGGATCCCGAAGGACGCCGGGCACATCGGAGAGGAAGACCAGCTTCCGAACCTTGAGCTCCGAGGCGATCTCGCAGGCGGCCATATCGGCGTTGATATTGAAGACCTCGCCATTCTGGTTGCAGGCCAGCGGCGTGACCACCGGCAGCTGATGCCGTTTGAGCACCCACTGGATCTGGGGCGTATCCACATTCACCACCTTTCCCACGTAGCCCAAATCCAGCTCCTCGCCGCTCTTGGGATCGGTGGTACCCAGCTTCTGACAGCGAAGGATATTCTTTCCGGAGACAGCGAAGGTATCCACGTGCAGATCCTCTTTCAAGAAGCGCACCAGCTCGTGATTCACCACCTCGTGGAGCACGCGGTCCACCACGCGGATGGTGCGCTCGTCGGTGTAGCGAAGTCCGTTGATGAAGCGGGGCTCCACGCCCTCCGCCGCCAGCGCGGCATTGATCGCCTTTCCGCCGCCGTGGACCACGATGGGCTTCAGACCCGCCACAGACATGAAAGCGACATCCCGCAACACGTCGTGAGCGCGCTCAATATCCTCCATGGCGCTGCCGCCAAACTTGACCAGCACCGTGCTGCCGTAGAACTCCTGAAAATAAGGCAGTGCTTCAATCAGCACATCCGCCTTGCCTTGCTCCTGGGAAATGTCCATGGGTTTTCGCTGTGTATTTGAATGGAAAGATGATTCAGAAGAGATCGGTGCGCGTCAGAAGGCTTCGGTGGCTCTCCAGCAGATGCGCGCGTGTGAGCACGCCCAAGAAGCGTCCGTCCTTTGTGACGGGAATGAATTCGGCGTTCGTGGTATCGAAGATTCGTGTCGCCTGCGCCAGGGGTGCCTCGGCGGGGAGATCGGGGGGCGGCAACGCCATGAAGTCATCCACCACCAGGATATCGTAGAGCTTCCGTTCCAGCAAGAAGGGCCGCAGATTCTTTTCCTGGATCACGCCCACCAGACGCCCCTGCCGATCCAGCACCGGAAAGAGCTCCTGGGGACTATGCATGAGGATATTGAGCAGCGTGCGGAAGGAGTCGTGAGGGGAGAGTGTATAGAGGCTCCGGTCGGCCAGCTCGCCCACGGGGGTATCCTGGTAGTCGTCCATGGTCTCGTTGATCTGGGGGAACTTTCCGGACTTCTGGACCGCGGCCGCCGCCGCGAAGTAGATATTTCCCTTGGAGAGGCAACGGCAGATGAAGGAGGAGATCGCCACCACCAGCATGAGGGGCACGAAGAGCTGGTAACCGCCCAGGAGTTCCGCGATCAGGAAGAGTCCCGTCAAGGGCGCCTGCATGACGCCCGCCAGGATGCCGGCCATTCCCGCCGCCATGCAGTTGATGAGGGGGAATCCGGTGAAATGCGCCATTCCCAGGAGGTAATGGAAGAAGAACCCCATGTATGCGCCGGTCACCAAAGACGGCGCGAACATTCCGCCGTCACCGCCGGACTGAATGGAGATCACGGAGGCCAGCGGCTTCAGGAAGACGCAGAGCGCGATGGAGCCCAGCAATGCCCATCCGGTCGCCTGGGAGATGGGGAGCAGTCCGTCGTGGAGGGCGCCCTGCCCCGAGCGCATCATGGCAAGCACGTATTCCAGTCCCGAGCCCCCCAGCATGGGCAGCGCCAAGAGGATCAGATAGAGCGCCACGGCGCCGCCCAGCGCCATAATCCAGGGGTTTCCCAGCCACTGCCGCAGGCGGAGCATCCGGCAATTGAGGCGGATGATGACTGCGGAAAGCAGTCCGCAGACCAGTCCCGCCAGCAGGTAGAGCCAAAGGTTCTCCATGCGCCAGCTGTAGGCGATCTCGGGGAAACGGACATTCACGCCGCAGAGCTGGCTGACGATGGCGCCGCCGGCGGCCGCGCAAAGAAGTGGGATCAGTGTGACTGCGGAGGTGCCGGGCAGGAGGATCTCGCAGGTGAACAGCGCTCCTGCCAGCGGTGCATTGAAGACGCCACCGATGGCGCCGCCGGCGCCCGCGCAGAGAAGTAGTGTGCGGGTCTCGCGGGGCAGTCCCAGCTTCCGCCCCAGGTTATCGCCGATGGCGGCGCCAGTAAGCGCGCTGGGTGCCTCCATACCCGCGGAGATGCCCAGTCCCACGGCAGTGCCGCTAGTGAGGATATGGGAGAAAGCGTGGTATGGCCGCATGCCGTGTCCGGGATGCCGCGCCTCCCGGATGGCGGTCCATAGATTGGTCTCCATGGGATGGCGTCGCCAGAAGATGCGTCCCAGCACCACGCAGAAGAGGATGCCCAGAGTCGGCAACGCGGGTGCCAGCCAGAATGCACGATCGCCACACTGCGACAGCAATTCGCCGCAGCGTCCGTGGAGCACTTCCGCCAGTAGGTGCATGAGGCTGGCGGCCGCGCCCGCCAGGCATCCCACTAGAAAACAGAGCCCCAACACCAGAATTCGCGTCTGGCGCGAGCGCTTCCAGGAGTTCCCCCACGAGACTCCAGGCAATATTTTGGAAAAATTGGACATGTTCGCTGTCTTTGATACGCATTCCCCGGCGCGCCCCATGCGCGCCCCGCGGCATCCGGGACATCCCCACACCGCGATTCCCGCAGGAGGAGCGACGAAGGCATCTTGTCCGGCGGTATATTTAATGTAATTCTCCCTCCTTATGTCGCCTCTTTTCAACCCATCTCACTCATGACCAAGACATCCCGAAAGACCGTACTGCTGCTCTGCGGCGGAAAATCCACGGAACACCAGATCTCTCTCATCTCCTGTCACTCCGTCTATAACGCCCTGGACCGCAAGAAGTATATCCCCATGGTCGTGGGACTGGACGAGCAGGGCAACTGGTTCTTCTACGACGACCAGGAATTCCTGGACTTTCCCGACGATCCCAAGAAGGTCTGCCTGAAGAAGGATGCGCCCATCTGCTTCCCCATGAGCACCCCCGACGGCGCCGTCCTCGCCTTCCCCGGCAGCCGCAAAAAGCCCCGTGCCTTCCAGCTGGCATTCCCCGTCCTGCACGGCTCCTACGGCGAGGACGGCTGCATCCAGGGAATGTTGGAGATGCTGGGCGTGCCCTACGTGGGATGCGGAGTGGCCGCCAGCGCCAACTGCATGGACAAGGAGCGCACGAAGGTCCTTTCCTCCGCAATCCTGGACATCCCCGTGGCCCCCTTCTTCACCATCGAACTCGGTGACGAACTGCCCGTCGAGGAGATCCTCGATGAGCTGAAGTTGCCTCTCTTCATCAAGCCCGCCGGCACCGGTTCCTCCGTGGGCATCACCTGCGTGAAGAAGATCAAGGACCTGGCCCCCGCCGTGGAAGAGGCCCTCAAGTATGACAACAAGGTCCTGGTGGAAGCCGCCGTCCAGAATGCCCGCGAGATCGAATGCGCCGTCCTGGAGCTGCCCGACGGCGAGCTCCATGTGGCGAATCCCGGCGAGGTGATTCCCCGAAAGGGCTTCTATGATTACAAGGCAAAGTACCTCGACGACGAAGGCGCGCGCCTGCAGGTCCCCGCAAAACTCACCGAAGACGAAGCAAGCATGGTCAAGGCCGCAGCGGCGATGGTCTTCCACGCCCTGGGATGCCAGGGAATGGCACGCGTCGACTTCTTCCTCCATAAGGACAAGAAGGCAAACGCGAAGGATCCCCTGGTGCTCAACGAGGTGAACACCATCCCCGGATTCACCTCCATCTCTCTCTACCCGAAGATGATGGAACTCTCCGGAATCGCCTACGCGGATCTCGTCTCCACCCTCCTGGAAACCGCCGAGGCGAATGCCCAGCGCAAACAGGCACTCCTCCGTAACCCCGAAAAATAAGAAGCACTGACACCATGAAAAAACTCGCCATGGCCGCACTCCTGGCCGCCGTCCTCCTGGGCGCCGCCTCCTGCGCTTCCACGAAACCCGTGGGAATCCTCTATACCGATATCCGCATCCCCATCACTACCGGAAATGCCGCCGATGCCACCGCATCCCCGAAGGTCGGCGTCGCCGTCTCGAAATCCGTCCTGGGACTGGTCGCCACCGGTGACTCCTCCATCACCGCCGCCTGCGCTAACGGCGGCATCCGTAAAATCCACCACGTGGACTGGGAGGCGAACTCCATCCTCGGACTCTTCTCCACATACCGCTGCGTGGTCTGGGGAGAATAGGCGCATCCTGCGGCGTAAGTACTTAGCAATTAGTGATTAGCGGCTAGTTATAAGGACGCTCCGCGGGAATTCCGCCGAAATGAAATTCGGCGGTACAATGCGCTTCTCCAAGGTAGCGGCAGTTTCTGATTAGCCAGAGCCCCAACCAAAGTAGGTCGGGGCGGCAGCCCCCGCGCCCCCCGCCCCTTTGCCAGGTAGTAGGGAGTAGGGAGTAGGGAGTGGGTTTATAAGGTGCCTGCGGCGCTCTTCCGCCGCTGAGAGCGGCGGCACCATACCGCCGTTTTCAGGCGGAAAAGCCTAAGCAGGGGTGCGGGGGCGGCAGCCCCAGTCCTTTGGACACCCCCGCCTGAAATAGGTAGAAGGGGGAAGGTAGTAGGGAGTAGGTTTACAAGGTGCCGCAGGCGCTCTTCCGCCGCTGAGGCGGCGGTACCGTGCGTTGAATATTTCGTACCGTGCGCGGTAGCGCCAACTCCTAATTCGAAATTGCGGTGCCCTCTAGCGCCGCTCGGCGTTTTGTCGCATGCGCGCATGCGACAAGGCCCACTGCAGAGTGGCCACAACTCCTCATTCCTCATTACAAAAAAAGGGCCCCGTGGCATTCGCCGCGGGGCCCCTTTTGCGTTTTTAGTTGCGGGTATCGCCGCCGGGCTGGTTCTGGACGCCGGGCAGCCAGTAGTAGTCGCTGGAGAAGTAGTATCCGCCGGGAGCAACGGGATTGACCTTCTTGCACTTCGACCGGGCAACGGTCTCAACGTGTCCATCAGTGAAGGACATGTTCATCATATCGCCATGGCGGAAGTAGGTGGAGTAGTTCTTCTCGACCGTCTCGGCGATGATATCATAATGGATCTGAGTTTCATTGGGCCAGAGGCTATTGCTGGTTCCATCCATGAGATTGATGTGGATGGAGGGGTACTTGACGGAGCTCACGCGCTTCCAGGAGCAGGCCGCGCCCCAGGAGAACTCGCTCTGGTGAGTGTAGTAGTGCTCGATGAAGCTCATACCGATGCTGGCCTGATAGCAGATGTTACCCATGACGCGCTCGCTGGTGGGGCAGGAGGGGCACATCAGGATCTTGTGCCAGGAGGACTTGTCCTCGCCGGAGTCCTTGTTCCCGGCCTTGGGATCCTTCTCGCACCACTTGGCCCAATTCATGGGAGTCTCTGGAACCAGGGGATTGTAAGAGAACCAGTAGAAGACACCATCCGCGCAACCATAGATGGTGGGAGGCAGATAGTCGTCGTAGTCGTTGGAGTAGAGGATATTGCCCAACTGGACATTCTTCAGGTTGTTGGTGCAGCTGATGGCACGAGCCTTCTCACGCGCCTTGGAGAGGGCAGGCAACAGCATGGCAGCCAAAATGGCGATGATCGCGATCACGACCAAAAGCTCGATCAGAGTGAAGTGTTTACGCACGGTTGGTTCTCCTGTTAGGGTGTGTTGACGCCACGAATGGCAAATAGAAAAGCGTGCTCCGCAAAAGAGAGTCACAAGAAGAGTATTGGCAAATCCGCCCGCAATATCAAGGGCAAAATACGAAAAATATCGAAAAATTTCTACCCCCCCCCCCGACAACTCATGACAAGACTGGACTTTATACAATCCTGTCTTATCCTGTCTTATAAGGACGCTCCGCGGGAATTCCGCCGAACGGCCGGCGGAACGATGCGCTTCTCTACCGCCGGTTTCAGGCGGAAAATCCTAAGCAGGGGTGCGGGAGCGGCGGTACCATACCGCCGGTTTCAGGCGGAAAAGCCTAAGCAGGGGTGCGGGGGCGGCGGTACCATACCGCCGGTTTCAGGCGGAAAAGCCTAAGCAGGGGTGCGGGGGCGGCGGTACCATACCGCCGGTTTCAGGCGGAAAAGCCTAAGCAGGGGTGCGGGGGCGGCGGTACCATACCGCCGGTTTCAGGCGGAAAAGCCTAAGCAGGGGTGCGGGGGCGGCGGTACCATACCGCCGGTTTCAGGCGGAAAAGCCTAAGCAGGGGTGCGGGGGCGGCGGTACCATACCGCCGGTTTCAGGCGGAAAAGCCTAAGCAGGGGTGCGGGGGCGGCGGTACCA
>CAVGTF010000070.1:0-6801 GCA_963632245.1 Anaerovoracaceae bacterium
ATTGGGGATGGACGTGGATTCGCCGGTCTTGCAAGAGAAGACCGCCGCGGAAATCTCCGGTTCTTCGGGATCGGCATGCGTCGCCTCCCAGAGGAGTTTCTTCAGGTAGGCATAAAGAAGATGCTTTGTGGAGGCATTCCCTCCGCAGAAGTGGAGGAGTGTCTGGGGCATTCCGTCTTTTTCAGGAGTGACTAGACAGTCGCCTGTTAAGACTACCTTCCAATCAGCGGCTTCAATACAGAGTTTAAGGTTCTCGTTGCCCGCATGGCTCCAGTCGTATGAGTCTCGGAGCTTATTAGTATTTTCGATTGCAGCTCGCTCGTAAGTCGAAAAGGCGTTGTCGCCCAAGATGCCGTAGGGGAGGCGTTCCGCGGCGCGGAAGTCTGCCTGGCATTGTTTAAGTTCATCCTTCTTCTTTGCGTCGTCGTTTGGCTCGCAGAAGGGCTGGAGCCGTTGCAAAAGTTCAGTGCGGCAGAGGGCGTTCGCTAAATTGTTATTCTCGTGAGGTTCCTGATCGGAGGGAGAATCGTCGTTATTGTCGTCGTTTTCGTTGCCGTAGTATCCCAAGGCGTTTCTTCTGTAGGCTTCAATGCCGTCAAGGAGGAGATCGCGCAGGCGAGAGAGGGGGACCTTCCCTAGATCATTAGGAAGTGGGAGGGGCGGGCATTTTTTGAGGGCATCAGTCTCTTCGTTGTTCTCTTCTTCAGGCTCGTAGGTCGCGATCTTCAGGTCTTCCGCGCTGAAGGAGAAGGGATCCCGGAGGCTGATGGGGTTGGAGTTCTCCGTCCGGAAGTTTTTGGGATCGAAGCTATTGAGGGGGTGTGCTACCGTGATTTCCTTGGAGAGGTCCTTGCGGAGTTTGTCCGTGTAGTTCAGGAGTTGTGACACCACGGAGGCGGGGGGCAGTTCGTCGCCTTTGGTCTCCTCGAAGCCCTTGTAGAAGAGGAGGAGTTTGTCTTTGGGGGCCAGGACGGCCTCCAGGAAGAGATAGCGGTCCTCTTCCACCTTGGAGCGCACGTAGTAGGGGAGGAGTGACTTGTCGTTGACGAGGCTGAAGCCCAGGTGTTCTTCTTGCCGGGGGAAGGCGCCCTCGTCCATGCCCAGGATGGCAATGACTTTGCAGGGGACGCCTCGCATGGGCATGAGGGAGCAGCAGGTGATCTTTCCGCCCAGGAAGGGCGCGCCCTTGGTGGAGGTGGATCTCTCTAGGGTGCCCTGGAGGACGCTGCGCACGAGGGATAATGGGAGCTCCGCGTCCTTGGCGTCGGTCATGCCGGCGTGCTTCTCCAGTTCCCGGAGCTGTTTTTTGAGCAAAGCGAAGTCCTCGGTGGAATCCTTGTCCAGTTTGAAGAATCGATCCAGGATGTCCTCCAGGAGCTCACGCCACTGGGACATGGTACGGAGCGTCTTGTTGCTGAGCTCCTCGCAGGTTTCGTGGAGGAGTCGCAGGAGTCGGGAGAGATTTCCCAGGGCGGAGTGGAGGTCTCCCTCTGCGCTCGTGACGGGCATGGGGAGGAGTCCGCCGAAGCCGGAATGCTGTTCGTCCTCTTTTGCCGGGAGCTCGATTGCCTGTGACAAGAGCATTCGATCTAGGGCATTTCGCCAGGTGTATTCGTCGCGCTCGGCTTCAACGCCCTCGATGCCGCGGGCATTCCAGTCCTCTTTGCGGCTTTCGCCATCATATCCCAGGCAGACCTTTCCCTCCAGCAGCCACTGGCGAATCTCCGGAATCTGCGCTTCGGAGAAGCTGAATTTCTGGCAGAGTGCGGGGGAGTCCAGGAAGGCGTCGATCTTGGAATACTGGAAGTGGCTCTCCGGCAGTTGCAGGATGCCCAGGAAGGTCTGTGCCAGCAGGTTGGTCTGGCGCAGGGAACGGTCGGTCACCGCATAGCGTCCCTCCAATGGCGATTCGTCAAAGACCGCCTTGATGGCCGGCGCAAATTTCGTGATGTCCGGTGCCATGACCAGGATGTCGTTTAGGGAATACTTGGGGGATTTCCCATTCCCATTCCCCACTTTCAGAATCTGCAGGAGCTGATCTCGGAGGACCTCCACTTGGCGCGTGATGCTGTGGCATTTGTGCGCCACCAGGGAGTCGTCGGGGGTAGAGAAGGCGGGAAGGTTTTTATAATTCTCGGGATCCTTGTTCTTCAGGATCAGTGTCTGGATGGTGTTTAGGAGGGTGGTGGTTTCGTTAATTCCGGCATCCTTCTCTCCAATTTCCTGGTTGTCGATGAGGAGGTCGTCACCGCAGATATCCAGCAGGGCATTGAAGAAATTCTGCGCCTGGCGAGCAAAATCGGTCAGAAGGGTGTTCTGGATGAGCTTGTCGCGCTCTTCCGGGGACATTGCGCGGCGTTCCTTGGTACGCACATTGTCTCCCCAGAACTCCTCGCAGGGGGTGTGGTAGTAGAAGTTCACCGGCGCAAATTCACTGTATTTCTTCAGGATCTGTAGGTAGGAGGGCGGCATCATGGTGGCGCCAAAGAGGGTCACCGGCTGCGCAACAAAGCCTTTCGGTAGCTTAAAGTCGCCAGTGATCACCCGTGCGATGGCCTCCGCCACGGAAATCCCCGCCTTCGTTTCGGAAGCAACAGATTCGCGGAGGCGTTCGCAGAGTCGATGCCATAGCCGGGACTGCCAGCGACGGTCAGCGGGGAGTTCTGGCTTTTCCTGCTTGTCTACGACGAAATTCAAGTCTTCGCCCTTCGCCCATTGGGAGAGGGAAAGAGGAAGATAGCTCTGGTATTGGTCAAAGAGGGAGGCGATTTTCTCCGAAAGTTGGAAGGCGCGCAACTTCTTGGTGTCGTCCTGTTCTTCTTTGGGAGTCAGATATACCTCTAGGGAGCTCATTGTGTTCTTGTCCTTCCACAGGGGATCCTCCCAGTGTGTCAGGAGATGGAAGATCTCCCACTTCATCACCGCCGGAGTATAGGCATCGCTGTCTTGCAACTCCGGGACCAGTCGGCACAGGAGCTGACGCATTCCGGTGGACTGCAAGGGATAATCCATTCCCATGCTCACCTTGCCCTTTTTCACCATGTAGTGATCCAGCCAAGTCGCAATGCCGCGGCTGGGGACAATCACCGATTCCGTCGCAAAAAGCCATCCCTGGGAACGGAAACGCGTGAGGTCGCTCTCGCGGTCGTCGAGATATTGGCTACCGAGTTGGTCCAGGTGGCTGCTGGCGTATAGGTGGAAGTTTGGCATGAATGTGGACTCCGGTTGGGTCTGAAACGAAATTCTGCGCGATGCGTTTTCCTTGTGGAAACGACATCAAGGAGTGGGCGGTTGGTAGGTTGCACAAGGAGACCTTCCCCCTGGAAAGGCCCCGCGTTGGAAGCGCGAAAACGAAGGTGCCCGAAATTTCGTTTGCGTGTCAAGCAGACAAATAGATTGGCGGGAATTCTCATTCCCCCCTCTCGTGGTTAGTATAACAAGAACGGGGGCCTTTTTAACCCCTACCTGGAAAAAACTGAGAAAAATCTCTGCGGAAGCAAGGGGAGGGGACGAATATCCTCCCCCTTGGACAGAGGAGAGGACGGGCTAGCGTACCTCGCCGGCGTAGGCGACAGTCTTGGCGTCGGAATACTGCTCCTTGGCAATCCTGGTCGCTTCCCCCATGTTTTTCGCTTCGATGACGGGATGAATGCAATGGCCATCCTTGGTCCAAACCGTGAACTTGTACTTCTTGTATTCAGGCATTTCGTCTACTTATGCGGAATCCGGGGGGTGATCAACTCCTGGTTGCCGGGATTCCCATCGCCAACCAAGATCGTGTGCTCTACCGGAGAGCTCTTTCTTTAGCGGGAGGCTTCGGCATTCGTCCCGTCTTAAGAATATACGCTCGCACTCCCCGAATCTTTCACCTACATAAGCAAAAACAGAGAGCTTGTGTGAGATGCCCCCCTCCTTCGCAAAACATACGAAACACCGCAAGACGGGCCGCCCCTCGCAACCGGAGGTTACAGGACTGACACCGGCGCATCACTCGTCCCGTCATAAAGGGATACGTTCGCCCCTCCCGATTTTCTTGCAATTCCAGAAAAAAAATCTTGCGTTTTATTTTTTTGGGGGGGGAGGACGCCGCACCTGAAGCCAGCGCCAGCGCGGATGCAGCAAAATCCCGCATTTGGAGCACGAATGTCCGGTTAAAAGGTTTTTTAATGGTATCTAACATCTTGGAATATGGGTAGTTATATACCAAGAAAAATCCGCACAGATTTGAAAATGCCCTGATGGGAATCCGTAGGAAAGAGTATTTGTGAAAAGCTTGTTCTAAAGGAAAATTACGCTGAAAGGTTTTCTTTTCTGCTGGGGGGCACTTGTTAAAAACACAACTCCACCTCAAGTTAACCGGACACTCCTGATCCTGGAAAAAGGACGCGACAACCTCCACCTTCTTTTTGCTCCATTGCGGTTTTTGCTGTGGATCCCCTCCTGTTCAAGAAAGAGGGGAGAGACGTTTTTATAGGGTAATAGCTTGTTTATATGTCTTTAATAGATTGATTATAAACGAGATAGAAAGAAAAGTTATAAGCCCCCACTCCCGGGGGTATCAACTTGACGCGACCGATTTGTCGGACCCACTAGATATGGGGTGAGGGCGTTGTCCAAGTGTGTTGCGCTTGATATTGCTGCCTGTCTGCTAGGCGGATGCGCCACAGCGGGGCTTCTTTCTCGATAGGTGGAAGATATGTTGGAGCTGGCGCTGCGGGGTTAATAGATCGATTGTGCCTTTGATGGGGAGGAATGTCCTTCAAGGGACCTCAAAAAGGCACGAAAACGAAAAACGGCGCCGTCCCTCGTAACACGGGATTTCGGGATTGACTCCGGTGCATCACCCGTTCCGTCGTAGATTGATACGCTTCCGCCTCTCGAGCTTTTTCCCCACATCAGGCGAAATCTCACAGTTTCCAGGGGGACTCTCGTAATTCCCCTTGAAACAGGCGCTTCACTATTGTTTGTTTTTCCCCCTAATATCCCCCCACTTTTCTATGGTCTCTCATTCTATATGTTATTCCAACCCATTTGGTGTGAATAGGATGAGGCGAAAAGTTATAAGCTCTCACTTCCGGGGGTATCAACTTGACGCGACCGATTTGTCGGACCCACTAGATGTGGGGGTGAGGAGTTTTTCTCGGTGTGTGGGGCCGTAAGTGACCGCCTGTTGGAGCATTCGCCAGAAGAGCATTCCGCGGGCTTTTGAGGAGCGGCGATTGAATCGGAAGACGAATTCGTTGAGGTAGTCTTGCAGGTGTTCGCGGCTCATGGAGCCCTGGTGTGTTCCTAGGATCCAGCGTTTCAGAAGGTTGACGATGCGGTTGCATTTAGGGAGTGGTGAGTCCTCCTTTATGATGCGCGGCTTCAAGAAGATGTCATTGAGGCTTTCAAGGGGTGGACTGGAGACGAAGTGTTGGTAGCCCTGGATTTTCAACCAAGAGTAGTCATATCCAGAATCCGTGATGATTGTCGAGCCCTTCTCAATTGTGGATAATATGTTCTGCGTCAAGGTCTTCCTAGTTATGTCGGGAAGCACTTGAAGTCGAGCTCTCCCGATCACATAGTGCCCCTTGCTTGTCCTTTTGCGTTCAACGGCGATTAGGACGATGCTCTTTTCTAGGGGGGCTTTGTCACCGGCAAGCCTATGTCTTTCGCCAACGCGCACTTCATCAAGTTCGACCTCACCGTGGAGGAGTTCCCGTCCGGGACGAACCATTGCCTTGCGCAGCTTGTGGAGGCAGAGCCAAGAGGTAGCGTATGTCAGATCGAGGGAGCGCTGCATACTCATGGCACTGTAGCCGTTCTTTTGGAGGCAGAGATGCCAGATGATTCGAAACCAGGTCAAAGGTGGAGTGTGAGTGTCTTGGAAGATTGTGCCCGAGAGGATGGAGGTCGTGTGGCGGCATTTCTGGCACTTGATTCGTCCTTTCGCGAGCCTCCAGAAACGTCCGCGGGTCTTGCACACGGGGCACACAAAGCCGTTGGGCCACCGGATTTCATAGAGGTATTCTAGGCAGGTGGCATCATCCTTGAAGGCTTCGTTGAATTCCTTTGTGTTGGCGGGATAGACTGTCATGCCGAATACACTAAATGCAGAGTCTGTTGCGTCAAGTTGATACCCCCCGGAAATTAGTCATAACTTTCTATGATTCTTTATGATAATTGGTTATGTTATCTCGTGGTTGGGGGGTAGTTGAACGGTTGATGCGTTTATGAAGGATCCCTGTCATGGGGGAGTCGCTGGATGGGGGGAGGGGTGTTTCTCAGTTTTTGCGGGCTTCCTGGAGTGATTGCCAATCCAAGCGCATAGGGCAGAATCGATCCAGACAGACGACCGCATGGCGGAGGCCGCCCCAAAAGGCGCACATGGGCAGAAGGCTGCGGGGCTCTTTTGTTGCCATGCGGTGCGATGCCGATTTAGGGGTGGTATAGGGCAGTAGAGTCCTTTCCTCATCGGCGTGAACGTATGGGAATTCTGGAGGGGGTATGCCATTTCTGGGAGGAGTCATTCTATGGCTTTATGTTCGTGGATAGGTAGTTATGGCATGAATATTAGATATAGAATCGGTCGCGTCAAGTTGATACCCCCGGAATCTTATTATAACTTTCTATGAATCAATATGATAGTATTTGACGTGTGGGGTTGGGGGCTTATTCTTGTGGCGTAGTCGTCGTGTGCGGCGTGCATGTCGTCGTGTGCGGTGTGCATGTCGTCGTACGCGGTGTGCATGTCGTCGTGTGCGGCGTGCATGTCGTCGTGTGCGGCGTGCATGTCGTCGTGTGCGGCGTGTTGTGTCG
>CAVGTF010000070.1:6943-11844 GCA_963632245.1 Anaerovoracaceae bacterium
CGCGGTGTGCATGTCGTCGTATACGGCGTGTTTGTCGTCGTGTGCGGTGTGCATGTCGTCGTGTGCGGTGTGCATGTCGTTGTGTGCGGCATAGTCGTACGCCGTTTGGGGCGTGTTGTTGGAGGAGTTGTTTGTTTGTCAGGAGGCGTGGAGGTCGGTTGTCATGAGGAGTCGCAAGAGAGTTCTGGGTCGTGGATTCACGTTGATAGAGATGCTGACGGTGATTGGCATTGTGGCGATTTTGATGGGGTTGCTGTTGCCGGTGTTGTCGCAGGCGCGTCGGAAGGCGGCGCAGACGCAGTGTCTGAGCAACTTGCGTCAGATTGGGATGGCGTTGTTGGCATACGCGGATGATTGGCGGGGGCGTCTGCCACCCTATGTGACGGCTGCGCGGACGGAGGAGCATCCCGGGTTGAATTGGACGGCCTGGAGTTTCCCCTATCATAACAATCCCCGTTTGCTGGTATGTCCCTCCGGTTTGGGAAAGCCCCCGGAGACCACGGTGGAGGGCTTCCGCGCCTACGATGGTTCTTACGGCTGGAACTACGATGGCACCCAGGGAAATCGCGGTCCCCTCGCGAACGCCATCCGCCAGCCGTCGCAGGTCTATCTCGCTTTGGATTCCGGGGATCCCTGCATCATCTACGGCGAAAATACCTGGGACAACCTCATGGAGGAGCTGGATTTGGACTGGGATTCCAAGTTGGAGGGCGCAAATCGTCATGGGGACGAGGCGAATGTCTGTTTTGTGGACGGCCATGTGTCCTCCCGGGGACTAGAGGAGTTCCTTGGCGCTCCCTGCAAGTCCCTGTCGCCGCCTTGGAACATCATCTGGAAGGACGGCATCTTGGAGAAGGGGACCGTTCCTTTCCCGGAACGCTAGTCCAGTCTTTCTGGCGTGTCGCGTCGTAGGCGTTCTGGCGTTCTTCCCTACGCACGGCATGTCGTCCCTGCGTTATGTTAACGGAGTTTTCTCCCCGAGCGTCTCAGAGGATGGCGTTGTGTCCTCTTACCTCTTGTGCCCGTGTTGGTTGTGTTGAGGCGTGGGGAGGCGTCCTGTGGCGTTTTCGGGGGAGGGAGTCGCACTTTTCGGAATTGGGAATGGATTCAGCTCCAGACATCATTTTGCCTGCCGGGACCCGTGTGTTGGTCACTGGCGGCGCGGGCTTCATCGGCTCCCATCTTGTGGAGACCCTTCTGGAGAAGGGCTGCCGGGTCCTTTGCATGGACGACCTCTCTACGGGAAGCTACTGCAATGTGGAGCTCTTCCAGGGGCATCCCGGATATGAATTCCTCAAGGCGGATATCAAGGATCCCGAGGCCTGCGTAGCGGCCTGCGAGGGTCAGGAATACGTCCTGCACCAGGCGGCGTGGGGGAGTGTCCCGCGCTCTTTGGAACGTCCCCTCTTCTATGGCGAGAATAATGTTCAGGGGACCCTGAATCTCTTGGAGGCGGCGCGCCAGGCGAAGGTCCGGCGTTTTGTCTACGCATCCAGCTCCTCGGTCTATGGCGACAACGAGTCGTTGCCCAAGCGTGAGGACGCCATCGGGAATCCCCTGTCGCCTTATGCGCTCACCAAGCAGTGTGTGGAGCAATGGGCGGGGCAGTATAGCCGTCACTATGGCCTTTCCGTGACGGGGCTGCGGTACTTCAATGTCTTTGGACCCCGCCAGGATCCCCACGGCCCCTATGCCGCCGTCATTCCCCGTTTTGCCCAGGCGCTTCTGCGTGGCGAGTCGCCGGTGATCTACGGCGATGGCACCCAGAGCCGTGACTTTACCCCCGTGCGCAATGTGGTTCGGGCGAATTTGCTGGCCATGCTGGCGGGTCCCGAGGCCCGGGGCAGGGCGGTGAATATCGCCTGCGGCACAAGGCATACCCTTCTGGAGACCCTGTCGCTCCTGGGGGAGCTCCTGGGCGTGGAGCCCCATCCCGTCTTTCAGCCCGGTCGCGCCGGCGATGTCCTCCATTCCTGGGCAGACATCTCTTTGGCGCGGGCGGTCCTCGGGTATGAACCGGAGACCAGCTTTTCGGAGGGACTCCGGCTGGCCATTCAGTGGTATCGCGAAAATCTCTGACCGACCTCTTTGGCATATAGCTGTGGTCGGTCATGCAAGGCAAGAATCATGAGCAGCTCTGATAAGATTGATTTCGACGTCTACGGGCGTCTTTTGCGGGGCGAGACCGCCCTGTCCCTGGTGGGCCTGGGCTATGTGGGCCTACCCATTGCCATTGCCTTTGCCAAGAAAGTGAAGGTGATTGGCTATGACCGGAATCGTGAGAAGATCCAGGGGTATTTAGCGGGCAAGGATCCCACTGGCGAGGTAGGCAACCAGGCGGTGGGCAAGACCACCTTGACCTTCACTGCGGATCCCGATCCCCTGAAGGAGGCGTCATTCCACATCGTGGCGGTGCCCACGCCAGTCTACGAGGACCATCGACCCGATCTACGGCCTCTGGAATCCGCCAGCGCTTCCCTGGGGAAGGTCCTGCGTCCCGGCAGCATCGTGGTCTATGAGAGTACCGTCTATCCCGGCGTCACCGAGGAGGTCTGCGTCCCCATTCTGGAACGGGAGTCCGGTCTGCGCTGCGGACGGGATTTCAAGGTGGGATACTCCCCCGAGCGCATCAACCCCGGCGATCACGCCCATCGTCTGGAGAACATCCGGAAGATTGTGTCGGGCATGGATGAAGAGACCCTCCAGCAGGTGGCGGCAGTCTATGGTCTGGTGGTGGAGGCTGGCGTCCATTGCGCGCCCTCCATCCAGGTGGCCGAGGCGGCGAAGGTCATCGAGAACTCCCAGCGCGATATCAACATTGCTTTCATGAACGAGCTCTCCATCATCTTTCACCGCATGGGGATCGATACCCTCGATGTTCTCAAGGCCGCCTCCACAAAATGGAATTTCCTGCCCTTCCGTCCCGGGTTGGTGGGCGGACATTGCATTGGCGTGGATCCCTACTATCTGACTTATCGCGCCGAGTCCATGGGATACCACAGCCAGGTGATTTTGGCGGGCCGGCGCATCAACGACGACATGGGGCGCTACGTGGGCGAGCAGTGCGTGAAGTGTCTGTTGAAGGCGGGGCGCACCGTCCAGAATGCCCGGGTGGCGATCCTGGGCGTCACCTTCAAGGAGAACTGCCCGGATACCCGCAACAGCAAGGTCCTTGACATCTGCCGGGAGCTGCGGGAATACGGCCTGGAGCCCAAGGTGGCCGATCCCCTCGCCGATCCCGAGGAGACCAAGCGCATTCATGGCGTGGAGCTGGTGGACTGGCGGGCCCTCCGGGATCTGGACGCCATCATCCTGGCAGTGGGACACCGTGAGTACGCGCAGATCACTCCCGACGACCTCCAGAAGCTCTACGCTCCCGGAAAGCGGGTGCTGCTGGACGTCAAGGGCGTCCTGGACCGGGATGCCTTCCAGAAGGAGGACTACCTCTACTGGCGGCTCTAGCCCGCGGTGGCGGCGGAATGACCGTCGCCCGAAACATTCTTATAAAAATTAGGCAAATTTTTCTAAAAGCGGGTTGAAAAAATGGCGGGGGGTGGTATCTTCACTCCGCAAACCATCTACTTTTCATTCGCATGAATCCGGCGAGGCGGCGTTTTCTTTCCAGGGGCACCCCTCTCCTTCCCTTCACCCTCCACCCCACCTGCGGCGTGGGTCTCCCCGATCCTTGAAACGGGAGGCATTGCCGCCCTGAAAACCCTATGGCAAAAGACACCCGCGCCGTCGCCGCACCCGCCGCAGACAACACCGCCGAGATCCAGCAGCGGAACCTGAAGCTCGCTCTTGGGCAGATTGAGAAGGAGTTCGGAAAGGGCTCCATCATGCGCCTGGGCGATCAGAAGCACTTGGATGTTCCCACCATCTCCACCGGCTCCCTGGCCTTGGATCTGGCCACCGGCATTGGCGGTGTCCCCCGCGGTCGTATCATCGAGGTCTATGGTCCCGAGTCCTCTGGTAAGACCACCCTCTGTCTCCATGTGGTCGCCAACGCCCAGAAGGCCGGCGGCACCTGCGCATTCGTGGATACCGAGCACGCCTTGGATCCCCGCTATGCCCGAATCATCGGTGTGGATACGGATAACCTCCTGGTCTCCCAGCCTGACTGCGGAGAGGACGCTCTCAATATCGCCGAGACCCTCGTGCGCTCCAATGCCATCGATGTGCTGATCATCGACTCCGTGGCTGCCTTGACTCCCAAGGCGGAGATCGAGGGCGAGATGGGCGATCAGCATGTGGGACTGCAGGCGCGCCTCATGAGCCAGGCATTGCGGAAGCTCACGCCCATCGCTGCGAAGACCAACACCTGCGTCATCTTCACCAACCAAATTCGCGAGAAGATCGGCGTCATGTTCGGCAATCCCGAGACCACCACGGGCGGACGCGCCTTGAAGTTCTACGCCTCCATGCGCATGGAGATCCGCCGTACCGGCGTCATCAAGTCCCCCGATGGCCGTTCCCAGGGCAACAAGGTGAAGGTGAAGATTGCCAAGAACAAGCTGGCGGCGCCCTTCCAGGAGTGCGAGTTTGACATCATGTTCAACGAGGGCATCTCCAAGGCCGGTTCCATCCTGGCCGTGGCGCTGGATATGCACATCGTGGAGAAGCGCGGCTCCTGGTTCTCCTTCGGCGATACCCAGCTGGGACAGGGCGCCGAGCAGACCAAGGCGCTCCTCAAGAGCGACCCCGCACTGGCCGACCGCATCGTGGCGGAAATCCGCAAGCGGGTCCCCGGAACCGCCGTGGATCCCCAGCCCCCCCAGGATGCCGACATTCCCGAGGAGCCCCTGGATGAGGATGTCCTCGATACGCCCGTCGATCAGCTCTAAAAACAATGTGCAATGCGCAATGTGCAATGCGCAATGTGCAATGTGCAATGTGCAATG
>CAVGTF010000071.1:0-11769 GCA_963632245.1 Anaerovoracaceae bacterium
CCCCAATAATTACGCGTCCATCATCGTAGACCTTGACGATCTCGAAGGGGAGGATTGCGGCGGTGATGGAGTCCGCCACGCGGGTGGCGGCCAACTCTGCGCTCTGTGCGAAGAAGTCCGCCAGAGTAGTGAAGGGGATCTCATTGGCGGCGATCTTAATATCGTCAGCCCACTTGATCTGTCCGGTGGGGGCGAGGATCACGCGGTATGCCACATCCAGGTAGGGTGAGGAGGCGGTGGGGAGTGCCTGTCCGGTGTAGGGATTCACGGGGAGCGGCGCCACATCGCAGAACATGATGGTGCCCAGGACCAGGTAGTCGGTGCCCAGCTGCTGGCAGAGCCGTGAGGCATCGGCGGGGGAGGCATTCGCGCTGGAGAGCCTCTGGAGCTCGTCGCGGACCGCGGCAGTGAACTTCCGATCCAGCATGGTGAACTTCCGGCTCTGCGTCAGCTGGATATTCAGGGAATTGGAGAACATCTCCGCCCAGGGAGCCGTCTCCACCCTGCTCCCAAAGAGCGAAACCGACTCCGCCTTCATGATAAAATTTCCCACCGCCATGCGACGACGAAGATCGGGGTCCTCTCCCACGATGTAGCGTCCAGGGAAAGAGACCTCCAGTTCCACAGAGAATCGTCCATCCGCCTCCTGGAAGGAATTCAGAATGCGATAGCCGCTGACCTTTCCTGTCGAGGACTTCTGACTGTCCGCAAAGACCACATCATTGAACTCGGTGCACTCCTGGAGACCCTCCGCGGTGGCATTGATGCTCGAAACGCTATTCTCCAGCTGGGAGTGCTGGCTGGCAGAGACCTGTATGCCATAGCGCTGTTCCACGGCGGCAGTCAACGCGTCGTTGACCGCCGCACGCAGAGTGCGGCCATTTCCCTGCACAACGAGGATATCCTCGGCAGCCATCGCCACGAAGGCGCACAGCATCCAAGCGAACAATGCAATCCGGGAGAGTCTCATGGTATGCAATCTTCTCTACTAACAGGATGGTATATCGATTAGAAATCGTAGACACGGCTACGACGAACGCCTGCGGGTTCCTCACCTTGAGTCTTAGAAGAGGGGACGGGGGCGGAATTAACCGCGGGACGGTTCGGGGCTTCCTTGCGCTGAAGTGCGCGGACCTGATCCAGAGTGCGGAAACTCCAGGCGCGAACCACCACGACAACAGTCTGACCACGGGGATGAACCAGAGTCCGAGTCAGCAATGTGCTACGACCCGCCAGGGTGTCGCTACCGCGGACAGTGCTCGTCCTCAGCACGCGATCCACATAGTCAGTCACTCTCTTCTCTACTGCCTCACCATTGCCGCCAAAGAAAACATCTTCGCTTTCTACCGCGCCTTGCTCTTGGACATTTTCAGCCTGCAGAGAGCTGTTGATGAAAAGAGTCAACTGCTGATCAGCAAGACTTTCCGCCTGAGCGGTGGCGTGTTCCACGGCGCGGTCGCGACGGCGGGGATCCTGATCGGTCATGGCATTTTCATCACAGGCCCACTGTCCGAAACTCAGGAGCATGGGCATGCCCTCGTTGTCAATGACGACGCGGACACCGAACAGCTGTAGCAACTCCTCCTGCGAAGGCAATGCTTCCTGAAGGGAAATACCCGCAGGGCGAGGCATGGGGCGAGTCTTCCGAGCAATGCAACGGGCAATCTCTTGGGACTCCACATCATAACGAAGCACAACGCCAATAGCGTAACCGCCGTTGCCATCGATACCCTCGAAAGTAGCCACAGGCAAAAAGCCTGCGGATTCGCCCACAGCCCTCTTCACCTCCTTCTTCACCAACTGATCCAAGAAAAGATTCCGCTTTTCACGCACGCTGACGCCCTGGACATTCTGGGGATCCACGCCCACATCTTCCAACGCCATATCCAGCTTCCGCTCCTCCAACGCAGCAGTTTTCTCTGCGATGCGATCCATGGTCCCCGCCAATTTTTGGCTGGGTTCCATACGATTGGAGCTCTTATCGGAGAAATACTTCCGGCTCTGATCGAACACTTCACGTCCTACCGTATCCATAATGGCCTTCACCATAGCATCATGATAGGCCTTCTCATAAGCCATGGTCCGTGCACGAATGAAATTAGGCGAAGTGGCACGTTCCGCAACAGCACACATTGCGGTAGTATAAACGCGTCCTTTGGCATCCGGCATCTCATAGATGATTCCCTGTTCTTTGGCAAATGCCGCAAAATCCTCCTCTAGGCGCTGACTCGCAGTGAGACTCACCGCAGCCTTCATATCGGCATTGAGGGTGCTTTCCGCGACAGTGGGAGCAGCTTCTGCCCTAGGAGCAGTCTGTGCATCCTGTGCAGTGGCAACGCCCAGGGAGAGTCCGAAGGCGCAGAGACCCGCCAGGCATCCCCTGCGCAGAATCCGTGCGCTATCTTCGATTTCTCCGATGGACGCGAACAACTGTTTCAGCATGGTGGCGAGTCTCCTATGGGTTAGAAGGGTGGATTGATACTTACGGAATGTTTTCAACTAAAAGACGTTCTTTCGGGCGGCGAGTTTGCGGAGAGGGATTCGTTTCTGCCAGAATTCCAGTCCGGTGGAGAGTTCCACCAGGGTCAGATTGAGGCTGTATTCGATCTGGACATCGGAGTTATCCTGTCGGAGATTCCGCTGGGTCAGCCGTCCCTTGAGGAGATACTGCGGTTGCACCTGCACGGTGGCATACTGCGCCAGCTCGCGGTTGTAGACAACGATCTTTCCGCAGTTGGTCAGTTCTTCGCGGAGGCTGATGCCCAGTCCCTCCGCCAGCGCCTCGGCGTCACGTCCGCGGGAGAGGGTGTCGTTGGTCACATTTTCCACAACGACCACTGCGCGCTGGGCGCCCTCGGGCGCCTTGATGCGGTCCAGGGAGATCAGGGAGTCCACGGCGGCAAAGACGGTGTCGTCGATGTCATCCTGGGAGAATCCGCTAACGGCCTCGACACGGGTGCCGGCGGCGATGTATTGAGTGCGGGTGGCGCAGGAGGAGAGGCAGAGGGCGAGAGCGAAGAGGGGAAGGAGGAGCTTCATAATTTTGAAAAAGGAGGAAGGAGGAAGGAGAAAGGAGGAAGTTAGGCCAGGGTTTCGCGTGGCGAACCCCCGCGCCGGAATTTTACCGGCTCGTGCATTAAGCGGGCGAAAATGCGCCCGCATGCATTCCTGTCTATGAGTAAATACGCTGCGGGGGGCGGATTTTCTAGTGTGGTTGTGAAAAACGCCGCTCTTTTTTTGAGAGCGGCGTGTGTCATGAGGGAGAATTTACTGTCTTGTGAGGTATTCGGGGACCATCATGGGCTCCACCAGATCCTGGAAGGTCTCGGCGCGTCGGATGAGTTCGTGGTGGGTGCCATTGACCAAGACCTCGGCGGGGCGGAGTCGTCCGTTATACTGGTAGCTCATGGCGTAGCCGTATGCGCCGGCATTTTCCACCACCACCAGATCGCCCACGCCGGTATCCTTAGGCAGCGGACGATCGCGGACCCACAGGTCAGTGTTTTCGCAGAGCTGTCCGCAGAGATTCAGAGGCACGCGTTCCTCGGCTTCCCGTCGATTCACGTAGATATGGTGGTATGCGCCATAGAGGGCGGGTCGTGCCAGCACATTCATGCCGATGTCGGTGCCGATGATTCGCTTGTAGGAGTCCTTCACCGTGTGGACTCGTCCAATGATGTATCCGGCGTCGCCCACGAAGTACCGTGCGGGCTCCATCATGAGACGCGGAGGTTTCAGGCCGTATTCCTGGATCTTCTGCTGGAAGACCTCGGCCACGCGCTTGGCAGCCGCATCGATATCCAGGGGCGCATCCTCGTGCTTGTAGGGGATTCCCAGTCCGCCGCCCAGATCGATGAACTCGAAATTGATGCCGAGTTCCTTTCCGGCGCGTCCCACCAGATCCATGAGGAGTCCGGTGACATATCCGAAGTATTCCGGATCGCGGATGGAGGATCCGGGCATCATGTGTGCGCCGAAGCGCTTGACGCCTGCCTCCTTTGCGGCGCGATAGGCCTCCAGGACCTGGTCGGGATGGAGACCGAATTTTGCCTCGGGGCCCGCATTGCAGACGAAAGCGCCGATATCGCACTGTCCGTAACCGGGATTCACGCGGAAGGAGAGGAGTTCGGGGACTCCGTGTTTCAGGACGCGCGGGAGCAGCGAGATATCATCCAGATTGAAGATCACGCCGGACTCCACGCCCTGCCGGATATCCTCGTCGGAGAGGAAATTTCCGGAGAACATGACGTCCTCGCCGCCCAGCCCCATCTCCTTTGCCAGGAGGATCTCGTTGACGCTGGCGGCATCGATGCCGGCGCCCTCCTGGCGGAGGATATTAGCAATCGCCAGGTTGTTATTGGCCTTGATGGCGTAGAAGAATCGGGTATCCGGGTAGTATTTCCGGAATGCGGAGAGTGCCCGCCGGTAGTTGTCCCGGATGCGATTCTCCTCGTAGACATAGAGGGGCGTGCCATAGGAGGCGGCCAGCTCCTCCACCGACACCTCCTCCAGGAAGATTTCTCCGTTGTCGCGAATTTCCATGATGATCTCCTTCCGGAGGGGGCTCCTCCGGGGGGCAGTCGGTCTTATCTATCGGATGAGGTGAGTGAAGAGTCCGTCCCGCAGCTTGGGCTCGAACCACGTGGACTTCGGAGGCATGATGCCATTGGCGTCAGCCACCCGCAGGAGCTGGTCCATGGAAGTGGGATAGAGGGAGAATGCTACGGCCTCGCCGGCATCCACGCGCTTTTCCAGCTCGGCGGTGCCGCGGATGCCACCCACGAAATCGATGCGGGGATCGCGGCGGGGGTCCTGGATGCCCAGGATGGGTGAGAGCACCTGGTTCTGCAGGAGGCTCACATCCAGATTTTCGATGGGGTCCTCGGGATGGCAATCCCGGAAGGCGAGGCCCATCCATTTGCCGCCCAGATAGAAAGAGACCTGTCCGGCCTGATCGGGAACAGGCGATGCCTCGGGGAGGATATCGCCCACCAGCGAAAGCTGCGTCAGGAATTCGTCCGCGGAGAGTCCATTGAGGTCCTTCACCACGCGGTTGTATGCCAGGATGCGCAGCTGGCTGGAGGGGAAGATGACGCCCATGGTGCGACCGGATTCGCCGGCGCCCTCGAGCTGCTGGCAGCTGCGGGAAGCGGCGGCGGCGCGGTGATGTCCGTCAGCGATATAGAGCATTGGGACCATGGTCTGGAAGAGGGTCGCCAGGCGGTCGTTTTCGCCTGCGGGGATGCGCCAGCCGGTGTGTCCGATGCCGTCCTCCGCCACAAAATCGAAGAGGGGCTTCTCCTCGGCCATGACGCGCTCCACAATGGAATCCACCTCCTCGCAGTCCCGATACGCCAAAAAGACGGGTCCCGTCTGAGCGCCGGTGGAGAGGATGTGCTTCGTGCGGTCGTCCTCCTTCTCCTTGCGGGTCAGCTCGTGGCGACGCACAATGCCTTCGTTGTACTCCTTCACGGAGACGCATGCCACGATGCCGGTCTGGCGACGGCCATCCATGACCAGTGAATAGAGATAGAAGGAGGGACGGGCATCCTGTTCCAGATCGCCGCGCTCCTGGAGGGTCGCCAGATTGGCGGCGGCGCGCTCATAGACCTGCTGGTCGTAGGAGGAGACGCTGTCCGGGAGTTCCAGATCGGCCAGGGTCACGCGCAAATACGACAGGGGATTGCCCTCCACCATGCGGCGGGCCTCCTGGCGGTTCATGACATCGTAGGGCAGAGAAGCGATCTGCTTCGCCTCCCCAGAACGGGGGAGCAGTGCGGCAAAGGGGAAGAGAGTGGGCATAGTTGGGGAAAAAGGAGGAGGGAGGAAGGAGGAAGGAGGAAGGAGGAAGTTAGGCCAGGGTTTCGTATCAGCGAAACCCCGCGCCGGAATTTACCGGCGCGTACGTTAAGCGGCGCTAGAGTGCGCCGCAGTTGGAAGTTAGGAATTAAGAGTTTTGCCTAGTGCAATGGGCAATGGGCAATGGAGGCAAAAGACAACGCAGCCTTTAGAGCGGCGGAAGAGCGTAGCAGACACTGCTTTAACCTACTACCCGCTACCTTCTCCCTACGCCCTGCCACTTTTGAGGCGGGGGGCCGGCGGGGGAGCGGGGGGACAATCCCCGTCCTTTCGTTATTCTTCCTACAATGCCTTTCCCTAGCGCAAGGAGGCGGCGATAACGCACTGGAGTTTTGGCAGCAGGGAGAGTCGGGTTTGTTCCAGAAGGGAGTCTGTGGGGAGGTCGAGGGCTTCCAGGGCGTGGAGGAGTCGTGCGCTCTCCTCCAGGGTCCCAAGATTCTGCCAGGAGTCCTCACCCATGCGGGAAATGCGGTCGATCTGCTGACGGCAGGACTCCTCCAGGAATGCGCCCAGGAGATCAGAAGCGAACTCCGAGAGTCCCTGTCGGCGCGCGAAATCCATCATTTCGCCCTGGGACCACACGCGGTCTTTCCGGAGCGCGGGGGGCACGGTGACCGCCTTGAGTTCCCGCTGATCCTGGCAGCGATAGCGTGCGGCGTCGGGATTTTCGGAAAGGACGGTCTCCTGCAGGAAGACCTGCGGATAGAAGGCATTGCACTCCACCACGCGGGAATCGTCACCGCGGACCAGGCGTCCCCGAATGCGGAGGTGTCCCACCCGCGTGGAGGCAATCCGCTCCACCCGCTGGGACCACTTTCGCTGAACGAAGGCGTGGTCGCCGGACTCCTCCAGAGTGGCCTCGCCGTAACCCTGGCGGGTCTCTTCGCTACGCGCGGTCTCCACCTGTCCGCCATCGTGTTCCAGCAACTCGCACTGCTCCAGACGCCAGGCATTGGGGAGGGGGTCATTCTCCACAGAGGAAGCGAGTCCCAGGAGCGTGCTCCATCCGGCCTCGGAGAGCGCCTTGGAGAGCGCCACCTCCAGATCGCCGCGCCAGCTGGCGCCCTGCCCCGGATCGGTGGCAGTGATAACGCCCAGCCGCAGGGTATAGAGCGCCGGCTGTTCCTTCAGAGTCGCCTTCGCGCGCTGCTCGGCCTCAGCGGATTCCAGGGGGGCTTCGCCAAGGAGCGACGCGAGCAGCTCACCGATCTCCAGGGCCAGTGCCGGATGTCCGGAGTCAAGGAGCTCGCGCTGGCGCGCCAAGTAGTATTTCCTTGCGCCCTCCAGGAGGCTCTCCGACTGCGTCCGCAGGAGCTCGGTCAGCTGTTCCAGCATTCCCTGCCGACGGTAGCACTCCCAGTCACCAAAATCGCCCTTTTCCAGGGACGACAGGCGCTGTCGCACCCGCTGAATGGCGCCGGCATAGCCGCCGGTCTCCCCGGCATGCTGGGACTCCTGGCGGAGTTCGTGGACCCGCCGGCGGAAGAGGCCCTCCAGCACCGCGGTCAGCGCCTCACGGGATGCCTGGGAAGCGGTCTTCAGACGCGGCTCGCCATTCCATTCCTGGAGGGCATTGGAGAGGAGCGCCTCGCCCTCGGAAAGAGAGAGACCCTCCACCCGCGCAGCAACTCGCGACACGACCCGCGCGGGGAAATTCGAGCGGAGGCTCTTCCATTGCGGGAGGGTCTCCTGGTCTTCAATGAGATTCAATTCCGCCAATGCTTCGGGAAGGATGGCCTTGTCGGCCTCATCCAGCTCCTGGAGGACCCTCGGTGCGCCCAATACATCGCCCTGGAGACACTCCTCGGCATCCGCAGTGGCCGCGGCGAGCCGCTGCTTCAGCAACAGCGCGCGACGACAGGCATCCAATAGCCGGAGGCTCTCCTGATCGGAAGAAGCGACCTCCAGGCGCGAATGGCTTTCCGCCCATTGACGAAAGTGCACCGCCTCCTGGGCGCTGGCAGTCTGTTCCAGATACACCGCGCATTCCTGCAGGGGCACCTCCAGGGTCCGCTGGCTCTCCAGGACCCGCCGGCACTCCGACAGCATGGCGAGCGCCTGCTCGTAGTCCTGCCGTGCGCCCAATGCACCATAGAGGAAGGCGAGTCCGCCATTGGGTGGCACATACGCGAATGCGGGGTAGCGCTCCGCCAACTCCCGTGCCGCCATACCGCGTAGCAGCGCGCCGCGATCCCGGAGGGCATTGACCACCACGCCGTAGGCATCGCCCGCCCGACGACGCGCCTCCTCGCCATGCTGGGATTCATACCAGGCGAGGAGGACGTATTGCGCTTCCAGAGAGACGCCCTCCGGGAATTCGATGCGTCCGGCGGTGCCGCTACCCCGGGAGGCGTATCCCGGGGGCGCCACCAGGCTCCGGCAAGAGACCACGCCCAACAACAACAGCGCCAGCGCCGCCAGCATTGCCGGCGGGAACGCGCGTCGCGTAGCAGGATGGAGTTTCTCTTGCAGGGCCATGGATTCCGGGAGGGGAGCGATTCGGTAGTGCTAGAGTTTCTTGACCACGTACTCGTGGTTGCGCTTGGAGACGACCTCCACATTGAAGAGGACGCGCTCGGTGCAATTGCCGCTGCGGGTGCCAACGGCCTCCAGAGCCTTCAGGACCTCCAGTCCGCTGATGACCTTTCCAAAGACGGTGTGGTGATCATCCAGCCAGGGGGTATCCACGAAGGTGATGAAGAATTGGCTGCCGTTGGTATTGGGGCCGCTGTTGGCCATGGAGAGGACTCCGGGTCCCACGTGACGCAGGGACTTGTCGAATTCGTCAGCGATGCGGTATCCGGGGCCGCCGGTGCCGGGAGTACCAATGGAGCCCTCCTTGGAATTGGGGCAGCCGCCCTGTGCCATGAAGCCGGGGATGATGCGGTGGAAGGACTGTCCGACATAGAAGCCGGATTCGGCCAGGTTGATGAAGTTCGCCACGGTGTTGGGGCACTTGTCTTCATAGAGCTCCACCATCATATCACCCTTGGTGGTCATGATGCGGACGACGGGATTGGCTTCGGGTGCCGACATTTTGCTGGGATCCTCCTGTGTGGTCTGGGCTGGAAGTGAAATCGCCGCAAAGGCGAAGAGAGAAAAAGCGAATGCGAGGAGCGTTCTGTTCATCGACGATTCTCCGTATGGGGTGGATGGTTGCAGGAACGAAGTGCTAGGAAAGGGACTGCTGTTGTTGCCGCTTTTGCCGGAGCTGTCCGCAGGCGGCCAGGATGCCCTGCCCCCGGGAACGCCGGAGGGTGGCGGTGACGCCGCGGGATTCCAGGAAGGCGACTGCCTCCTGGCAACGACGCTGGGTGGGCGCCATCAGGCGACTGTCGTTGGGATTGCAGGGAATGAAATTCACCTTCGCCTGGAGGTCTGCCGCAATGCGAGCGAGTTTCTCCAAGGCGCCCGGGGAGTCATTCTGGCCAGCCACCAGCGCGTATTCCAGGGTGAGATGCCGGAAATCGCCCAGCTTCTCCCGGTAGACCTTCATGGCCGCGAAAATCTCCGAAAGCGGATAGCGGTGATGGGCGGGAATGATCCGTCCGCGCATCTCGTCATCCACGGCATGGAGCGAGAGCGCCAGATTCCAGGGATCGCCCTCCTTCGCCAGACGGAGGATTCCGGGGACGATTCCGCTGGTGGAGATGGTGACGCGTCGGACGCCGAAGGCAAGCGCCCGCAGCGCAGGGATGAGTGCATCCAGATTCAGCAGCGGCTCGCCCATTCCCATGACCACGATATTGTCCACGCGGCCGCCATTCTCGCGGCTGGCCAGGATCACCTGGTCCATGATCTCGGCAACCGACAGATTCCGGACCAGTCCGCCGCGGCCGCTGGCGCAGAAGACGCACTGTACCGGGCAGCCCACCTGGGTGGAAATGCAGACAGTGGAGCGTTCGGGTATCCGCATGAGGACGGTCTCCACGGTGTGGCCATCCGAGAGCTCGGAGAGCCACTTCACCGTGCCGTCCTCGGGATCCTGGAGGCGCGCAACCGTCTTCAGGGAGAATGCGGGGACCGCCTGCGCCAGGCGCTCGCGGAAGGCGCGCGGGAGATTCTTCATCTCGTCGTAGGAGGCCGCCAGGCGTCCAGAGAGCCAGTCCTGGATCTGGGTCGCGCGGAAGGGCTTTTCGCCCAGGGAGACCACCAGCGCCTTCAGCTCCTCCTGGGAAAAGTCCCGGAGGCAGCGCGTAGGCACGGCAGCAGCATTCACGGAGTCGTCACTCATAGTGGGAGCGGCTCCTCCAGGAGTTGCGGGAAGGGCCGTGACTCGTAGTTCCGGGGATCCAGCATGGTGCTCTGTTCCAGACACTGTCGGAGCAACGCAGGCAGATCCAGCCGCGCCTCATTGGCCTGCACCAGTCCCAGGGAGGCGTGTGTGGTGGGTGCCACGGGAGCAAAGACGGTGCAGGAATCAGGGACCGCGATCTGGGAAATGGGGAAGGTGCCGATCTTCTGGGCGACATCGATGATGTCCAGCTTGTCGTAGACCAGCAGTGGCCGGAGGATCATCATGGGGGTCGCCTGCTGAATGACCCGCATATTGGTGAGGGTCTGGCTGGCCACCTGACCGAAGTTCTCGCCCGTCACCAGCGCCTCGGAGCCAAAGCGCCCCGCCACCACCGTGGCAAGACGCATCATATTCCGGCGATACAAGACCGTGCGGAATTTCTCGTCGCAGTTGTCTCGGATGGCCTTCTGCAATGGCAGCAGATTCACGGCAACGATGCGTCCGCGCCGCTGGAAGTGGTTCAGGATCCGGACCAGATCGCAGATCTTGGAGAGTCCGGCCTCGGGGGTATAGGGCGCGCTATGGAAGGTAACGAAGTCCACGTATGCGCCGCGGCGCATCATCTCGTAGCACGCCACGGGGGAATCGATGCCGCCGGAGAGCAGCGCCAGGGTATCGCCGCCGGAGCCCGTGGGTAATCCGCCTGCGCCCTCGATGCGCTCGTAATCCACGAAGATCCCGCTGCGCCGCAAATCCACGCCAATGCGCAAGGCGGGCTTCTTGAGATCCAGAGTAAGCTCCGGATGTTCCGGAAGCAACCGCATGGCGAAATGCTTCTCAATCTCGGTGGAGTGGAGCGGGAAGGACTTGTCGCAGCGATTCACCCGCATGGCATACGTGCGCTCCTCCGGGCGCGGAAAGTGCTCCAGGAATGCCTGTGCCACCGCAGGGAAGGTCCGGAAGACGTATTCCTCCAGCGCCTCCAGCGTCCGCTCACAATGCCATCCCGGCGAGACCGACGCAATGCCCGGCAAGGCCGGGATCTCACGGCGCAAGGCCGCCAGTTGACTCTCGTCCAGCAATCGACCCTCCTCGCCCGGATACAAAAAGACCCGCCCACGCTCGACTTCGTAGCGCCCCTCCGCAAAGGACTCGCCCAGGCACCTCCGCAATCCCTCGATCAAATGGCGCACGAAACTCCCGCGATTCCGTCCCTTGGTGCCGATTTCGCTGTATCGGCAGCAGACGGAATTGTAGGGCAGCAGCGGTTGCCAGGGGGAATTCTGGGACATTCGGGGGAGGAAAAGGAGGAAAGAGGGGAAAAAGGCGGATTTCGGCGGGACGCCTGAGGGGAAAAAGAAAGTTTTCCAGGACGTCCCGTCAAAAGAAAAACACCGCCCGGTCCAGCAATGGGATTGCTTTCGGCGGGCGGCGGTGTGCGTTCACGATGGAAACGCGATTACTTCATGGCCTCTTCCACGGCGACGGCCACGGAGACAGTGGCGCCCACCATGGGGTTGTTGCCGATTCCCAGGAAGCCCATCATCTCGACGTGTGCGGGCACGGAGCTGGATCCGGCGAACTGTGCGTCGGAGTGCATGCGTCCGAGGGTATCGGTGAAGCCGTAGGAGGCAGGACCGGCGGCCATGTTATCGGGATGCAGGGTACGGCCG
>CAVGTF010000072.1:0-11752 GCA_963632245.1 Anaerovoracaceae bacterium
AAAACCGTGCTTGGAAGAGGCGCTCCGGTGCTAGGAACGCGCCGCTGGAGCGGCGGTACTGGTTCCGCGGCCGAGTGCCGCGGAATAGCCGCGCAGCGTCTAAATAACTAGCGGCTAACCACTAACCACTAACCACTGAATTTTCCCCCTCCTTTTTCAAGCGCAATAAGCGGCCTCGCCGCTTATTGCTGCGCCAGCCGCACCAGCTCCATGAGCTCGCATTCTCCGGGCACGTATGGCAGGAGTCGGAAGGCGAGGCGGTAGGTGCCGGGTTTGAATTCATATTCCGGCTGGGGATTTTCGCCGCAGGAGGCGGTTCCCAGTCCCCGCTGGTGGAGATCCAGATTCAGGTATGTAGCGTCCTCGTCGGGCATGTCGTTGATATGGTCTGCCGCGAAGAGGGACGCGGGCGTCGCGTGGAGAGCGGAGGCCTCCAGGAGCATTCCCGCGCCCACCGCCAGCAGTCCCACGCGGCCATTCTCAAGGGCGATGGCGCGCACATTCACGTGGTTGCCGCTCTCCTGTGGGCGCAGATAGGGGAAGAGCTGATCGGAGACCTTCTGCTCGTAGAGACCCACCTGCCCGCTAGCATGACGATCCCAGTAGCACTCCCGGGGACCCTCGCCAAAGAAACGAAGGGTCTCGAAGGACTTCGGCATGGGAATCGTGACGCCCAGTCGCGGCGGATCGTAGAGCTTCTCGGGCACTTCGTAGGTCAATTCCACCTCCAGGATGCCGTCCAAGCGATAATGCAGATGACGCTTCACGGTGAAGGCGGCGCCATTCTTGGCGGTATGGGTGGCAGTGGACTCCATGACCAGCGATCCGTCCTCCTGAAGCCGACTGGAGGCCAGCTTCTCGGATTCCTGGAGATGGAAGATATCCCACTCACGGATCCAGCGACCGCCCTGGCGGTGCTCCTCGGTGGCGACCCACGCCTTGATGACATCGTTGTCCACCAATCCCCGGACGAATTGCTCATTCGCCTTGCCCAGCAGCAGCTTCTGTCCGCGGTAGATCCACTGATCCGGCATGGCGCCGTCCGTGAAATGGACCACGCTCTCGCCGTCGGAAATCGTATTCTGGCTGAAGGCCAGCCGAACGGGCTCCAGGCGACGGGGCTTCTCGGGCTTGACCACCCGGACGAGCTTCGTCAAGTCGAACTGCTGCTCGGCCACCACATATCCTGTCTTCTGCCAGGGGGTATCGCCTCGCTGAGCGCCAGTGACAGTCAGGAAGAGCTCCTGTCCGGGTGCCACCACGCACTCCTTCAGGATTTCGCCGAGATCGATCACGCGGCTCTCCTGGGGGGCGATGCCACTGGTGGCGTCCTTGGGAAGGACGCCTGTCAACAGCGTCTTGCCGTCCCGCTGGAGTCTCCAGGAAAACTCCAGGTCATCCAGCATGGTGAAATACCGCCAGTTCCGCAGGGTATAAGTCTGCTTCTTCTCATCGGCAATCTGTAAATCGAAGGGCCGCGCCAGGAATTGGAATTCCCAGCTGGCGGGATGGCGTGTCAGATCCGCGGAGACCAGTCCATTTCCGCAGAAGTTAGTATCGTGGTTCTTTTCGCCGTAGTCACCGCCGTAGGCGAAGTATTTCTGGCCCTGTGCGTCGTGCTCCAGGAGTCCCTGGTCCTTCCAGTCCCAGATGAATCCGCCCTGGATGCGCCGGTAGTTCCGGAAGTAATGGAAGTATCGATCCAGGGAGCCATTGGAGTTCCCCATGGCGTGAGAGTATTCGCAGAAGATGACCGGACGGCTATCCGTGGGCATCTTCTCCTTGATCCATCGTTCGATCTCCGAGAAGGGAGAATACATCGTCGAAATCGTATCCGTAAAGGCCTCTTCGTTGGGTGCGGGCCTGAAGGTATCGTAGGGCGGCGGATAGTTCACCAGGGGACGGTTGAATTCACAGTAATGGACGCCGCGGGAGGGATCGAAGGCGTGCGCCCAGGCGGACAGCGCATAGAAATTCGCGCCCTTCCCTGACTCGTTGCCCATGGACCACAGGTGGATGCAGGGGTTGTTCTTGTAGATCAGGACCATCCGATGGAAGCGGTCCATCATGCCCGCCAGCCACAGGGGATCGTCGGTCAGGTGATCGTAGTAAGCGTGCACCTCGATGTTCGCCTCGCTAATCACATAGAATCCCAGCCGACTGGCAAGCGCAGTCAAGCGTTCGTCATTGGGGTAGTGGCTGGTGCGGATGGCATTGATATTCATGCTCTTCATGAGTAGCAGATCCTGGAGAATGCCCTCCGGAGTCACCGTCTTGCCGCGCACAGGATCGAAGTCATGCCGATTCACGCCGAAGAAGCGCACGGGCTGTCCGTTGATCAGGAGGCAGCCGTCCTTTCGCCGGACGCTCCGGAAGCCCACATCCACGCCCGTGGCCTCCACACACTCGCCCTGCGGATTCAGCAGCGCCACCGTCAATCGATAGAGAACGGGGGTCTCGGCGCTCCAGGTCTGGATGCCAGGAAAGCGGTAGGTCTCCTGCGCCAACGGCTGCCAACGGCGCTCCTCCGGATACTGATACATATTGCCATTCAGGAAAAAGCCCAGCTCCTTCGGCTCTTCCCAGAGCGCCTTCCCCTGGGGATCGAAGAGTTGCACCCGGAAACGCCAGCCCGGCGGCACCTGGTGCGCGCCACGGAAACCGGCATCCAGCCGCAAATTCAGAATGCCCTCGGATTCCGTCTCTTCGTCCAGGGTGGTCTGTGCAAAGACATCGGCGATATGGGCGGTGGGGGTGTAGTGCAGATAGACATCCCGGAAGATTCCGCCCATGCGCCAGTGGTCCTGGTCCTCCAGGAAGGATCCATCGGACCACCGCAATACCAACACCGTCAGCTGATTCTCCTCGCCCGGCGTCACAAAATCCGTGATATCGAATTCGGAGCAGGTGCGGGAGTCCTTCACCATGCCCACTTCCCGGCCATTCACATAGATGAAACCGCAGGACTCGATGCCACCAAAATGCAGCACCAGCCGCTCCATCTCCTTGCGCACCAGGAAGCTCCTGCGATAGACGCCGCAGGGATTCCGGTCCTGGGGAACCGTGGGCGGCGCATCCGGGAAGGGCATGCAGACATTGATATACTGCGAATAGTCGAAGCCCTGCCGCATCCAGTTGCCCGGCACCTGGATGGACGCCTCGCCAGAAACCGCCTCGCCAGAAAGCAACGCCTCGGGCACCTCCTCCGGACGCTCGTAGAACCAGAAGCGCCACTCGCCATTGAGGGACTCGATGGCGGGACACTCGAAGGGCTCGTAACTCCCCTTCCGCGCCTCCTCCTCACTCCCCCAGGAAAAGAGCGTCGAACGACTCCGCAACATGTTCACCTGGGGCACCTTGGGATTTTCCCAAAGACGATTCCGAAGATCGAAGAGCTTCATGGCGTTTGGCGACAGAAAGGGAGATATTTTCGGGCGGATTTATGCCAGTTCCAGGAGGATCTTCTCGGCGGCCTCGGCGGGATCCGGCGCCGCCAAAATGGGGCGTCCCACCACAATGAAGTCGGCGCCGGCCTCCTGCGCCAGCCGCGGAGTCATCACGCGCTTCTGATCGCCCAATGCGGCGCCGGCGGGACGGATTCCGGGGACCACGGTGAGGAAGTCCTCGCCGAAGTGCTGCCGCAACAGCGGCAATTCAAGGGCGGAGCAGACCACGCCGGCCAGTCCCGCATCCCGGGTGAGGGTCGCCAGCCGCAGAACCTGTTCCGCGGGAGTGGCCTGCACACCGATGGCAGTGAGCTGGTCCTGGTCCATGCTGGTAAGCACCGTGACCGCAATCACCGTCTTGCCCGTCTCTTTCATGGCCTCGGCTGCCGCCGACAACATGGCGGGACCGCCCATGGCGTGGACATTGATGATGTCCGCGCCCACAATTGCGCCAGAACGGATGGCGTTTGCCACGGTGTTGGGGATATCATGGAACTTCATGTCCAAGAAGATCTTCTTGCCGCGGGCCTTCAGTTCCTGGAGCACCACGGGACCGTAGTGGGTGAAGAGCTGCTTGCCGACCTTATACCACTCCACGTGGGGGCCAATGCGGTCCACCATGGCGAGGGCCTGGGAGAGTTCCGGCAAATCCAATGCGCTAATCAGCTGAGTCTTCTTGGTCATGGGAAACGATATGTATTTCGGGCTTCGGGGGGAGTTCCGGGGATCCCTCAATGCCGGAATCCGCGGTCTTCGAGGAAAGGAAAAGCCGGATGGCGCCCAGGAGCTGTCCCAGGATCGCCAAAGGCAAAAGGATCGTGAAGAGCCCGGATAGCGGTGGACGCACTCCGGCCTCCAAGAGCGCCACAGGCAACAGCTTCAAGGGATTGCCATTGGGCGGCGTGTGCAACAGCGCGAGGTAAATACTCCCCGCCAACGCCGCCAACATGGGCGCCAACAACAGATAGAAGGAATACCGCCACAACGCACGGCTGATCCCACTCTCCCGCAATTCCCGGGACTGCTGGACGACATCCCCAAAGGCCCTCATGACCATCGGGAAGGTCACCACATAAAGCAACGCCATGAGCTGCAAATAGATATGCTGCTTCGTCAACACAAAGCCAACGCCCACCGCCTTCATCTGACAATACCAGCAGAAAAAGGGCGCCAGGCTGAGATGCAACAGCGACCACGCGCGCATCTCCCAAATGGGTGCAAAACGATTGTCGGGGTCCTTCCAGCTATACGCCGACAGCACCAGCAAAAACGCAGACAACACCGGCCAATACCGCACCAGCAAAAAGGAAAAGGGCGCGCCACGGACGGTCAATACCAACGCCACCGCCAGGAACAGTCCGGTGAAATAAAATGCCAGGGAGACCGCGCGCCGTTCCATCTAAGGGAAAAAAGGAGGAAGGAGGAAGGAGGAAGGAGGAAGGAGGAAGGAGGAAGGAGGAAGGAGGAAAATTCCGTGGCTAGCCGTTAGTGGCTAGCCGTTAGTTATTTGACCGCTGCGCGGCTATCCCGCGGCACTCGGCCGCGGTACCAGTACCGCCGCACCAGCGGCGGAAGAGCGCCTGCAGCACCTTGCAACTAGCCGCTAGCCACTAACCAGCTAGGTACTAAAGCGGGGGGCACGGGGGGCGCAAGGCCCTCCGTCCTTTGGTTGGATCGTCGGGCAAAGAAGCCGTCTCTTTTCTAAATGCAGCTTCTAGCCGCCAGTCCTTTAGCTCACCCTGCGTTCCAACTACCTATAAAGAATCCAGGTACTTCACGTACTGTTTGCCGTCCATGAGCAGATCGGTCTCGGAGGTATTATCCACTTCCATCTTGAAGAGCCAGGCGTTCTCCCAATCCAGGTAGATCTGAGCGGGGGAATCCAGCACCTCCTGGTTCACCTCCACGACGCGTCCGGTGAGGGGGCACGGGAAGTGTCGGATGCGGCTCTTGGTGTGGATATGGATCACCAGGGAGTCCATCTCCAGCTCGTCCTCCTCCAGGGGGATGTCGATGCTGTCAATGCCGCCCAGCTCCTCGGCGAGGTAGTCGGTGATGCCCACGTAGGCGAAGGTCTGGGGCTGGGTCTGCTTCTTGTTCTTCTTCTGCTCCAACTTTGCCCAAACGTGGTGGGTGTTGTAGAGATAGTTGTTGGGGTATTCCAAAGACATGTTGCGAGAATTTCCTTTGTTCCGATTCCACGAATCGCCCTGGAAAGCCCACGGGAGCCAATCCCAGGCAAATCCGAGAATTCTTGTGTTAGCGTCTGCCGGCCGTCAGGGAGAAAGGATTAGAAAGGGACGACCAGCGGCTGTGTGTTCTTTTACTCTTGTTTCAAGAAAGGAATTCTACTTCTGGAGACGATCCACGATCTCCTCGAAGGCCTTCGCCGTGGCGGAGTCGGCGTAGCGTTCCACGAAGGGCACGCCCTCGTCTCCGCCCGCGCAGATCTTGGGATCCAGGGGAAGGCGCCCCAGGAAGGGCACCTTGTAGGTCTCGGCAAGCTTCTCGCCACCGCCATGGGAGAAGATCTCGGTGACCTCGCCGCAATGCGGACAGGCGAAGCCACTCATGTTCTCCACAATGCCCAGCACGGGGAAGGAGAGCTGCGAGAGGAAATTCACGGATTTGCTCACATCGGTGGCGGAGACCTGCTGGGGAGTGGTCACCAGGATCGCGCCATCCGCATTGGGCAGCAACTGGCACGCCGACAGCGGTTCGTCACCCGTGCCCGGAGGAGTGTCAATCACCAGCGCATCCAAATCGCCCCACAACACATCGCCCAACAGCTGCTTGATGATGCCGTGCTTCATGGCACCACGCCAAATCACCGCCTGGTCCGTCTGCGACAGCAGGAAGCCAATGGACATGACCTTCAGCGAAAGGCCGCCCATCTCCACAGGCACCAGCTTCTCACCCTCGGAATACAGCTGCGCGCCCTCCAAACCCAGCATCTTCGGAATGCTGGGACCGTGGAAGTCAATGTCCAACAAGCCCACACGCTGACCCCGCAACGCCAACGACGCCGCCAAATTGCAGGAGACCGTGCTCTTGCCGACACCACCCTTGCCCGAAAGCACCAGGTAGATGTGCTTCACCCCTAGAAGATTCTCACGAACCTGACGGGTGTCGTCATGACACTTTCCGCCACAACTCGCACAGTCGCCCCCACTGGGACAACGTTGCTGCTCAGACTGCTCCGACATAAGAACAAAAAACTTGATGGAAAACAATGTGCAACCAATAACGCCACTGCCTACACAGCCTCGGCGTAGATCAACGAATATAGCCCCTTCCACAAATTTGCAAGGTGAATCCAATGGCTATTTTGCAAAAAACGACATCTTTTGACAATCTCTGACGATTCACGCCAAGATTACACCCGCACCGCCGGTAGGCGGAAATGCTTAGCAGGGGGCACGGGGGGCGGCAGCCCCGACCTCCTTTGGTTGGAATCTGCCCTATCAGAAACTCGGCTTTTCCCAAAGGCACTTGGCAACCGCCGCTACCCTAGTGCCTTTCGGGGGGGGGCGGCAGCCCCGACCTCCTTTGGTTAGTACCTAGCGTATCCCCCCTCTCTTTCCAAAAGGTTTTCTTCCCCATCAAGGAAATCCAAAGGACTGGGGCTGCCGCCCCCGCACCCCCGCCTAATTTCATTCCGCCGCAAGGAAACTGCGGCGGAACCGGTACCGCCCCCTACCTAGCGCCTGCTACCTGCCGGCGGCACCTGCGCGTTGTCATCCGCTTTTTAGCCGTATAGCTCATCCATAGTCTTTGCATCCAGCGTTTCTTTTGGCATTCCCGCCTTCCAGATTCTCCCCTCTTTCAGCAGCAAGCAGTGGCTGGCGAATTCCCGTGCGCGTTCCAGGTCGTGAGTCACCACCAGCACCGCCCTGCCCTCGTCTTCTGCCTTGTGTTTCAGGAGCTGGAAGATCCGTCGGGTCCAGGCGGGATCCTGTGCGGAAGTCGGCTCGTCCAGAAGAAGGATCCGCGGATTCAGTGCCAGGAGTGCGGCGGTCTGGAGTCGCTGATATTCTCCGCCGGAGAGCGTATTCGCGCGGCGTTCGGCGAATTCGGACAGTCCCAAGAGTGCCAACGACTGATCCGCGGCCGACCAGTCTTCCGGACGGGGTCCCAGGAGCCGTGGAAGCAATGGTGTGCGTCCATAGAGCGCCATCTCCCGGACCGTATTCTCCAGGGGCGTAGGCGCACTCTGGAGGGCGATTCCCAGGAGAGCTGCCCGCTTCCGGGGAGAATAGCCATTCATTGGCGCTTCCAGGAGACGGATCTCGCCTTTTTGAGGAGAAAGGATTCCCGAAAGGAGCCTCAAGAGCGTGCTTTTTCCAGAGCCATTGGCTCCCAAGAGCACCGTCAATTCCCCGGGGTGCAGCGACAGCGATACCCCGTGGAGAATGGGCACCTGCCGTTTTGGGAAGGCGTATTCCAGGGCGCGTGCCTCCAGCAGTGGCGTGATCTTCTCGCTCATGGCTGAGTCCTCCGGTGCAATGCGGCCAGCAGGAAGACCCCGCCTGCCAGGGCGGTGAGGACTCCCACGGGGATGGGTCGTACGGGATGCGAGAGTGTGGAGAGCAGATCGCAGAGCGTCAGGAATGCAGCGCCGCCCAGGAGCACCGGCAACAGGAGCCGTCGAGTGGAGGCCCCCAGGAGTTGCCGGAGCGCGTGGGGCACAATGAGTCCCACAAAGGAGAGGATCCCCGCCGTGGAGACGCAGAGCGCCGACAGCAAGGCGCCGCCCGCCAGAAGACCCCACCGCATCAGGAATACCGGCACACCCAAGGCCACCGCATTCTCCTCCCCCAGCGAAAGCGCATCCAGTCCATTGCTCCAGAAGAGCGTGAGAATCGCCAGGAGCGCCGTGCCACCTCCCAGGAGCGGAAGCATCTCCGGTGGCACCGACTGCAGATCCCCCAGCATCCACCACGTGATCCCCGCCAATTCCACCACATCCGATTGCGACAGCAGGCACACCAGGATTCCCGAGAGAATCGCGCTTACCACCACGCCATGCAGAATCAGCCGCTGGGGACTACCGTCCCGTCCGGAGAGCCCCAGCACCAGCGAGAGCGCCGCCACGCCCCCCAGGAATGCAAAGAGTGGCATCCATTGTGGAGGAAGGAATGCGGTCCCCCAGAGTAGGAATCCCGCCGCCCCCAGCGCGGAGCCATGGGAGACCCCCAGGAGATAGGAATCCGCCAGAGGATTCCGGAAAAGCGTCTGGAAGAGCATCCCCGCCAAGGCAAGCGCAGCGCCCACCAGCACTCCGCCCCCCAGCCGCACCAGCCGGAAAGAACGCAGCGGCTCCCCAGGAAGACACCATCGCCCCCCACCCGACACGGGATGCAATAACTGCACCGCCGCCACCAAGAGCAACACCGCCCCCAGCACCAGCGTACACAGCCACCATGATGATCTAGAGCATTTCATTGAAAAGAAAGGCGCCTCTGCGCCGTTAGCGGAGGCACGGGGGCGGCAGCCCCAGTCCTTTGGGTCCCCGTCTAGGGAATGGGCGTTCTTAGGCTAGCCACATCTCCCGAAGGCCGTACACCCGTACCGCCCCAAAGGGCGGAAGAGCCGCGCAGCGACCTTGCAACTAATCACTAGCCGCTAATTGCTAAGCACTTACGGCGCATTTGCGCCGCCCAGCATTTCCCGCAGCATTCGTACGCCCTCAGTCCAGCGTGGCGAGGGCCGTAAAAGCAGATCCTCCTGGGGGAAGCGCCTCATACGCCCCCGGAGGCCCTCCAGCGCCTTCTGCAAGGGCAGGCTCCCGGGCTCCCGAAAGACCAGCACCATCCGCGGATTCTCTCCCAGCAGCCACTCGTTCCCGGGAGTGAAGAAGCCGTTGCGCCCATGAAAATCCAGCGACGTCCCGCCGGAGACCCGAAGCAGCTCCTGGCAGAAGGTGCCCTCACCCGCCAAAATCACGGGACTCGTCCACACGAAAATCCCCACCTTTCCGGGAATCGCCGTCCATGCTTTCGCCTCCTTCAGGAACTCCTGGACTCTCGCGCATTCCGACTGTGCGGCATCACTGCGCCCCAGGAGCTCCCCCATGCGCTCCACCATCCGGCAGTATTCCTCCACACTCCGGCAAGGAAGCACCTCCAGCGAAATCCCCCGGGACTCCAATGCCCGCGCCACCGAGGGATTCACCAGGTCGTTGGACACCACCACGCGGGGCGATGCCGCCAGAATCCTCTCCAGATCCGGCAACGCGAAATCCCCCATGACCGGCAACGCCTTCGCTTCCTCCGGATAGTCGCAGGCGCTGGAACGCCCCACCAGCTCTTCGCCGCCACCAAGATAGAAGGCAAGCTCCGTCAACGCCGGCGATAACGACACCACGCCGCCTCCAGAGGGCGACAGTGCCTCCTCCCCGCGCAAGGCGGCCAGGCACAGGAGAATCATCAATGCAAAAAGGCGCCGGCGTCCAATCATGGCGGTTAGTCCTCTCCTTCTTGCCATTTGGGATCATAACACCGGTTGTCCTCGGAGAGGAAACCGGTGCGTTTGCCGTCGCCGGAGCCGTTGACACTCAGCGGCGGCTGCAGCGCCTCCGTATGCTGGTCCACAAAGACGAACGCCGCCTTTCCGTCATGGCGGAAATCGCTGGTGCCGTAGGCATTCAGGGAACCGTATCCCTTGGTGGCGCTGACCACCGGTGCCCGAAGATAGCTGGTGATCTCGTATACGCCAGTATAGGGATCCTTATAGCCGCCATCCCCCACCAAAATCACCTGCGCGGGACGCAGGACTTCCACCGTCCGGTGTCCGCCCACTCGCTTGGCGTTGTACACATCCTCGCCCAGACACTCGTTGTAGCCGTAGCCCGCATACCGGGTGGTGTAGCTCTTGGTATACCCCGAGGCCTCCGGACACTGATAGAGCTTCGAGGACTCGCCATCCTCACCACCCGAACCAGAAGACAACCCCCTCGCTAAATACCCGGGCTTCGTCATCTGCCAAGAGTCGTCATAACAGGCATCCCAACCACCATCGTACTTCACCACGGGACAAAAATAGTCGTCCGCATCCATGGCGTACAACAAATGATACAACCCAAGCTGCCGCACATTGTTCACACAGGCAATGCACCGCGCGCGCTCCCGCGTTTTCGACAACGCCGGCAATAGCATCGCCGCCAATATCGCAATGATCGCAATGACGACCAGCAATTCAATCAAGGTAAAGGGCACGCCCCTGCAACGCCCCCACCGAAAAACAGAAACACAATCCATCTCAAACAACCCTCCCTGCGTTACGTGCACAGAAAAGACCGCCTGATAAAGACCATTAACAGCCCCTACTAGGCGGAGAACACAAATCGGACGCTGCAAAATGACAGGCGCCCACCGGGATCCGACTATGACGGTTGCACGACAGCCACGGATTTCCACCGCGATTCACCGGCAATGACACTTCCTCATCTCTAAGGAAGAGCACACTACGTACTATAAAACAAAAAAAGGGCGCCCCGGATTTCCTCCGGGACGCCCCGTGATTCAAGCGCTCAAGCAATCAGCTTAGAGACCGCTGTCGTCGGTGGCATTGCCATCGGGATGCATGGACAGGATGCCGGTGTCGCCATCCAGGTCGTTGGCCAGGTGGTTCAGGTTGTACTTGTTGACGGTGGCGGCGTGACCATCGGCGAAGACCACATTGCACATGTCACTGTGACGGCAACGATCCGCGATAGCATCCTCTCCAGTGCCCAGTTTTTCGGTCTGATTGTGCGCCATATACCAGTGGTACACCCAGCTACCACCATTGCCGGCCCAGCCGCAACGATCCAGATAGAGGATGAAGGTGGCGGGAGCCTTGGGCTGAATCACACGGGTCCACTTGGCAACGGGGCAATCACCATTATTGACGGATGCGCTATACTGGTTGTTATACATATCGCCATTGTACTGGTAACCGGTCTTGGGACGGGTGGTCTTGGCCGTACCGTTAGACTGATACTCTTCCCAGGCGTCATTACCATTCAGGCTGGGGCACTGCCACAGCTTCCAGGAAGCCTCGGGCTTCTGGGAGAGCAACAGGGTACCAGACACATTTGATGCCTTGCCCTGGATGATGTCATTGCACATCGGATTGACGCAGTAGAAATACGCGTTGTCATCCGTGTACATAGGGCCCTCGCCCTTGCCGTACTTGGCGGCGTGGAGGTAGTCGTCGTAGTCGTTGGAGTAGAGGATGGTACCCAGACCCAACTGCTTCAGGTTGTTGGTGCAGCTGATGGCACGGGCCTTCTCACGGGCCTTGGAGAGGGCAGGCAGCAACAT
>CAVGTF010000073.1:0-11751 GCA_963632245.1 Anaerovoracaceae bacterium
AGGTTTGTGCGGTCGCTGCGCGGCTCTTCCGCGGCGTGAAGGCCGCGGTACTGGTGCCGCCGCCCTCAGCGGCGGAAGAACGCCTGCAGCACCGCTTTAACCTTCTACCTACTACCTCTCTACCTACTACCTTTCTACCTACTACCTACACAAAAAAGGGGCCGGATTTTCGGAAATCCGGCCCCATTTTTTGTGTGTTTTACATCTTTTTCAGCCACTTTCCGGCGCGTTTGCGGAAGGAGGTCTGTCGGGGATACTGGGAGTCCTCCTGGGGCAACTGTGCGAAGTCCTTAAGTGCCTTCTTCTGTGCGGAAGAGAGAGAGGTCGGCACCTCCACGCGGATTCGCGCGAACTGGTTTCCGCGAGCGCCGCCGCGGGCATTTGGCATGCCCTTTCCGCGGAGGCGCATGAGTGCGCCGTCCTGGACTCCAGCGGGCAGATTGACCTCCTCGGGACCGGTGACGGTAGGCACCGTGATGGTGCCGCCCATGCACGCCAGATAGAAGGGCACGGGCACATCGCAATAGAGGTCGTTTCCGTCGCGCTGGAAGACATCGCTTTCGCGGACCTCGATCTCCACGTAGAGATCGCCGTTGGGACCGCCCTGGGGGCCTGCGGCGCCCTCCCCTGCCATCCGGAGTCGGCTGCCGGTATCGATGCCGGCGGGGATTCGGACCGTGAGAGTGCTGGTCTTCTGGACAGCGCCGGCGCCGTGGCAATCGCGGCAGGGTTTATCCATGATGATTCCGGTGCCTCCGCAGCGTCTGCAGGGCTGGCTCATGCTAAAGAAGCCGCTAGAGCGAGTGACTTGTCCGGTGCCGTGGCAATCGGGGCAAGTTGTCTTGGAGGATCCCGGCTCGCAGCCCTGTCCCTGGCAGTGCTCGCACTTCTCCATGCGGGGAATGCGGATGGTCTTTTCTGCGCCGAAGACGGAGTCCTCGAAGTCGATTGTCAGATGATAGAGGAGATCATCACCCTTCTGAGGACCGCGGCGCTTGCGGCTGCGGGAACCGCCGCCGAAGCCGAAGAGGTCCTCCAGATTGAAATCGCTGAACCCGCCGGCACCGCCGCCAAAGAACTGGTTGAAGAAATCGGTGGCGTCCATGCCGCCGGCGCCTGCACCGGAGGCACCGCCATGGACATACGCGTCGTGTCCCAGGGCGTCGTAGCGCTGGCGCTTTTCCGGATCGCTGAGAGTCTGATAGGCGTTATTGACCTCCTTGAACTTCTCCTCGGCCTCCTTGTCGCCGGGATTACGGTCGGGGTGGTACTTCATGGCCAGCGTGCGGTACGCCTTCTTCAGCTCGTCCGCAGTGGCCGTCTTCGATACCCCGAGAATGCTATAGAAATCCTGTTCACTCATGCTCAATCACCTCCCCTAAAAATCACTGCGCGTCGGAGGACTTTCCCTCGGCATCCTCCGACTTGGACGCCTCCGCCTGGGGATCCCCGGGCTTGGCAACAGGACCGCTGGAGACCACCACCACTGCGGGACGCAGGAGCTTTCCTGCGCGCTGGAAGCCGGGCTTCCACTGGCGCAGGACGTGTCCCTCGGGGACCTCCTCGCTGGCCTCGGTCGTCATGGCCTGGTGCCGTGCGGGATCAAAGGCCTCGCCGGCGCTCTCCACGGGCTCCACTCCCAGAGAGGAGAAGGTCCGCTTCAGCTCGCCGAAGGTCATTTCCACGCCCTGTCGCAGGGCCGCCACATCCTTGGCGCTCCGGGCGGCATCCACCGCCATCTGGAGCAAATCGTAGATTCCCAAGATATCCGTCAGCGTGCGATTCCGGGTATTCTCGCGGGTGTCATTCATCTCGCGGGCCATGCGCTTGCGGTAATTCTCAAGCTCCGCCAGCGCTCGAAGATAATTCTCCTTCATCTCCGCCAGCTGCTCCTCCAAGGTGGGCTCCGCAGGCGCAGAAGCAGGCGCCTTCGCTTCCTCATTGGACGCAGACGCAGCAGCCTCCGCGGATTCGCTCGTGGACTCCGTCGCTTTTTCCTCGGCCTTCGCGGACTCCTCCGCCTTGGGGGCCTCCTGCTCTTCCGTAGCGGGGATCTTCTCCTGTTCCTGGGGTTCTTTTTCTTCCTGTGCCATAGATCGCAAATCCTCCTTCCACGCGGACGCAGAAAAAAGGCGGAATCCCGCCCTCTCCCCGTCGGCAAACGATTCTACAAATGGACTCTCCGCGCGCCCCGCGGACTCCCCCGCAAAAAAAACGGTGGCATTCCTGGCTGCGCCGGAGCCGTGAAAAAAACTTTTCTTTGAGCAAAAAAAATGCCACTCCTTCCCCTGGCAGGAGCGGCATCCGCCTGCGACAGAGTGTCGCGGACGCCTCCGGGAAGAAGGAAAGCGTGCGCCTCGCCCGTCCTCCTTCCGCGGTTCTGTGAGATTCTAGAGCTTCAGTCCGCTGAAGAGATCGCCCAGGGAGCCGAAGCTATCGTTCTTGGCATCACGGACCTCCATCTGGGTGCCGGACTCGGTCTCGCGGGCGGCCATCTCGGGGGTCGTCAGGGAGATGCGATCGCCATTGACCTCCTTGACCAGCACCTGGATCTTGGAGTGGAGCGGGTGCTGGCGGAACATGAGGCGCTCCTTCATGGTATTCTCGCCCTCACCCAGGACGATCTGGCTGATGTGCAGCAGGCCGGTCTGGCCATTGGGGAGTCGGACGAAGAGTCCGTAGGGCGCCTGCTTCTCCACCTCGCCCTCCAGGGTCTCGCCCACGGCGGCGGTCTTGGCGACCTCCACGGCCTCGGCGGGAGTCAGCTGCGCTGCCTTCTCGCCCTTCACGCGGGGTTCGCCAATGCACAGAGACACGCGATGGCCCTCCTCCTGGATCTCCAGGATGGTGACCTCCACCTCGTCGCCCTCTTTCACAACCTCGGAGGGATGATTCACGCGGTGATCGGCGCCCAGCTGGGAGATATGCGCCAGACCATCCACGCCGGGCATGAGACGGATGAACGCGCCGAAGGCGGCCAGCCGCGCCACCACGCCCTTGTGGCGGGTTCCCACGGCGAAGGAGGGATCGGCGACGAACTTCTCCCAGGGAGTGGCGCCGGAGGCCTGCTTGAGGGAGAGGGTGATGCGCGCCTTCTGGCGTCCCTCGGCGGGCTCGTAGCCAATGACCTTCACCGTCACCTTGTCACCCACCTTCACCACATCCTCGGGACGCAGTCCGCGCTCCCAGGAGAGCTCCCGTCCGGGCACCAGGCCGTCTGCGCCGCCCAGATCCACGAATGCACCGTAGGGCTGGAGGGATGCGACCGTTCCGGTGAGGGTATCGCCCACCTGGAGATTGGCCAGCAGGCGCTGGCGCGCCTCCTCCTCCTGCTCCTCGAGCACCGCGCGGCGGGAGACCACCAGTCGGTAGCCGTCCTCGGCGTATTCGGTGATGCGGAAGGTATAGCTCTGGTTAAGGTAGTCCTCGGGATTGCGTCGCACGCCGCGTGCGTCCATCTGGCTAGCGGGGCAGAAGGCCTCGCTCTTGCCGATCTGGACGGAGAATCCCACCAGGTTCTCCTCCTTCTTGCGCAATCCGGTGACGCGGCCCTCGATGGGCATCTTGCTCTGGAAAGCCTCGGCCACCGCGGTATCCACTTCGTGGATGGCGCGACCGCCCATCTGGCGGCGCAACAGGATGCCGTCGGCATCGCTGCCAGCCACGAAGGACTCCACCTCATCGCCCTCCTTCACCGTCACATTGCCATCGGCATCCATGAAATCCTTCACGTCGAGCACGCCGTCCTGACGGCCGCCCAGATCCACGAAAATGCTGCTCTTGCCCACGGCGATCACCTTACCGGTGACTTTGTCGCCCTTTTTCATGGACATGTTGATCGAGGCCTTATCGAGCAGTGCGCCGAAATCGAATTCTTCAGACATTGGAGAGAGGGGTTGAATGGGGAAAAACGGAATTGGAAAGGAGGGGGGAATTTACGCTGGATTGCGTTTTTAGAAATCGCTCTGTGCCCAGACCATGAGGGTCCCGGGCTCGGCGGGACGCGCGACGCCCTGTGGCGCGCAGGCGGGTCGGATCCAGGAGGTGCCGGTGGCCGCCTGGATGGCGGGCTGTCCGGGGGCCTCGAGGGTCGCGGCGCCCTTGACCACCAGGAGGATTCCCAGGGCTTCGGGATGCTCGGTCAGATTGCAGGGGACATCCTTATAGAAGGTCAGATGGAACTTCTTGGTGGGCGCCTGGTAGTCCAGCCGCTCGCCCTTTCCGTCTGCGCCGGGAGTCGCCACGGGGGTCACCAGACGATATCCGGTGCGGTCGAAATCCACGGTCTTGAGGAGGGTGGGCACATCCACGGCCTTGGGGGTCAGGCCCGCGCGGATCACGTTATCGGAGTTGGTCATGCACTCCACGCCGGCGCCCTTCTGGTAGGCGTGGGGGGAATTGGGCGCCAGGAAGACGGCCTCGCCGGGAGCCAGATTCACCTGGTTGAGGAGATAGGCGAAGAGGGTGCCGCGGTCACCGGGATACTCCTGGGAGAGGGAGAGGAAGAGCTTATCGGATTCCCGGAGGCTCTCCTGGGAACGCTGGCGGATTTCCAGAAGCGCCTGTGTGAGCATGGCGGCCAGGGGGACCACATTAAGGGAGAAGAGGCTCTCCACCAGACCGCGGAGGGTCTGCTTTCCGTAGCGCCAGAGTGCCAGCCAGGGCTGGAAGGCCTCCACTGCCTCCAGATCCTGGAGGATATCCGCCATGCCGCGGAAGCCCGCCAGCGCCTTGAAGGGCTCCAGGGCAATGAGGATCTCGGTCTTGTCGTGGGCATCGGGATAGAGCTCGGGGTGTTCCTGATGAAGGACCACGGCGGACTCGGCGTCGGGATGGCTCTGAATGGAGAGGGGCGCGCTGCAGGTGAGGACCTTCAGCAGGAAGGGCAACTGTCCGTCCGCGGCATTGGCAGCGGAGCCCAGCCACTGTTGGGGATTCCGTGCGATGGCCTGGTCCAAGGCGACCTTCTCTTCCTTGCCGTTCGCATCCTGGAGAGTGACGGTTCCGGGCAGAGAGGGATGGGCTCCCAGCCAGAGCTCCGCCCAGGGCTCCTCGCCGGGATCCTGTCCCAGCATCCGTGCGATCATGGGCTGGAAGTCCTGGGAGGCGCGTTCGCCCCAGGCGTAGTGGCGCACGCCGCCCTCAAGTCGGTAGAAGGAACGAAGAGTCATGGGTGGTAAAAGAGAAAGGGTTGAATGAGGGGACAATGCGGCATGCGGTCTTTTGAGGCGCCGCAGGCCGCGTCGAGGCATTCCAGGCAAACAAACGGAGCCCCTCAGGATTCCGAAAGCCATTTTCTGCGAAGGATATCCAGCGCGTGATGGACGCGCCACAGGGCGGTTCCCAGGGGGATTCCCTCACGGTCCGCCAGCTGCTGGAAGGAGAGCCCCTGCTCGATGCGGCCCTCCACCAGGCGCTGCAATTCCGGCGGGAGTTCCTCCCGGAGACGGCGCATGCGTTCCGCGTCGCTATGCTGCATGAGGGTCGCCAGGGGATCCAGGGGGCCCGTTTCCACGGGCGGCGAGGGGAGATCGCTCTCGCCACCTGCAGCAATCTCGAATTTCCCGTGCCGTTGGCGATCCAGAGAGAGATTGCGCGCCACGCGGTAGAGCCAGGGCCCCAGGGAGCCGTCCTTCAGATGAGCAGGCGGGGTTTCCAGGAGCTTCAGGAAGACCTCCTGCGCCACATCCTCGGCGAGATCCCGGGAGGGCAGAAAGCGTGCGGCATGAGACACGAGACCCTCCCGATAGCGATCGAAGAGGGTCTGTGCCGCATCCTGGTCCCCCGAGAGGACTCCCTGGAGGAGCGACTCATCGGAGGGCGTAGGCGCGGTATCGCCGGACTTGGAGGCGGGCGTCTTCAACTAGTCGAGGATCTTCAGCCAGCCGTGGGTATCGGGAGCCTTTCCCCACTGGATGGCGGTGTAGGCGTCGTAGATCTTCTGGCAGATGGGGCCGCAGCCATCACCAGTGCCAATCTTGAAGTGCTCGCCAGTGGAGAGGCGGACGATCTCCTTGACGGGAGTGATGACCACGGCGGTGCCGCAGGCGGCCACCTCGGCGAAGGTGCCGATCTCCTTCTCGAAGTCCACAGGGCGGACCTCCACGGGGATGCCGAGGTCCTTCGCCACTTCCTGGAGCCCCAGGTTGGTGATGCTGGGCAGGATGGAGGGAGAGGAGGGAGTCACGTACTTTCCGTCGTGGGTGATGCCGATGAAGTTGGAGGAACCGAACTCCTCGATGTACTTGTGGGTGGCGGCGTCGAGATAGAGATCCACGGCGTAGCCATTCTCCTTCGCCATCTCGTGGGAGAGAAGGCTGGCGGCGTAGTTGCCGGCCACCTTCACATTGCCAGTGCCACGGGGTGCGGCGCGGTCGTAGTCATCCACAATGCAGGCGCGCACCGCCTGGAGACCGCCCTTGTAGTAGGCGCCCACGGGCACGACCATGACGATGAAGGTGTATTCGGCAGCGGGTGCCACGCCGATCTGGGGCGCGGTGCCCAGCAGCAGGGGCCGCACATAGAGGGTGGCGCCAGTGCCGCAGGGGGGCACATACTCCTCGTTGGCACGAATCACGCGCTCCACTGCCTGGCAGAAGAGCTCCTCGGGCACGGGGGCCATGCAGACACGACGGGCGGACTGCATGAGACGACGGGCATTCATCTCCATGCGGAAGACACGCACCTTGCCGTCCTCGCCACGATAGGCCTTCAGGCCCTCGAAGGCAGCCTGGCCATAGTGCAGGCACTCGGCGGCAATGGAAAGCTTCAGGTAGGGCTCCTTCTTCAGTTCGCCCTCGTCCCACTTTCCATCCTTCCAATGATATTCCACATGACAAGTTGTGGGCCGATAGGAAAATGTCAGATTCGACCAATCGAGTTCCATCTTTGCTAGCTCCTTGATGAAGACTGTTTTTCTCGCCTCCCGCGACGCCGCCGGACGGCAAAACGCATACTATAACCCTTATGAAAAGACCCACGATCCTCCGCAGGTAGTAGGTAGAAAGGTAGTAGGGAGAAAAGGTAGTAGGGAGAAGGTTAAAGCGGTGCTGCAGGCGCCCTTCCGCCGCAAGGAAATGCGGCGGTACAGGTACCAGCTTTTGGGCCGCTCCAGCGGCGCGTTCCTAGCACCGGAGCGCCTCTTCCAAGCACGGTTTTCGCAGGAAGATCTCCAAAGGACGGAGGGCTGCCGCCCCCGTGCCCCCGCCTAATTTCCTTCCGCCGCAAGGAAACTGCGGCGGTGCCATTTTTACCTTTCCCATTTTAGCACGCCATTTAGGCGCGCTTGGCGCACGCGCCGGCACCCAAAAAGCTTTTCGGGGGGCACGGGGGGCGCAAGCCCCTCCGTCCTTTGGTTGGCTCCTGCCCCCCCAGAAAATACCCGGCTAGCCTATAAAGTCCCGCAGGCGCCCTTCCGCCGCTGGGGGCGGCGGTACTGGTACCGCGGCCTTCACGCCGCGGAAGAGCCGCACAGCGACCATATAAACCTACTCCCTACTACCTTCTCCCTACTACTTGCGCCGCAAGTTGTTGCGGCGCACGTCATTGCCAAAGCGCCTTTAGTGCGCTTTGGCAATGAATCCCCCTCCCAGCAGCAGGTCGTCTTGATAGAATACGGCGGCCTGTCCGGGGGCGACCGCCAGGATTCCCTGTGGGAATTCGGCGGTAATGGGTTCCTCGGGGGTCTTTCCGGGAGTGAGGATGCAGGGGACGGGCTTTTGGACGGAGCGGACCTTCACCTGGCACTCGATGGGCGCAGAAGGGAAGGCAATGGAGACCCAATTCATGCGTGTAGCCTCCAGGAAGTGATGCATCACCAGCTCCTTTCCGCCCAGGATCACCCGATTTCGGCAGGGATCAATGGCGGTAACATAGAGGGGATGGGTGGATGCCACGCCCAGTCCCTTCCGCTGTCCGATGGTGTATTTCCAATAGCCGGTGTGGTGTCCCAGCACCCTCCCAGTGCCCGCCTCCAGGATCTCGCCCGGACGATCCTCCTCACCAATGAGCTCATTGGCGTCACCGCTATAGAAGTCCTGGCTGTCCTGCTTTTCGGCCACGGCGAGCCCCAGTTCCCGGGCGGTCTGACGGACCTCGTCCTTGGTGAGCTCCCCCAGCGGGAAGAGCTGTCGCGCGAGCTGTTCTTGGCTCAGCCGGCAGAGGAAATAGGACTGATCCTTCGGAAGATGCTTTGCGCGGAGGAGCCTCATGCGTCCATCGGCCCCCTTTTCCACGCGTGCGTAGTGTCCGGTTGCGAAGGCCTGGAAGGGGATTCCCGCCCCGCGAGCCAGTTTCGGGAGCATCCCGAACTTCACCAGGGCATTGCACTGCACGCAGGGATTTGGGGTGCGTCCAGCGAGATACTCGTCCCGGAAGTAATCGATGACCTGTCGCTCGTATTCCCCGGAGCAATCCAGGACATAGAAGGGGATTCCCAGCGTCTGGCAGACCCGCCGCGCCTCTTCCTGGCTCTTTTCCTCGCCGGGACCATAGCAGCTCTCCCGCTCGCCTCCGCGATAGGGGGAGCTCTCCTTCCAAAGCGCCATGGTGACGCCGGCGACCCGGTGACCCTGGCGGCACAACAACGCGGCGACCGTGGAGGAATCCACGCCGCCACTCATTCCCACAATGACATCCATTCTCTTCTCTGCAAAACAAAACTGTGGTTCCGCCTCCGGAAATCCTCACGGAAAGACGACGGCGGCTTTTTCCAGATGGCGCATCCGTGCAGTGCCGGGCGCCAGCGGGCTCCCGCTATCCTGCTGACTGTAGACGCCTTTCCGAACCGTGAACTGCGGCTCTAAAGACTCGGGCAGGTGCTCGCCCACGACACCCAGGAAATGCCAGCCGCGACTCAGGCAAAGCCGGACCTCCAGGGGCACCGCGCCAGAGAGTTCCAGAGTGGCGGCATTCTTTTTCCAGACAAAGTATCCCCGTCCCGGCAACAGCAATTCATTCTCTTTCACGCGCACGAAGTCGCCGTCGGCCTGACGGAAGAGCACGATGGCATCCAGCGCGGAGGCGGGAATGCCCTCCAGCGGCACGGAGATAGCGCTCCAGCCATCGGGCAATTCCAGCGAGAAGGTCTCTTTCGGCGGAATGGGCAGCGCCCACTGTCCCTCCCAGGAGACACTCCCCTGAGCATCCGAAATGCTCCCCTTCAGCACGAATTCCGCGCTGTCGTCCTCCACGGGAGGAGTAATCCGAACCGTCAGCAACGCACTCTCCTGCGCCTCCGTCCAAGAAGACTCCAGGACATTGCTGGCGGAGGACGCGTCTTCGTCCTCCTCTTCCTCCAACTGTTCCAGCGTCCAGCCCTCGGGGGCCTCCAGACGCAGAGTGTCTCCCGCAGTGAGATTCCGCACCTGGAAGACGCGCTCCTGCGGAACGCCAGGGAGGAGTCGACTTTCCTGGGGTGCCATCCTGCAGACGGCGCCCGCGGAGGAATCGGCCGACAGTGCGTCGTTTGTGGCAGACAGGAAGCCCTCAGCCTGAAAGAAGCAAGCGCCCTCGGTGCCCAGCGGCAGGAAGTATCGTCCGCGGCTATCGGCTCGATCGGTGCATTTGGAGGCGCCATTGGAGACCTGCGCGTAGGGGATGGGCTCGTTGGTGGAAGAATCCCGGACCACGCCCCCCCTGCCCTGTCCAAGGAAAGTCTTCAACAGGGAGACCAGCCGTGCAGGGGCGTTGCTCCCGCAATTCTCCTTCGGCAAGTAGAGCTCCAGTGCGGGGCATTCCAGCCAGGCCTCACACCACTCCAGGAAACGTCCAGATGCGGGATAGCGTCTCTGGGAGTCCCAGAGGACCGGCACTGCGTCATCCGCGGCCTTCCAGGCCTTCGACAATGCCTGCGCGGTATCGCCTGAGTACGCCACGCAGGAGTCCCCCTGGCGCACAGACAACACCAGATCGGGCTGGCATCGCGCCAGCCAGCGCACCAATGCGGATTGCTCCGGCTGTGGAGACGCCGCCTGGTCCCCCTGGAAGGAGGGATAGCTCCAGGTGCCATCCAGACTTGCGGAAGCGCCCTCCGACAGGGGCTGTGAATCCCGTGGGAATCCCCAATCCAGCTCCACGCCAGCGGAGTTTTCGGGGAGTCCCTCGTCGTAGCCAGAGGGATTCCAGACAGGCGCAACCCACAGGACGCATTGCTGTAGGACATCCGAGAGATCGTCCTCGCCACTCTCACGGGCACTCCAGCACTCCTCCAGGAATGCCATGAGGCCCTCTACTGCGTGTTCCTCATTGCCAAAGAGCCCCGACAGGAAAAGAATCTGTGGACGGACCCTATCGGCAGAGTCCTCCTCCTCGCCAAACGCGACGCGCAGCACCGGCAGCTTGGTCCCCGAAGCATCGGCTCCCGCATTGGAGAGCTGGAAGCAGGGCCAGCCATTCTTGCTCAACTCCGACAGCCGCTGACGCAGCTGAGCCACCGTACGCTGGGGCTTGGTCACCACGATGGATTCGTGGACAGTCGGGTAGACGCCCTGCTCTGTCAACCACACGCACTCCTCCTGGTTGAGGCGCACCTGGAAGACGCCCGTCTCGGCATCCCGTGCAACCAGGGGGATTCCGGCGCCAGCCAGGGTGCTTGCCAGCGAATCGGACCAATCGAGGGTCCAGAGTTGTCCACGAGTTCCCTCGATGATCTCCGTGGCGGGGAATTGTTGCCGGAGGGCGCGCGCCTGGGTCTGGAGGGACTGTGCGACTTCGCCGGAGGCCTCGTCGCCGGGATAGGCATCGTGCCAGAGGAACTGCCAGTCGAGATACTCCTGGATGCTCACCGTGCCATCCGCATTCTTGTCCAGCCAGGGAATCTGCTGTTCCATGTAGGGACCAGAGCCATCCAGCACCCGGAGAGTGACGCTCACAGGCTCACTCTCGGAATCGTTCGACGCCTCGTATGGCGAGAGTTCCAGGGAGGCCAGTCCCTGTGCATCCGTGCGGCAGGCATCCAGGACGCCGTTGACCTCTAGGGCCGCCACGGCGCCGCGCACCGCCTTGGTCGCACCCTCCGCGCTATCTGGGAGCCCCGATACCGTGACCGTCATTCCGCCGGAACGCAAAGCGCACTGCACCGAGAGCGCCGACTGCAACCCCTGTCGCGCCACCGCAGTGGGATCGCCCAGGAAATTGATGCTCCGCACATGGTAGACGGCATCATCAGAGACGTAACCGCCGAAGTCGTCCTCATAACTAGTATGCGCCTTCCCGTAGTTCGTGGAGTAGTTTTCACAGAAGAGGACGGCTTCCCAGAGGGGATCCATGGCGTATGCACCCTGGGTAGCAAGGCGCTCCGAGCCACGGCTCTTAGAAAGGATATCGCTGTAGGCCTCCATCTGGGCAATCGGGGGCTCCCAGTAAGTAGGACAGTCACCCATGACGGCGAAAGATGCCGCAAGTCCCTCCGCGGAAATCTGGAAGAGAGACTGTCCAAAGGAGTACTTGCTGCTCTTATTCCCGCAGCTAGCATCCCCGTAGCCCGCGCGACCGTGATCCAAATTCGCGATATCGCAGACCGGCGTCATCCAGAAGGGAACGCGAGTCCCCATGGAAAGGGAAAGGGAGCCACAGGAAACATACTTGCCATTTTCCGAGTCCCAATAATAAGAGTAAGTAGTGAAATTCGTAGTCAATAGCCCCACGCAACCACCGTGTCCCAAATAGAGGAAGGTTCCTGCGCCGTCCTCCAGGGCCTGTTTCACTCGGGCGGGACACTTCAACGGCGAGTCCTCACTAGTATCCCAGAAG
>CAVGTF010000074.1:0-11654 GCA_963632245.1 Anaerovoracaceae bacterium
CTGGCTCGGCTAAAATGCGGTAAGTACTTAGCAATTAGCGGATAGCGGCTAGTTCTAAGGCCGCTCCGCGGGAATTCCGCCGCTAGTACGGCGGTACGGTTGCCGCCTCCAAAAACGCTACTAGCCTAGAAGCGCCTCTTCCTAGCAGGGCACCCAAAGGACTGGGGCTGCCGCCCCCGTACCCCCGCCTAGTTTCATTCCGCCGCAAGGAAACCGCGGCGGAACCGGTACCGCGCCCTTCCGCTACCCGCTACCCTAGAGCTACCGGAGCCATCGCTACCAAAGTATTCGGGGGGCACGGGGGGCGCAAGCCCCTCCGTCCTTTGGGTACCCCGCTAGGGAAGGCCCGTCTTTGGCTAATCCCTACTGATAAATCATTTCCTCCTCGAATTCGCAGTCTGGGGCGACGATCCCCAAAAATTCCCGGATTTCGCCAACCATATCCTTTGCGGGGGTGCATTTCACGGGGTCATTTGCCAGGGAATCGCGGAGTTCGTCCTGTGTGATATGGGAGAATGCCTCCTGTTGGGGGGTCCAGAGGGCGCAGACCTCCTCGGACGATGCGGGGGCCCACTGGGACATCCTTTCCAGGAGCTCCTCGACCCGCTGGGGATTCTCCTGCGCCCAATTGGCATTCACGGCGATGCCAGCCCAGGGGACCTCGGGATCGCAGTGCCGGATGGCGCCGTAGATCTCCTCCAGGGAGGTGATTCGGTGGAAGGAGGGATTCTTCTTGCAGAGAGCGGTAGCGAAGGGCTCCGGGAGCATCAGGAACTCGATCTTTCCCTGGAGTGCCCTCAGCATGAGGGGCTTCACATCCAAGGGCGCAATCCGGATCGAATCCTCGCCGGATTCCTTCAAGAGCGCCTCCAGGAGGTATCGTCCCGCGCCGTCAGAGGGTCCGAAGGGCATTTCGGCATCCCGGAAGTCCTCGGGAAAGCGCATCTCGCGCTTCGCGAGCAACTGCCACTTTCGCCAGCCCGTGACCGCCAGGAGCCGCAGGGGCGCGCCGCGGTGATAGGCACGCGCAAAGCCCTCCAGATGCCCTACCCAGACGTCGCCCTGTCCGCCTAACAGCAGGCTCTGGAAGGCGACCGTCGTATTCCATCCCTGCAACGACCGCTCCTCTGGAGCGAGCGCCGCCAACAACGGCAGCAGCGGCGTGGTGGCGGAGGAGTTCGTCCAGATGACGACGGGAGCAGACGCGGAAGTCGCCGTCTCCTTCCCTTCCTGCGTCTTTTGCTTGTTGCATCCGCAGAATGCGGTGACGGCGAGAAATGCGACCAGGAGGAGCCGCAGGAGGCATCCGAGGCTAGAGAAGAGGCATCCCATGATATTTTTGCCCGTTAGTTAATCGGTGCCATGACGCACACGAAGTGGATAGTCCCCATGGGTGCCAGGGGGGCGCAGTGGAGCATGGAGCGCGCCATATCGGGGTGATGGACCAATCCGCCGTTTGGGGCATCGGGGAGGATTCGACCCACGGGGATTCCCGGCGGCATCATTCCGCCCAATCCGCTGGTGACCACCAGCTGTTCGGAGGTCACGGTGAGTTCCTTGGGGAGATACTCCACCTGGAAGCCCAGGGTACCGTCGGCGAAGGGGTGTTCTTCGCCGCAGCCCTGGAGGACTCCCGCCACATCGCCGCCGGAGAGCCCCACGCCAAAACGGCATTCCCGGGAGAGCACGGAGACCACCTCCGCGGTGTGCGCATAGCATCGGATAACACGACCGAAGGCATAGCCATCCACGAGCACCAGCGCGCCCGTCACCAGGCCATCCTTGGAGCCGCGATTCACCAAAAGGCAGTCGTACCACCGCGCGGGATCCCGGGAGATCACCTCCGCCAACACCGCACGCCACTCCTGACGCGCCGGCAACGACACCAGCCGCCGGAGCTCCTGGTTCTCCTTCCGGAGATCCTCCTGGGAATCCAGGCGCGTCTGCAGCTCCTGGATCAGCCGCTCCGATTCCAGCAATTTGTCGCGGCGGGAGAGCGCGCCCGGCTGAATCCACCGGATGCCATCGCCCACCACACGGAAGAATGCGCCACAGAGGGAGACTGTGGGACCGAAGACCGCGGAGGCCAGTCGTCGTCCGGGGGACGTCACGGCGCCCACCAGCAACGCGATGGTCAACACCGCCAGCAAGATCCAGCGCAGCGAAAAATAGGATGGTCCGGAGGACTTCGGCAAGGGTATAGCTATTCTTGGAAAGGAGTCTCCGCGAGGGGGCTCCGTTTATCTGCACCGGCGCGACGGCGTCGGAAGAATTCCCGGAGGACCCCCGCGCATTCGTCGGAGAGGACTCCGCCGGTGACGGGTGTGCGATGGAGAGTCCCGGAGAATCCGGTGATATCCAGTGCGCCGCCGGCGGCCCCCATGCGGGGATCCGGCGCGCCGAAGACGAGCCGTCCCAGCCGGCAATTCACCATGGCGCCTGCGCACATGGGACAGGGCTCCTTGGTGACGTAGAGGGTGCACTCCGACAGCCGCCACTCCCCCAATGCCCGGCTGGCCGCCTGCAACGCCAGGAGCTCCGCGTGCGCCGTGCCGTCCTTGCACGCCTCCACACAATTGGACGACCGCGCCAGCTCCTTTCCGGCGCCATCCACCACCACGGCGCCTACCGGCACCTCGCCCCGCAGGCCCGCCTCCCGGGCGGCCTCCAGGGCGCAGCGCATCCAATGGCAATCCGTCTCCGAAAAGGCGGTGTCAGCGGGTGCGATGGCGGGGGATTCCTCCATGGATGGGATGGGGTTTCGTGGGATTCTGGATCGTACGCAACGAACGCCTGCCCCCTTTGGGAGGGAGGCAGACGTCCGTGGGTGCTAGGGATTCACAAAAGGGATCGTGCCTACAGGTTGATCTTCAGGCCGGCATCCGTGCGGATCCGATTCAGCTGCTCCATGGCGGCCTTGCCGGTCTGCTGATTCTCCAGGAACTGTTTGATCTGCTCCTTGGCGTCCTCGAAGGGCGCGATGGAGGCCTCGGTCTTGGCACCCGCCTTGATCAGGTGGTAGCCGAACTCCGTCTCCACGGGATCAGAGATCTCGCCCTCGGCGAGATTCTTCAGGGCCGCCTCGAATTCGGGGACCATGCTCCCCTCGGGGAAACGTCCCAGATCACCGCCCTGCTCCTTGCTGGGGCAATCGGAGAACTCCTTCGCCAGATCGCCAAAATTGGAGCCATCGGCCGCCAGCTTCGCCTTGATCTCGATGAGCTTGCTGAGGCACTCCGCCTTCTGAGCGTCCGTGGGGGGATTGGCGGGGAACTGCACCAGGATGTGCGCGGCGCTGAAGGTAGCGGGCTGCTGGAAGGCCTGCTGATTCTCGTCATAGAAGGCCTGGATCTCCTCGTCGGTGACGACAGGAGCGGGCAGATTCTTGTCCAGTCCCTCCAGGTACTTCTCCACGATGGTCTCTTCCACGAACTTCTGGACGACCTCGTCGCGAGTCATGCCCAGCTGCTCCAGCTGCTTCTGGAAGGCGCCCTCGCCCACCTGGGCATTCATCGCCTTCTCGGTCTCCTCCACCTGCTTGGTGGCCGCTTCCACATCGCCAGTAATGCCGCCCTCCTTCGCCAATGCCAGGAAGAGCGCGCGCTGACCCATGGTGGCGCCCAGCTGCTTGGTGAAGCCAGTCACCTGCGCTTCCGTCAAAACCGCACCACTCTTCTTCGCATTCTCCACGGCGGGAACAACCACATCCAACAGGTCCTTCTTGGTCACCAAGACGCCCTGGTTCCAGCTGGCAATCACATCGGGAAGACTGGCAAAATAGACCTCGCTATCGAACGCAGCGGGCGCGGCCTCAGCAACTGCGGGAGTGGCGGGAGTGGCATCAACGGCGGCATCCTGTGCCTGGAGGCCTCCGGCACACACAAGCAACGAGGCGGCAAGAGCAAAAAGCGTCTTCTTCATGGAATTCAAGTTTCCTTTGGGTTGGTATTACAGATGAAAGAAAGGCAAAGAAAGGATTTTCTGCGCAAAACTGGCGCTATAGACTAGCCGCCGCAGCCACGGTTCCCGACCGCGCGCCCAAAAGGCGGTACCGTACCGCAAAGGCGGCACCGTACCGCCGGTAGGCGGAAGAGTTTTGGCAGGGGTACGGGGGGCGGCTAAAAAAAAAAGACTTCCAAAGGACGGAGGGGCTTGCGCCCCCCGGACCCCCAAAAACCTTTAGGTTGCGCCATGGGAAATGGCATCGTACCGACGAAACTTCGGCGGAAGAGTGTTGGCGGTAGGGGCGGTACAGGTACCGCCGCACCAGCGGCGGAATTCCCGCGGAGCGTCCTTATGAACTATCTGCTAGCCACTATCCTGCTAAGTACTAAATTGGGCCCTGCTAGGAAAAAGCGCACTGGTGCAAGGCGCCGTCTCGAAGGCGGCCCCCCGTACCGCCGAAACTTCGGCGGAAGAGCGCCGCAAGCACCTTATTAACCTTCTCCCTACTACCTTCTCTCCCTACTACCTATTCTCTACGGATTTCTTCCTGCACCCACAGGAAGAAATCCGTAGAGCATCGCGGCCGCCTCGGCCACCCCGGAGAACTCCACCGTGGGGGGCTCCTTCGCCAGGGACCGCCGGTAGTATTTCAGGAATCCCGGGGAGAACCCCGAGGCGTCCTCCCCTAGAAAAGCGCGCCAGGGGGCGATCAATTCCAGGAAAGCGACGGGATCGGTGGCGAGTCGTGCGGCGAGGACTCGTCCCGAGAAGGTGCGGGCTTCCTCGCGGGAGAGACGCGCCTGCAGGAGCGCCTTCTGTGCCTCGGAGAGCTCCGTCCATCGAAGCACGCAGGCGAGCTCGTGTTCCGCGCTCCAGGGGGCATCGTCCGCGAGGATCTCCGTCAGCGGTGCCTTCATGCATTCCAGCAGTGGGACGGATCGTTCCTGGGAGAGTATCTGGAGTTCCGTGAGGCATTCGTTGACGGCGGGTCCCTCGCCCGGCAGGGCATTCAGGGCGATATCCAGCGAATGAATCCACGCGGCGCATTTTGCCTGGAACTCCTTCCCCCGCAGTTCCTCCAGCAGTGCCTCCTGGCTCTCCCAGAAGGGCGGAAATGCCTTCGGTGCCATGCGGGAGAGCTCCGCCTTCCAGGGCTCCAGGAAGATCAACGACTGCGACAGATCCTCGCTCTTCTGGTAGGGCCGCCGTGCGCAAAAGAGAGAGAGTGCCTGGAGTGCCTGGGGGAGTTGTCGGAGCTGCAGCAGCGTGGGCGTCGCGCGACCCTGTCGCTCCGCTTCATCCAGCAGTGCAGAGAGATCATGGAAGCGCTGCTCCTGCAGGAGCCGATTCGCCTCCGCGAAGAGCTCCCGCTGACTGCCCTCCTCACGGAGAATGCGCGCTACCTGCGGATTCAAATCCTCGCCTTGAGAGAGCTCCTCCCATACCTGCGATCCCGACCGCAAGGCCTCCCCCGCATCCAACAACGCGGCGCTCTTCCCTAAGTCATACACGGGACGACGCAGCTCGCCACTTTCCTCCTCACCGCCGCGCCCACAGGATGCCAGCGGCAACAGCAGGGTTGCCGCCAGCAATAGCAGGCTCAATGTGATGCGCAGGGGAGTCATTTATCGATGGGGTCTCGGGGCGTGGTTTTCAGGGGGAAAGAATGGTTCTTTTACGGGTGGTACACGGTAGGCAGGGGGTATATTAACCGGCACACGATTTCCACCGTGGCGGCCTCCTGAAACCGGGGCCCGCCGACTCGCCTTCCCGCATACGGACGCCGCCCCCCTCCTGGAGGCGCGTCACGCAACGGGAGAATATACCGCCGAACTAGGAGATTTCGCCCTCTATGACACGCCAAGATGGCCGCAGGCCAGACCAGCTCCGCCCCGTCACACTCGTCCCCGACTTCCAACGCCATCCGCTGGGCTCCGTGCTGGCGGTCTGCGGAAATACCCGCGTGATCTGCGCGGTCTCCCTGGAAGAGAAGGTCCCCTCCTGGATGAAAGCCCAGAATGTCTCTGGCGGATGGATCACCGCGGAATACCAGATGCTGCCCAGCGCCACCGGCACCCGCGGCGACCGCGAGTCCACCAAAGGAAAGATCTCCGGCCGCACCGCCGAAATCCAGCGGCTGGTGGGACGCTCCCTGCGCGCCGTGGTCGATCTGGAAAAACTCCCCGGAATCACCCTCCATATCGACTGCGATGTCATCGATGCCGACGGCGGCACCCGCTGCGCCTCCATCACCGGCGCCTGCGCCGCCCTGGAATTGGCGTGCCGACGCCTCCAGAAACAGGGGAAACTCTCCGAATGGCCCATCAAGGCGCGGGTGGCCGCGGTCTCCGTGGGACTGGTGGACGACGCGCCGCTGCTGGATCTGTGCTACGTGGAGGACTCCGCGGCGCAGGTGGATATGAATGTGGTCATGACCAACCAGGGGCGCTTTGTAGAGATCCAGGGCACTGGCGAGGAGGCCACCTTCGACCAGGAACAACTCCAGCAGCTACTGTCGCTGGCGAAGGGCGGACTCCAGGAGCTCTTCCGGGAGCAGGAGAAGCTCCAGCAGAACGCAAAGGCGGAATAACGACGATTCCTCTACCATGAGAAGCAAGCCCCTCGCCAACGACCTGACCTGGTCCGTCTCCCGGAACCGACTCTTCCGCTCCTGCCCCCGCGCATACTACTACCAGTATTACGGGGCCTGGGGCGGATGGGCCTTCGATGCCCCCGAACAAACCCGCCTCCTCTATGCCCTCAAGCAGATGACCAGCTTTCCGCTCTGGGGCGGTAGCGTGGTCCACCAGGTGATCCAGGAAGCCCTCCAGCAAATGCGCGAGAGCCGCGTCCTCCCGACCCTGGATGCCCTCCAGCAACGCGCCCGCGCACTGCTGAATGCGGGCTGGAAGCAGTCCCGCGACCGGCTCTGGCAGCAGGATCCCAAGCGCAATGTGAATCTCTTCGAACACTACTACGCCCAGGAGGGCTCAGAGATCACCCGTGAGGAGACCGACGCCCTCAAGGAGAAGGTCTTCAGCGCCCTGGATGGCTTCCTCTCCAGCGGCGTCCCCCAGACGGTCCTGCCGCTGGATGCCAAGCAGTGGGGGCAGATCGATGTGCTCAATAGCTTCGTGGTAGGCGAGCTCCCCGCCATGGAGACCGCGCCCGCCCTCCCCCTGAAGGTCTGGTGCGCACTGGATTTCTCCTACGTGGACAACGAGGGCGTCCTCCATATCCTGGACTGGAAGACGGGCACCGAGCACCGCGAGGAGCTGCGCCTGCAGCTGGCGTGCTATGCGCTCTTCGCCATGGATACGCTGCATTTCCCGCTGGAGAGGCTGCAGCTCAAGGGAGTCTTTCTGAACGACTCCGGGCGCGTCAGCACCTACGAGATCTCCTCGGAGAGCCTAGTCAACGCCAAGACCCAGATCCTCAATAGCGCACAGGCAATGCGGAACTGCCTCCGGGATCCCGTGGAAAATCTCGCCGAGGAAGAGACCTTCCCCTGCACCCAAAATCCACAGTGCTGCGAGCGCTGCCCATTCCTGCAGGTCTGCCCCGCCGCACAGGCAAATGGCCTGATGCCACAGTAGCCAATGCCGGAGAAGTGCTACATCGCCATCGACCTGAAGTCCTTCTACGCCTCGGTGGAGTGCGTGGACCGTCGGCTGGATCCGCTGGATGCCTGCCTGGTGGTGGCGGATCTCTCCCGCACCGACAAGACGATCTGCCTGGCGGTCTCCCCCGCCCTGAAACACTGGGGGGTCCCCGGACGCCCACGGCTCTTCGAGGTCCAGCAGCAGGCGGCGCTCATCAATGACCAGCGACGCCGCCGCGCACCGGGACGCTGCTTCCGCATGCGCTCCACCAGCGCAAAAGAACTGGATTCCGATCCCTCCCTGGAACTGGATTTCCTGGTCGCCACGCCGCGCATGGGTCGGTATATGGAGATCAGCTCGAAGGTCTATGATATCTATCTGCACTACATCGCCCCCGATGATATCCATGTCTATTCCATCGACGAGGTCTTCCTGGATGCCACGAACTACCTTGCAAAGTACCACCTGACCGCCCAGGAGCTGGCGCGGAAGCTGATCCACGCGGTCCTGGAGGCCACCGGCATCACCGCCACCGCCGGCATCGGCGAGAATCTCTTCCTCTGCAAGGTGGCCATGGATATCGTGGCAAAGCATATCCCGCCCGATCAATACGGCGTCCGGGTCGCCGAGATGTCCGTCCAGGACTTCCGAGAGTCCCTCTGGACACACCAGCCACTCACCGACTTCTGGAGGGTCGGACCCGGTACCGCCGAAAAGCTCAAGCGATACGGCATGCGGACTCTCGGGGATGTGGCGCAGATGTCCACAAAAAACCAGGAGCTGCTCTATAAGCTCTTCGGGATCAACGCGGAACTCCTCATCGACCACGCGTGGGGACTGGAGTCCTGCACCCTCCGGGATATCAAGAGCTACCGTCCCGCCGGCAAAAGCCTGGGCTCCGGACAGGTCCTCCAGGAACCATACGATTTTTCCCACGCGGAGCTGGTGGTCCGGGAAATGGGTGACCAATTGGCGCTCAGCCTGGTAAAGCACGGCTACGTCACCGACCAATTGGTCCTCTGGGTCGGATACGACGCCGCATCCCTCAAGGACTCCCAGACTCAATACACCGGCGACATCCATCAAGACCGGTACGGCCGCGAGGTCCCCACCGGCGCACACGGAAGCATCCGGTTCTCCACACGACTCTCTTCCTCAAAAATCCTCACGCAGGCCGCCGGCGAGCTCTTCCGGAAAATCGCAAATCCACACCTCCTGGTCCGACGACTCTCCATCGCCGCCGGACGAGTCTTCCCCGCACAAGCCCCGCCCCCGAAACAACCCGAACTCTTCACTCTCCCCGAAGAACAACAGACCCAGGACGCCCTCCAGCGGGAACGCCGACAACAACAGGCGGTCCTCGCCATTCAACAGAAGCTAGGCAAGAACGCCATCCTCAAGGCCATGAACCTGGAAGAGGGCGCCACCACCCGCACCAGAAATACCCAAGTCGGAGGACACCGTGTCTGATCCCAACTCCATCCTAGATCAACTGGAGACCCCAGAATCCCCCTATCAGGATCTCATCAATCTCCCACGGCCACCCTATCCTGCGAAATATCCCCCAATGCCACAAGCCGCACGCGCTGCACAATTCGCCTCCTTCGATGCCCTCACCGGATACCACGAATTGCTCAACAGCGTGGATACGGAACACGAGGAGATGCGGGAGTTCACGATCGAAGAGGAATAGGGGGAGTAACCGTAAACTTTAATTTAAGAGAAATTCAAAAAAACTATTCGTCTCCCCCCCTTACCCCCTTCTTATCTCCCTCCCCCCGCTCTACTCTTTCCAGGTTGGGGTATGTTTCATGGCGTAGATTGTGAGATCGAGGAGGTTTCGGAAGTCTTGAGGGTCGTGGGTATTGGTGACAGCGATTTGGAGAGCGGCGCCCATGAGTTCTTCGTAGAAGACCCCGGCGATTTGTCCGGGAGCGAACTCCTGGAATTCTCCGCGGGTCATTCCCTCCTTGATGAGTCGGAAGAGTGAGAGACGGAGCAGTGCGGTGTGTTTTGAGACTCGTCGTGTGACGGATTCGCCCTTTCGCTGGAGATCGATGAGGTATTCGACGACGGCGTCGAGGAGGGGCGCGTTTTGTTCCATGTATTCCGTGATGGAATAGAGGATGAATCGCAGTTTTTCGGAGGCGGTCTTGGTGGGGTTTTCCTGGACGAAGCGGAGGAATTGGACGCCCAGGGTGGTGGAGGCGCGGTAGACGACGGCCTCAAAGACCTTCCGCTTGCTGCTGTAATACCGGTAGATCACCGTGCGGCTCAAATTGCAGCGCTTGGAGAGGAGCTTCAGGGTGACCTGGGGATAGCCCAGCTCGCCAAAGAGCTTCTGGGCATTCTTCAGGATCAGCTCCACACGCTGGGCATGATCGACACGACGGCGCATCCAAACAAAAAAAGGGAGGAGGGAGGAGGGAGGAAGTTAGGCCAGAGTTTCGCAGAGCGAAACCCCGCGCCGGAATTTACCGGCGCGTGCGCCTATGCGCGCCCAAATTAGCGCGCAAGCACCGCCGGTAGGCGGAAAGGATTAGGCAGGGGCACGGGGGCGGCTTTAGCGCAATGTGCAATGTGCAATGGCGTGTAGCTAGAATGGTACCGCCGAACGCTTCGGCGGAAGAGCGCCTGCGGCACCTTATTCCCCTTCTCCCTACTACCTTCTCCCTGCTACCTTAAGGGAAGCACCGCCGGCGCCTCTGCGCCGCTGGTGCATCCCTTAAGATAGCCTCTTTTCTGGTGGGTGAGGGTAAAACTGTGGGTAGAAAATATATTATTCGGCCTATGATGAAATTACCAGAAGAGCGGAATGTTTGCATTGCGGGAGTGGGGTCGTATTTACCCCGTCGCGTGGTGTCGAATGGGGAGTTATGCGAGCGTCTCGCGACCTCGGACGAGTGGATTTTGTCGCACACGGGGATTTCGCAGCGTCATATCGCCGGGGACGACGAGAGTGCGTCGACCATGGGATTGGAGGCAGCCAGGCGTGCGTTAGCGGATGCGGGGGTCTCTCCGGAGGAGCTGTGCATGGTGATTGTGACCACCTCCACTGCAGACTACGCCAGCTATCCCTCCACGGCGGCGCTGATCCAGGGGCGTCTGGGGGCAGTGAATGCGGGTGCCTTCGATTTAAGCGCGGCATGCACGGGCTTCGCGTATGGCGCGGCGATGGGCAAGTACTACTGTCAGGCCCATGGCAAGCCGGTGTTGGTGGTGGCCAGCGAGGTCAATTCCCGGATTTTGGACTGGTCGGACCGCAGCACCTGCGTGCTCTTTGGGGATGGCGCGGGCGCGGTGGTGCTGGTGCCCTCTTCTGCACCGGGGATGATCTGTGAGGTCCTGGGGGCGGATGGCACCCGTGCCATGAGCCTGGTCCGGGAGGCCGGCTTGCGGTCGCCGTCGGACCTGAAGACCCCGCCGGGCTTTGTGCGCATGGACGGCCGGACGGTCTTCCAATTTGCGGTCCGGACCATGGAGAGGGTCATTCGGGAGCTTCTGGAGAAGGCGGGCCTCACGCTGGACGACGTGACCCACGTGATCCCGCACCAGGCAAACGAACGAATCCTCAATGCCGTGGCACGGAACATGGGGATCTCCCCCGATCGATTCTTCCATAACATCCGGAATGTGGCGAATACCGCCAGCGCCTCCATACCCATCGCCCTGGACGAAATGCACCAGGCGGGAATGCTCCATGAAAACGACCTGATCCTCACCGTCGCCTTCGGCGCCGGATTGGTCTACGGCGGGAGCCTGTTGCGTTGGAAGCGGGACGCTTCCAACGCAGATAGGTAGTAGGGAGAAGGTAGTAGGGAGAAGGGTAATAAGGCGCCGCAGGCGCTCTTCCGCCGCACAGCGGCGGTACGGTACCGGTACGTTTTTGATGCCTGAACCGGCATATCCCTAATAACTGCACTTCCCTAGCCATGAAACAACCAAAGGAGGTCGGGCTGCCGCCCCCCCGTACCCCCCTACCTAATTTCTTCCGCCTACCGGCGGTACCATTTTCCCCTTTTCCCTTTTGCGGGCGCAATTATCGCGCCCGCTGGCGCAATCGCCGGGTCTTCCCGGCGATGGGTTTCGCCTGCGAAACCCTGGCCT
>CAVGTF010000075.1:0-11545 GCA_963632245.1 Anaerovoracaceae bacterium
GCCTGGTGCACGACGCGGATGCGGCGGTCCGGGTATTGGAGGAGCGCGAAGAGAAGATGTCCACGGGCGTGGGCAATGGCATTGCGTTGCCCCACGGGAAGCTCCCGGAGGCCAAGCAGTCGATTCTGGCGCTGGGCATCTCTAAGAATGGCATTGACTACGATTCTCTGGACGGCGCGCCGGTCTATATCGTGATCGCGATCTTCGCGGATCCCGAGAACCCCGCGCAGCACATCGAGGTGCTGGCGGAGATCTCCCGTCTCTTCGCCCTGCCGGAATTCGCCCAGCGCATTCGTGCGGCGCGCAGTGCGGAGGACGTGTTGAATATCATCGCCACTCAGGAATAGGGTTTCCGGTTCTCTCGGAGAACCGCCGGCGCGTTAGGGGGAGGAATTTTGCCGGCAGTGGGGCTTTCGGGAGTCGTGGTTTTCTGTTTCGCAAAACGCGGAAAGGAGCGCATCGTATCGATATGGAAGACGTTCTGGAGCGGATGCTTGCCGTGGATCAGCAGGGCGAGGCCCTGGTGAAGCAGGCGGAATCGGAGGCGTTGCGGATTCGTGAAGAGAGCTCGCGTGTCCTGGCGGAGTCCAGCAGTGCGGCGTCCCGTGCGTTGGCGGAGGAGTGCGCTGCTTTGGAGGCGGGCATTCTAGAGTCCGCGCAGAAGGAGCGCGCGGCTGCATTGGCGAAGAGCGAGGTGGAGCTGCCCCAGCGGGGCGCGGCCTTCTCCAAAGAGCTGGAGAAGTATCGCCACACACTATTGAAGGAGCTTTTGGCGTTATAGGAGAATCCCGCGAGGCGCCTTCGGGCGGTCCTCTCCCTTCATGACCGAACGCAATCTCCAACTTGGACTCGATTTCCTTTACGCCCGCCTGCACGGCTGGTGGTCCCGCGCTGCGGCGGGCACCGTGCTGGACGAGCTGTCACGCAGTGCCACCGAGGAGAATTTCTTCCATCTATTGCAGTCCCGTGGCATATTATCCGTGACGGGACCCGAGCGTGTGAGCGAGCAGCTGCTGTTGCGTCAGCACGCTCGTCTGGAAGAATTGGGCGCCATGGCGGGTGGCGCATACGGCGAATACTGCGCTGTGCTACGCCGTGCGCTGGAGCGCGAGAACTGCAAGACCGTCCTGAATTATCGCTTTTTCCCGGAGCGCGAGGCGCATCTGGGCGACGCACTGATCCGTTTTCCGCATGCGGCGGTTCGCGAAAACGACCTGTTGACATTGCTGGACGCCACCACCGACGACCAATTCCTCCGGCTCTTCTATCAGGCCACTGGCAGTGAGGAGCTCACCGAGATCGCGCGGCAGCTCTCCGAGGACCACGATCTCATGCGCGCCGAATGCGCGGTGGACAACCTCTCCAACCAGGAGGAGCTCCGCGCCATCGGTCGCCTCCCCGGCGCCTGCCGAAGAGTCCTGATGCTCCTGAAGGGGCAGCAGATCGACAACCAGAACATCACCACCGCCCTGCGTAACGCCAGCTTCTATCATCTGGACGCCAAGGGCCTCTCCTATGCCTGGGGCGACGGCGGCTTGGAATTCCCGCGCCGCGTCTTCGATCGCCTGGCGCTGGAGGGCGCCAAGCCCGAGGAGGTCCTGCAGTCCATCCCCGCGTATTACCGCGAGTTTTTGGGGAACGAGACGGATGTCACCCGCCAGGAACACCTGCTCCATTGCCATATCGCGCGCCAGGCGCGGAGGTTCTTCTATGACTCCGCCGAGCCCTGGCATGCCATGGCCGCCTATCCCGTCCTGCTGATCCAGGAGACCGTGAATCTCTCCCGAATCTACGAGGGCATTCGCTTCAACCTCCCTGCCTCCGACATCGCCGCCATGATGATCCGCTAGACGGATTTCCGATACACCTTCTTCCCCCCTCACCTCCACCGGAGCCGAGCATGTTTCTTCCAAACCGAATGGTCAAAGTGAATCTCCTGGTCTTCAGTCGCCACCTGGGCGCGTTGACCGAGGCGCTGGGACGTTCCGGGATGCTCCATCTGGTGAACGCCACCACCGCATCCCATAGCCGACTGCTGGAGAATGTGGATACCGAGACCGATATCCGCGAGATCGAACAGGAGCTGCGGCGTTGCGGCGTGCTTCTGGAGGCCCTGGGCATTGAGGAGAGCGCCTCCGCTCCCGCAGTGGCGACTCTCTCCCAACAGGAGATCCAAGAGCTCTTCGACAAGGTGGATAGGCGCTATCAGGAGGTGGAGGCCGATCTGTCAAAGCTCCTGGAGAGCCAGACTGGACTCCAGCAGCAGAGCCACGCACTGGCCGGATTCCCCTTCCCCTCCCTCCGGATGGATTCCCTCCGGAATCTCTCCCAACTCTGCGTCCTGGCTGGCGTCCTCAAGGACGACGCCATGATCCGCGCGCGACAGACTCTGGCGGACGACTGCCTGCTGGTGCCCGCGCCCGATTCCAAGGGCGGCGAGCTACTGGTGGTCACTAGCCGCCGTCGGCGCTTTGCGGTGGAGGACACCCTGGAGAAGCTGGGTTTCCAGAAGATCGCGCTGCCGGAGATCGCGGGCACCGTTGGCGAGGAGCGTGGAAAGATCGATGTGCGCCTGGAGGAGCTCCGGGTGAAGATCAACCAGGCGCGCCTGGCGGTGGTCGCCCTCGGCGAGGAATATGGCGGACTGCTCCTGGCGATCCAGAAGCAGTTGAAGAGCCTGTTGACCATTCGCCAGGCGCAGGGAATGTTCGGCCATAGCCGACAGCTCTACTGCGTCTCCGGATGGCTCCCCGCACAGGATCTGCCGAAGCTCCAGAAGCTGGTGGACGAAGCCACCGACGGCACTGGCGTGGTGGAATCCCGCGAAGTGGACGAAGTGGAGGCGCAGGAAGCGGAGAAGGTGCCTGTGCAGCTCTCGGGAAATGCCCTGACGCGGCCCTTCCAGGCGCTGGTCACCAATTTCGGCATGCCCAACTACCGGGAGCTGGATCCCTCGCTCTTCGTGGCCATCACCTTCATGGTCATGTTCGGATTCATGTTTGGCGACCTGGGGCAGGGCGGAGTACTCTTCCTCATCGGACTCATCCTGCGGCTGCGAAAGGCGTCCTCACAGGGCGCAAAGGACGCCGGAACCTTCCTGCTGTGCTGCGGCGGCTCCGCCATGCTCTTCGGCATTCTCTACGGGAGCGTCTTCGGCAACGAGGAGCTGATTCCGCGACTCTGGATCTCGCCCTCGCCCATGCATACGCAGGATCTCTCGCAGCTGCTGCTCACCGCCGTGGGTGTGGGCGTGGTCTTCCTCAGCGTCTCCCTGATCTTCAATATCATCAACCACTTCCGCGCCAAGAAGTTCTTCGATGGCACCTTCGATAAATACGGCGTGCTGGGACTCCTCTTCTACTGGAGCTGCCTCATCACCGTGCTGGTCAGCCTCGTCACCCGACGCTTCCATACCTGGAGTCTGGTCTTCATCGTGACGCCGCTGGTCCTGCTGCTGATCCGAATCCCTCTGGGAAATCTCCTGAAGCACCACTCCCTCTCCGGCGAGGAGGGCGGACTCTTCTCCGGATTGTTGGAGGGCCTCATCGATACCATGGAGACCCTGACGGGATACCTCTCCGGAACCGTCTCCTTCATCCGTGTGGGTGCATACGCCATCTCCCACGCCGCCCTCTGCCTCGCCGTTCACTCCATCATGTCCATGCTGGATGGCGCGCCTGGCGCCACGGCGGCGAAAATCCTGATTGCCATCCTGGGAAATGTTCTCATCATCGGCTTCGAGGGCATGGTGGCCGCCATCCAGTGCGTCCGTCTGGAATACTACGAGATGTTCTCCCGTTTCTTCCAGGGCGGCGGCGTGGAATACCGACCCTTCCACCTGAAGTAAAATGCCTCGCGCCTGATACTCCCGCGTACGAACACCGTCCTACGCGAATTCCCTTTCTTTCCTCATCAACAAACCGTTCCCCTTGAATTGGAACCCCTGAATTCATCCCTACTATGAAAACCTCCCTCCTCCGTCGCTCTTTCGCTGCCCTCGCGCTGCTCTTCGTCCTGGCCGCCGCACCCGCCTTCCTGGCACAGGAGGCCGCTCAGCCCGCCAACAACGTGGATGTCCAGGCCGCCGTGGATGCCGTGGCCGCCGCGCAGCGCCCTGCCGCCTTCTACTACGCCATCGCCGCTTCCATCGGCCTGGGATGCCTCTCCGCCGGTTACGCCGTGGGCAAGATCGGCGCCGCCGTCATGGGCGCCGCTGCCGAGAAGCCCGAGATCATGGGCAAGGCCATCGCGTTCGTGGGTCTGGGCGAGGGTATCGCGCTTTTCGGCTTCCTGGTGGCGCTCTTCCTCTACACCAAGATGTAAAAAACGCTCCTTCCGGAGAATCACCTCCCATGACACCCTTCCGTTTCATCGGCGACGCCGACACCGCGCTGGGCTTTCGCTTTGCGGGAGTGCCCGGGGATGCCGTGTCTGATCCCCAGGCGGCCCTGGAGGCCTTCCAGACCGCCCTGGCCGACCGGAATCTGGTGGTGCTGGTGATCACGGAGAAGGTCTCCGAGTGGCTGACGGACCAGGTGACCGCACATAAGCTCACCGCCAAAAAGCCCTTTATCGCCACTGTCGGAGATGTCTGGGGGACCCCTGGAAAGAGCAAGACCCTGGATCAGCTGATCTTCGAGGCCGTGGGCGTGAAGCTAGTCGACACCAAGTAGCGGATCCCACACACTGTTTTTCACACATTCTCGCAGGACATCCATGGACGAAGCCCGGACCAATACCCAGGAGGAGAAGCTCCAGAAGGAGATTCTCGCCGACGCACGCACCCGCGCAGAGCGCATTGTGGCCAGGGCCACCACCGCCGCCAAGAGCGCCAAGGAGCGCGCCGAGAAGGAATCCCGTGAGCTCCGGGAGAAGAGCCTCGCCGAGACCAGGGCGGAGGCGGAGCAGAAGGCCCGGAATCTCCTGCAGGGCATCTGGATGGAAGAGCGCCGCCATTGGCTGGTGAAGCGCGAGGAGTGCCTCCAGGCATTCCTGTCGAGCCTGCTAAAGGACGCGTCGGGCGCTCCCGCCGGCGACAAGGACCGCCTGGCATCCCTGGCCGTCCTCTTCCGCGAGGCGCTGGCGGCCATGGGCGAGGAGCGCGCCATGACGGCGTGGGTCTCTCCTGTCGATCTGGCCACCGTGACGCCCGCGTGGCTGGCGGAGCAGGCGGGTCATCCCCTGCCGAAGGTGTCGGTGAAGGCCGACGAGGCCATCGGCGGCGGCGTGCGGCTGTGCGCGGATGACGGCAACCGCCTCTACGACAATACTTACGCCGCTCGGCTGGGACGCCTCCAGGAGGAGTTCCGCCAGGAGCTTTCCGGCTGCGACAAATAAGGGGAGGGAGGCAATTTTCCTATGGACACCGGCATCATCACTCGAATCAACGGCCCCATCGTGGAGGCCCGCCAGATGGACCACACCGGCATGCTGGAGGTGGTGGAGGTGGGCGAGGCGCGCCTGATCGGCGAGGTCATCCGCATCCGCGGCGCGCTGGCGACCATCCAGGTCTACGAGAATACCAGCGGACTGCGGCCCGGCGAACCCGTCTATTGCTCCGGACGCCCCCTCTCCGTCTGCCTGGGACCCGGTCTGCTGGGAAATATCTACGACGGCATTCAGCGCCCCCTGAAGGAGATCGCCAAGAAGAGCGGCGCGTTCCTGCCCCGCGGCGTGAAGGTCTCGCCTGTGGATCTGGAGAAGAAGTGGCATTTCACTCCGGTGGTGAAGGAGGGCGATCTGCTGGAGCCCGGTTGCGTGGTGGGCGAGGTCCAGGAGACCGAGAGTGTCCTTCACCGCGTCATGGTGCCGCCCCGCCAGCGCGGAGTGGTCTCTTCTCTGGTGTCCGTCGGTGACTACAATGGTCATGATGTCCTCTGTCGCCTGAAGGATCCCGCCACTGGCCGGGAATCCGAGGTGACTCTCTTCCAGTATTGGCCCGTGCGACGCCCCCGGCCCTCCCAGCGACGGCTGCCCCTGGCGGATCCGCTGGTCACCGGCCTTCGCGTGGTGGATACCTTCTTCCCGCTGGCAAAGGGCGGCGCCGCCGCTATCCCCGGCGGCTTCGGAACCGGAAAGACCATGACCCAGCAGGCGCTGGCGAAGTGGTGCGACGCGAAGATCATCGTCTACATCGGCTGCGGCGAGCGCGGCAACGAGATGACCGAGGTCCTGCGGGAATTCCCCGAGCTGGTGGATCCCCGCACCGGACGCTCCCTGATGGAGCGAACCATCCTCATCGCCAATACCTCCAATATGCCTGTGGCGGCCCGCGAGGTCTCCATCTACACCGGCATCACCCTGGCAGAATACTACCGCGACATGGGATACGATGTGGCACTGATGGCGGACTCCACCAGCCGCTGGGCCGAGGCACTCCGTGAGCTCTCCGGCCGACTGGAGGAGATGCCAGCTGACGAGGGATACCCCGCCTATCTGCCCAATCGCCTGGCGTCCTTCTATGAGCGCGCGGGGCGCGTGAAGACGCTCTCCGGCGGCGAAGGGACCGTCTCCGTGATCGGCGCAGTCTCGCCCGCCGGCGGCGATTTCTCCGAGCCCGTCACCCAGCATACCACCCGGTTCATCCGGTGCTTCTGGGCACTGGACCGCGATCTGGCAAACGCCCGGCACTACCCCGCAATCTCCTGGCGCACCTCCTACAGCGAGTACCTGCCCGAGACCACCGCCTGGTGGAAGAAGAGCTCCATGACCTGGGGCGATCAGCGGGAGACCCTCATGAATGTGCTCCAGGAGGAAACTAGCCTCCAGCGCATCGCGAAGCTGGTGGGACCCGATGCCCTCCCCGAAGGACAGCGACTCACCCTCTTCGCCGCCGAAATCATCAAGAACGCCTTCCTGCAGCAGAACTCCTTCGACGCCGTCGATATGTACTGCGCGCCCGCAAAGCAGCTCTGGATGCTCTCGCTGCTGGCGACCTTCATCACCCGCGCACGAAAGCTCATCCAGGACGGCGCCACTCTCGCAGAAATCCGCGCGATGTCCTCGCTGGATCGCGTGAACCGCATGAAGTCCGAAATCCCCAACGACGATCAGAAGGCCATGAGCACCCTGGAACAGCAGGTCCTGGGAGAACTGGACGCCATCGGCGCCAAACACGCGACTCTCGGAAAATAGCATCAGCTAGATATGACTATGAAAGCCATCAATCACGACGGCCTCCAATACACCGGAGTGCGAAATATCGACGGGCCCCTCGTCTTCATGGACAATGTGGAGGGCGTGGCCTACGACGAGCTGGTGGAGGTCCTGACCCCCGAGGGCGATTCCCGCCTGGGACAGGTCCTGGATGTGACCGCATCCTCCGCACTTGTCCAGATCTTCGGCGGCACCGACGCACTCTCACGCTCCGCCACACGCTCACGATTCCTGGGACACTCCCTCCATATCCCCGTGGCAAAGGAGATGCTCGGACGCGTCTTCGACGGCCTGGGACGGCCCAAGGACGGACTGCCCCTGCCGCTCACCCGCGAATACCGCGACGTGAATGGCGAGCCCGTGAATCCCTACTCCCGCGAATATCCCCGCGATTTCATCCAGACCGGCATCAGCTCCATCGATCTGATGAATACCCTGGTGCGCGGTCAGAAACTCCCGATCTTCTCTGGAAACGGCCTCCCCCATAACCGCATCGCTGCACAGATCGCACGGCAGGCGAAGCTGCTCAACGAGGATGTCCAGTTCGCGATCGTCTTCGCCGCAATGGGCGTGAAATACGACGTGGCGCGCTTCTTCGTGGACTCCTTCGAACAGTCCGGCGTGCTCCGCAATGTGGCGATGTTCCTCTCGCTGGCAGACGATCCCTCCGTGGAACGCATGGTCACCCCCCGAAGCGCCCTTACGTTGGCGGAATATCTGGCATACGACCAGGGAATGCACGTACTGGTCATCATCACTGATATGACCAACTACTGCGAGGCACTCCGCGAAATCGCCACCGCCCGCGGCGAGATCCCCAGCCGTAAGGGCTACCCCGGATACCTCTACTCCGACCTGGCATCCATGTATGAGCGCGCGGGGCGCCTTACCGCCGGCGGCGGCTCCATCACACAGATGCCCATCCTCACCATGCCCTCCGATGATATCTCACACCCTGTGCCCGACCTCACGGGTTACATCACTGAGGGACAGATCGTGCTGGATCGCGAAATGCACCAGCGCGGCATCTATCCGCCCGTCGCCGGACTGCCCTCGCTCTCCCGACTCATGAAGGACGGTATCGGAAAGGGCCGCACCCGCGACGACCACCCCCATCTGGCATCACAGCTCTTTGCGGCATACTCGAAGGTCAAGGACATCCGAAGCCTTGCCGCCGTCATCGGCACCGAGGAGCTCTCGCCTGTGGATCAGCTCTATATGAAATTCGGCGATCTCTTCGAAAAGAACGTGGTCTGCCAGGGCGAATTCGAAAACCGCTCCATCGAGGAGTCCCTCTCCCGCGGATGGGATTCCCTGAAGGTGCTGCCCCGCGCAGAACTGCTCCGCGTCACCCAGGAGGAGCTGGATAAGTACTACGAGGGCTAAGGCCCCCGGATCGCTAGGAAGCCACCATGGGTAGACTGAACGTAGCGCCAACCAAAAGCGTCCAGCTGAATCTCCGACGGGATCTGGACATGGCCACGGAGGGATATAACCTCCTGGAACAAAAGCGCGAGATCCTCGTCATGGAGATGATGAGGCTCCTGGATCGCGTCCAGAATGTCCAGAAGGAGCTCCGGCAGCGACAGGAGACCGCATACCGCACGCTCCGACGAGCCATCGCTCAAAATGGCCTCATGCATCTGCGAAATGTGGCCAGCGGAATCCACTACGAACACACCGTGACCCTGGAAAGTCAGCTACTGGCGGGCTTCCGGATCCCGAAGATCCAGGCGGAACACGCCGAATTCCATTCGCAATTCGGTTTCGCTGGCACCGATGCATTGGTGGACGCCACCATGCAGCAGTTCCTGCAGTTCCTGGAGGCAATCGCTTCCCTGGCAGAGCTGGAGACCACCGTCATGCTCCTGGCACGGGAACTCAAGAAGACCCAGCGGCGCGTCAATGCCCTGGAACACATCTTTATCCCCGACTATAAGGCGACTCTCCACTACATCGGAGAAAGCCTGGAATCCAAGGAACTGGATTCCTTCTTCACTAGCAAGCTCATTAAAAAACGACTGGAGGCCGCACAAAATCAGCAGGCCGCCACCGAGGACGCTCAACAGAACGCCCAGAAGACCGAAACGACGACAGTAGACGAGAAGACGACAGACGAAGATCGATAGACGAAGAAAGCAATAAAATCGCACGCAAACACACAGGGAGGATCGGGTATGGATAGCGAAAAGACGGCGTTCCTAAAGGAAGTTCTGCTGGTGGTGGACGGCTCTGCCGAATCCGAGGCGGCCGTGGCTTTCGCACTCCGACTGGCCCTGGGACTGGGCTCACGCGTCCTCGCAGTATATGTGGTCGATACCTCCGCAATGGACTACCTCCAGCAGATGAAAATCTTCATCTCCGAAGAACGAAACGAACTGGAGGCCTCTATCGGCGCAAAGGGCAAGGCATATCTCGCCCGCGCACAAAATCTCGCCAAGGCAGTCAATATCTCCCTGGAAACCCAACTCCTCCGCGGACGACTCCACCGCGAAGTCCTCAATCTCGCACGACAACGCGCCGTCGATGCCATCGTTATCGGCGGACGTAAAGGACTCTATCGCGATAAGGACCTCTCTACCGTTGAACGCGAAATCCTACTCGATCAATCCACCATCCCCGTTCTCGTTATTAAGTAAGACCGCACAAAAAAAGAGGGGGCGAGAAGAGGGAAGAGGGGGAGAGTGAATGCGCGGAAAGCGCGTCCACGCCTGCTGTACAGGGGCAGAAGCAGAAGAGCAGACCAGGGGGCAAAGCAAAAAAATATGCAACCGCACTGGCGAAAATCGCAAACAGGCGTATTGTATCAAAACACGCCCGAAAAATCAGAATAAAAACGGGCGCATTCTCCACACAATGCACTTCTCCCAGGCACAATCCAATCCTATCGACGCCATCTCCCAGATGGAGTCCATAACTCCGTGCCAGGGAATCACTTATCTTGCGCTCCGCTGCGCTCCGCTGCGCTCCGCTTAGCGTAGCTTCTTTTCATCCCAACTTAACTACTTTTACGAACTCCGTACTCTCGGCGTAATGCCGAGGGGCGGAGTTTTTTGTTGTCTTATTCTGATTCAGAAAAAGCCTTAAGGAGGTTCAAAATGCGAGAAATGTATAATTTGTATCTCAAAATGTGGCGTAATTACGCTGTGTTCTCAGGACGAGCTCCGCGGAAAGAAGCATGGGCGGCTTTTTTGGGTAATCTTTGTTTGTTTGGCGAAGATCCGTTGAAATGAGTCGTGTTGTTAAGTATTGAAACCCCATTTACGGAGAAGCAAAGATGGTAAAAAACTCATATTATTATGTAATCGCCTTGTCATGCGTTCTTTGTCTTCAGGTGATGGCGCGAGACCTTACGTTAGTAAGTTTCCGCGCTCCGGAATCGTACATTAAAACTGTATGTGGTGAGAAGCATAAATTTTCTGAGACAAGGGTATTTGCTGAGTTGCTTGTTGATGGAGAAATAGTTTGGCGTTCCTCAAAGGCGCTACCATTTGTCGGAAATAGAGACGCTTACTATTTTAACGAAGAGCTAACAATGAAGGATAACTGGAAGAATTCTCACCTTGTAGTTAGAGTTTTGATTGGTGAGGATAAAGATCTTGAGCACATTTATAATATTGGGGCAGGTGTGGCAGGTGGTGCTGTAGGTGGGGCGGGCGTTGGTGCAATGATTGGGGCATTTGCTGCGGGAGTAGTTACAGGAGGTCTTGGCGCTCCAGCAGGAGCTGCTATTGGTGCTGCAATCGGCGGCGGGGGTGGTGCTGTAGCTGGTGGTGTTGTCGCAGGAGTCTTTATTCCTGTTGAGGGAGCACGAGAACTTTCGTCATTTGAGTTCTTGGCCGTAGACGATATGCCCGGAACGCATGCCCGTAAAATCAATATCGGTGACATTCTGTCAGATGGGAAAGTCATTGAGCTTGAAATTAAATAATGAATACTGACAGTAAAAATCTAAAACAGGTAACTCATGGGGGAAAATTGGGTTGTCTGGGGTATATAGGCTTTATAGTTCTAGGAGTATGTGTAGTTATCCTTGTCTGGACAATATATTCTACATGTAGTCTATCTTCGGATGATCAACCATCTCCTATCCATAACAACAATGGTGAAATGGACAAGGCTAGAAATGAAGCACGCGAAGATAACACATTTAGTTATATAAAGCTAAAAGGCGACATTAACTGTCTTATTGAGGAGGAAGCGAAACATGAGATAAGCGTGGCGACTTGTGTTCCAGATAAGCGTATTACAAAGTTGATGCAGAAGATCGATTTTATTGGACAGGAATTAATGTCCCAAGAAAATCAGACAGATGAAACTATAGAGTTGAGTGAGCGTTGTCTTGCTATTCTTGCGGCATTACGCGAACGCCGTGTATATGCCTATATGC
>CAVGTF010000076.1:0-11305 GCA_963632245.1 Anaerovoracaceae bacterium
CCTGGAGTTTGGCGAATTTTTGATCTTTGAAAACTGAATCTAGAAAAAAGCGAAAAAAATCTTCAAAAAAATGAAGTAAATCGGTAAAATTAACTTGCATTCGACCTACCTTGTTTTATATTAAGAATATGCCGAGAATGGCATGATTGTGTAATCATAAAACGAGGTAAAACATGGAAAGCAAATTTGACGAGAAAATTTTCCTAAATGTCCTAGAATCAATGCTTAAGGCAGGTCTTCGGACGGTTCGAGAGCAGCGCGCGACACTTGGATGCGAAAACGAGGCGCGTCCGAGAAAGGAAAGAAAATCGAACACAAAAATCGTTGCCGACCTACTTCGTGAGACGGGGCATAGCCTCCACATTGATGAGATCATTCGCCTGGCTCGCGAAACCAAGGGCGTAGAACTTCACCGTGAATCCATTGTTTCCGCTTTGAGCAAAAAGCTCCTGGAGGGAAAAGTCTTCTCCCGTACTGGCCGCAATGAGTTTGCCCTGCGCGAATGGGAGGAGAAGTAGTCGCCATGGAAGATTTTGCATTCAGTGACCACTTCTTCCGCTTCCTCGACCAGCTTGTCAGCATCGTCAAGGACAAGCGCACGAAGGCTCGTCTGCGTGAAATGGCGGTAGCGGTTATCGCCGCTGCCAACCCGAAGACGCTCACCAAGGTCATTGAATACAACAAGGACTATGGCGATTTAGGCCTAAACCATGAGGACTGGACGTCTACCTACAGGGCGCTCTCCGAGGGGCAGTGGAGCCTGAACGATCTCTCCTATGCAATCCTGGACATGGCGCTGAAGTTTGTTGAAGACGCTGATGTGCTGATGGTTGCTGTAGACGACACACTCCTGCGTAAAACAGGACGATGCATTCCTGGTTGTTCCTACGCTCGCGACCCGCTTTCGCCACCATTTCAAACTAATTTGATTTGGGGTGAGAGAACGCTTTGTGTCTCAGTGATTATTTGCGCCTCGTCACTCTCATCATACCGCGCCATTCCACTATTCTTCCAGGCGACTCCCTCTGTGAAGATTCCATCTAAGGCATCGGAGACAGAGCGTACTACTGCCAAAGAGGCAAAGAAAAAAAGTAGGATGAGCGTAGTTGGCAGGGAGTTGGTGAACGAAATTCGCCGCCGCTTGGACAGCATTGGCCTGGAGAAAAAGAAGCTTGTTGTTTGCGGCGACGGCAGTTTCGCAAACAGAGCGTTTATGGAGAACCCTCCTCACGATACAGCCATCATCTGCCGCTGTCGAAATGACCTGCGCCTCTTTGAGTCTATTCCATTAGCGGAAAGGACGGGCAAGAGACTGTATGGCAAACGCCTCCAGACACCTGCGGAACTCTACGCAGACCCGACTGTGCCGACCAAAAGAATGGAATGCGGTGTTGATCACCAGCACGCCTCCATCGACTACAAGGTCATGGAGAATGTCCGCTGGACGACCGCCTTGAAAAATCAGCCATGCACCGTGGCAGTCATCAAGGGGCAGCACTACTACAAGTATGGCAGGCGGCAGACAACAAAGCCGGCCTTCCTTGTCATGACTGGCGATGTGACGGCATTGAAACGCGGAGGCATTGCGTTACAAACCATGATCAAGGCCTATCTCCTCAGATGGGAGATTGAGGTCGGCTTTCGCGACCAGAAAAACGGGCTTGGCATCGGAAAAGCCCAGGTATGGAATGAAACATCCGTAAAGAGGACGCCTGCCTTCATGTCTGCATGCTACTCCATCCTGCTCATGGCCTCAATGAAGGCTTTTGGCGACAGACGAACCGATGCCTTTAGGAAACTGCCGAAATGGAGAAGAATCGCTCCCAAGCGTCCCTCGATCAGAGATCTCGTGGATCTGCTAAGAAGGGAAATCCAAGCAAGGAGAAAAACCGTAGCATAACGACACGCCACACCCTCGAACACTAAGCCAGTTTTTTGCTTGCTAAAAGAAAAAGCTCTACCTAGATTCAGTTTTTAAGCAGCTGTTTTCCGCCAAACTCCAGGGGGGCGTAGCCCCCGCACCCCCTGCCAGCCATAGGGGTGGCTTGTTTGCTAGGGGTGGGATATCCAAAGGACTGGGGCGTAGCCCCCGCACCCCCTGCTGGTTTAGGAGGCGTCTGTCTACCGGGGGGATATCCAAAGGACTGGGGCGCAGCCCCCGCACCCCCTGCCAGCCTAGGGGCGGCTTGTTTGCTAAGGGTGGGATATCCAAGGGACTGGGGCGTAGCCCCCGCACCCCCTGCCAGCCTAGGAGCGGCTTGTTTGCTAGGGGGGATATCCAAAGGACTGGGGCGTTGCCCCCGCACCCCCCTGCCCGCCTAGGGGCGGCATACTACTTTCGGGGTGGGGATATCCAAGGGTCTGGGGGCTTTGCGGGCGCTGGGGGCGCCCGCAGTGGGTATGGATAAGGTAGTAGGTAGTGGGTTAATGCGGTGTCTGCGGGGCTCTTCCGCCTGCTGGAAGGCGGCGGGGGTGGGGATTGGTAGTAGCAGGGGGTGCGGGGGGCGGCAGCCACCAGTCCATTGGACAGCCCTTTGCGGGAAGGAAAATTTCGGAAAATGGAATGTGTTGTGGAAAAGTGTTGGAATCCGTGTGTTGTGGATTTGCAGGCGTGGGGTAGGGGGTTAAGGTGTGTCGTACTATGGAAATGAATTTCAATCGTCATGGTCGGCAGTTTTTCTTCATCACGCTGACGTTGTCGGGTCGTGTGGCGGTGCTTTCGCGTCTTTTGGGGGTAGATGACATGCCGTTGCTGTTGCCGCCGGGGGAGGCGGTGCATTCTATCTTGCGGGCGATTCATCCGGTGTTTTCATATCTGACACTCTCCACATATGTGATCATGCCGGATCACATACACTTCATTTTGATCGCCAACTACGATCGTTCGCCGTTTTTCAATCCGATGTGGTTTAGCTTCGTTCTCATGGAAGCAATAGAATTGTCTTGGGCGGCGGCATCGCATGGGAGAGCGATCCCTCCTGCGGAAATGCTTCTGAAGGAGACCGCGGAGAATGCGCGTGCCCGAGCGAGGGAATTTGATTCCTGGGCAGGGAGTGTCCAGCGGGGGGAGACAGAGTTGCCTGCCAGCCTTGAAAAATGCGCGTCCTTCCCGGAGTCGTCATGGCATTTTGATCGTCGGGCATATATCGAGCTGTCCTTTGGGACGCAGCAGCTCAAGGCGATCCGTCGGTATATCCGCCTCAATCCGGCGCGGGCAATTTGGAAGCGCGAGCATCCCGATCGTTTTCAGCGCATTGCGGACTTTCACCATCCGGTGCTTGACCCCGGTTGTCGGTGGGCGGCCATAGGGAATCTCACGCTTTTGGCATCGCCCTTTCTTTTTCATGTCCGGCTGACCATGAAAAAAGATGTCGAAGCACACGAGGAGTCGATAGCGGCGATTCTGGAGTGTGCGAAGCGTGGTGGGATTCCCGTGAGTGGGTTTATTTCGCAGGGCGAACGGGAGCTATTGCGGCGTCTCAAGGCGGAACCGCGTGCGCGGTTCATCAAGGTTTTGCCGTGCGAGCTGCCTCCGCGTTATGATCCCTCGGCGGAGGACTCCCGAGAGCTCGCCGCAGACCGTCTGCTTTTGCTTTCGGGATTCCACGGCACCCCGGCGATCTCATCGCGGGATATGCACCGGGACGGAGCGGCTTCACACCAATTCCGCCAGAATTGCCTCGATATGAATGATCTGATTGCGGCGCTGTGCCAGCGCGCAAAAACGCTGGCACTGTAAAGAAGCGCACATCGAATAGGGTATCTATTTCCCGGTGGGGTATCCAAGGGACTGGTGGCTGCCGCCCCCCGCACCCCCGTGTTAGCCATCTGGTAAAATGGGCTCCTATATACGCAAAGCGGCCGGCGCCTGTGTGGTGTGAGACGTCGGCCGTTTTTTTGGGGGGGTATATCCTAGCGGGGCTACTTCCTAAAGGAGCAGGGGCCGTTGACGCAGCCTCCGGGGCAGCACATGACCTCGAGGAAGTTTCCGGGGAGTTTTCCGGCGGCGTAGAGTTTCAGGAGTGCCAGGGTTTTCTTGTCGATGCCGTTGATGGATTTTGCATCGAGTTTGAAGTCTGGGGGCAGTCCGCCTGCCTCCTGGATGATTGCCTCGGTGACTCCGCAGCTGCGGGAGTAGTTCCGTGCGGTATCGATGGCGGGGCGTTCCAGTTTCCAGGGTTCGCAGCTCATGACATCGATGCCGGTGCCGGCGAGCATGGCTCCCAGTTCCTCGAAGCTGAGGACGTAGTCCACGCCTTTTCGGATGGCCTCCATTCGTTTTGCGACGCAGGGTCCGATGAAGACCACCTTCGCTCCGGGGTGTTCGGCGCGGGAGAGTTCGGCGGCGAAGACCATGGGACTGGGGGTATCGGAGACGTACTTCATGAAATCGGGCAGGAATTTCCGGACCAGTTCCACGTATGCGGGGCAGCAGGAGGTGGTCATCAATCGCTGTCCGTCCTTCATGCGTTCCCGGAATTCGCGGGTTTCGTGTTCGGTGGTCTTTTCGGCGCCGAGGGCGACCTCCATGACATCGGTGAATCCCAGTTTGCTGACGGCGGTGAAGAGCTGTTCCAGGGAGCCGGCGAACTGTGAGGTAGCTGCGGGCGCGACCATTGCGACCACCTTTTCTCCGCGCTTGAGGGCGAGCAGCACATCCAGGAGCTGGGAGTGTTCCATGATGGCGCTGAAGGGGCATTTCGCGAAGCAGTTTCCGCAGGAGATGCACTTTGTGGGATCGATGGTGGTGTGTCCCTCCTCGTCCTTATGGATGGCGCCGGTGGGGCATGCCTCTTCGCAGGGGACGGTGGTTTTGACGATGGCATGGAAGGGGCAGACCCCGACGCACTTTCCGCACTTGATGCACTTCGAGTAGTCGATAGTGGATGCCTGGTTGACGATGGAGATGGCGCCCTTCGGGCAGTTATACATGCAGGGTCGGGAGAAGCATCCGCGGCAGTTACCGGTGACCACCACGCGGCTGCTGGGGCATTCGGAGCATGCGGCCTCGCAGACGGAGAGCGGTAGTCTCGTGGCATCGGGATCGGGAGCGCTGGTGGCCTTTCGTTCGCAGGCCTCGCGGTAGTAGGATGCCAGAGTCCGTGCCTCGTCGGTCTCCTCTTCGCAGGCGAAGCCCAGCAGGCTCATGAGGCGGTATTTGATGACGGCGCGGTCGTGGTAGATGCAGCATCGGCTGGAGCCGCCCTGTTTCGGGCGCATGGCGATGGGCATCCTGTCGAGATCCTCCTCCAGCGTGCCGTTGTTGAAGGCGCGCACGAAGCGGATCATCAGTTCTCGTCTCAAATAGACAGAGCCGTCAAGCATATTTCGAATTCTCTCGGGGCAGTGGGAGGGAGGGGGAGTATAGGGAGTCGAAGGGGCCCGTCGGCCTGGTGGGATAATTTATTTACCGGTGGCGGGTCCCTTCGATGTTCAGCTGTGATTTTGTATTCTTTTTTACTCCCAGCTAGCCAGGATTTCGCGCATGCGGTCGTAGATCTTTTCGGGAGTCGCCTTCTCGATGATCTCGCCTTCCAGCTTTGCGTAGGGAGCGCCGGCCAGCTTGGTGTCGTTGCACAGACCCAGGCAGGGCATGGCGCGGATTTCGGCCTTGCTGCGCAGTTCGCTGGGCATTTCGTTCTCGATGTTGAGCAGCTTGTCGGCGCCCAGCATGAAGCAGGTGGTGCCGCAGCAGATTTCCAGTTTGAGCTTTCTCATCGTGGGGTATCTCCTTGTGGGAGGGGGTGTTGTGTGTTTTTTCTGTGGCGATGTGCCAACCCGGCAGTTTGCCAAAAAATGTGGACTGTGGCGGATTTTGCTAGAAGTAACTGACCTTGGTCTCCTTGCGGTACTTCTTCTGGAGGGCATCGCAGAGTCGTCGGATGACTCCGCGGCGCAGTTCCAGATCCTGTGGGAGATTGGGGTCCTGGTGTGCCTCATTGACCTTGGTGCCCACCACGAATTCGATGATGTCGTGCTGCATCATCATGTCGATGATGCGTCGGGCGGCGGTGGGGACAGTTGCCAGGTCCTCGTCGTTTTCCAGGGCCACGCAGGCGCGTGTGAGGGTAAGGATTCCCTCGGTGACCATAGCCACTCCGGGCATGCGTCCGGCGGGCGGGAGCTTGTCTCCGGGCTTCAGGTGTGAGATATCGATCTGGACCCGTTTGCCCAGGATCCGTTCCAGGATGGTGGCGGTGGTGCCGCCGCAGACCACGGTGTGGTCTTCGCCCAGATTCGCCTGGAGGGCGTATTCCCGGTCGTGTTCCTTGTGGTAGGGTGGTCCTGTGAGCAGTCGCATCACGCGGGGCGTGCGCATATAGAGCACCATGCAGGTGATGTCATCCTTGCAGGTATTCTGGGAGATGCTGTATGCCTCGTAGGCGATGGAGCGTGCCAGGGCGTAGCTGGAGATATCTGGATTTTCGGCGATGCGTTCCTGTGCGAAGGCCATCTCGCCGCTGCGCCGCCAGCCGAATTTGTATTGAGAGCCCTCTCCGAGTCCGGATTGCGTGACGCCGTCGGAGGCGATGATCAGGCGGTCGCCGGGCTCCATCTTGAGCTCATAGCACTCCACCTGGCGGTCGGGCCAATGGCAGGAGACGATGGTCTCGTGTTTGAGGGGCTGGACCTCCTCGGTGCCGCGCAGCTGGATATACTGTGGATTTCCCATTTCGACCACGCGGGTGATGCCGCCCAGCCGGAGATCCACCATGGAGAAAGTGGCGTAGCTGATCTTTCGCACCTCGCAGACCGGCAGGGAGTCCATGATGGTCTCCACGGACTGCAGCAGATCCATATTGGACTGCAGGAAGCGCAGTGCCATGGTAGTGGTCATATTGGCCAGGATATTGGCCTTCACGCCGCTGCCCAAGCCGTCGGAGAGGACTGCCAGATACCGGTTCTCGTTCTTGAGCGCCTTGATCTGGAGATCATCGCCGCAGGCCGCCTGTCCAGTCTTGGTAAACTGGAAGGACTCCATTTCCACGAAGACGGGCTGGGTCATTTCTTCTGGTCTCCCAGTCCGTGGTGGCTTTCGTAGGTGCCGGCGATTTCGTTGAGGAGGATCTCGGTGTCTGCCACGTGTTCGCCGAAGAGTCGTGCCACCTGCTGGACGGTATAGACATTCTTCTGTATGACCTCGCGTGCCTTTTCCGCGATTTGCTCCTTCTGGAGCTCGTTCTTGGTGATGTCCTGGATGACCGCGCCGGCGGACTTTCCCTTTGCGATAGTGAAGATGCTGATATTGACGATGCGGTCCTTGAACTTCTGGTTGAACTTCTCGATCTCGCCGCCATTTTCCACGACGCTGGCGAAGAGGTCGGAGAAATCGGGCAGAGGCGTGGAGATGGGGATGGTATTTAGGTTTCCGAGGGCGTCGTAGACATCCATCATTTCGGCCATGCGGGCGAAATTCCGGTTGCATTCGCAGATATTGAGCTTTTCGTCAACGATGACGACGGCGGCGGGGATGAACCGGATCAGCGCGTTGCTGGTGCGTTCGAAGTTCTTTCGCAGGTAGGTATGGCACATGGCCTCCTCTGCCTTGTTTTCCAGGAGCGCCTTGGCGAAATCGCGGCAGGTATTGTATCCGCAGGCCCCGCAGTTGAGTTCGTCCTCCCGGGAGAACTTCCCGACGCGCGCCAGCGCCTGTGTGATCTCCTCCTCGGTGGGCTCGGCGACCGGCAGGGGCTCCGCCTTGGGGGCCTCCTCCAGCTTCGCCACGGGCGTGCGCTCCAGGGAGTCGCCGCTGGCGCTGATGCGGTCGATTTCGGCGACGGCCTCCAGTCCCCCGAAGCCGGGCGGGATGGCGGGGCCATTGACGCAGCCGCCGGGGCATGCCAGGGCCTCCAGGAAGATCTTCCGGGTGCCGCGGGAGCCGTAGTAGTATGTGAGCATCCGGTCCAGGTTCTGGAGGCCGGAGATGGCGAGATAGCGGGTATCGGCCTGGCTGTCGCGCAACGTGTCGTTCATGCCGCCTTCCACGGGATAGAAGCGGCCCTCTTCGGCGGCGGGCATTTCCAGGGGCGCCTCGGCCTCTTCGACCAGGTGGATATCCCGTTCCTGGAGGAAGCTATCGAGGGTCGCGAAAGTGATGGCCAGGGCGAGCAGATTGGGATGGCGGTCGGCCTCGTTCTTCTTGGCGGCGCAGGGTCCGATGAAGACCACCTTCGCATTTTCGCCGTAGGTGTCCTTCAGGATGCGGCAGTGTGCCAGGATGGGGGAGCAGACGGGGACGATGTTCTTGGTGTATTCCGGGTGATACTTCCGGATGTAGTCCACGCAGGCGGGGCAGGCGCCGGAGATATTGAGTGCCTGGTCGGTGGTCTTGAGGAATTCCGCGGTCTGTCGGCTGACTGCCTGTGCGCCCAGGGCGGTTTCGCTGACGCCGGCGAAGCCCAGCTTTTTGAGGGCGGAGGCCAGCTGTCCCAGGGAGATTCCGGGGAAGTATGCGGGGAAGCTCGGGGCGACGGAGGCATGGAGTACCTCGCCGGAATCCAGCAGCTGCTTCAGGCGCGCCAGATCCGAGCGGATCTTCTTGGCGTGGGAGGGGCAGACCTTCACGCATTCGCCGCAGGCCACGCAGTTTTCCGGAATCACGGAGGCTTTTCCGTTGACAATGCGGATCGCCTTGCAATGGCAGTGCCGGACGCACTTGTAGCAGTCCTGGCATTCGTTTTCTATGGTGTAGACTGGCTCAAACATGGGGTCTTCCTCTGCTGGGGATCCGAGGTTTGGGGTGTGTTGTGTGTTGTGGTGGGGATCCCGGCTGGTGTGTGTTGCGGAAGAACCTCGCCCGCGCGCGCGAAATGGAGCGAAAGCCGCGGCGCTTGCTAGGCGGGGAAATACTGGTTCAGGATGTCCTGCATGACACCCTTTTCGACGTGCTTGTATACCTTGTCGTTGACGATGACGATGGGACCATCGGCGCAGTTGCCGGTGCACAGGCCGCCGGAGAGATCGATATCCACCTCGTCGGAAAGGCCCCTGCTTGCCAGGAAGTCCTCTGTGATCTTCACATTCTCCGCATTTCCCCGCGCAAAGCAGGAACTGCCAATGCAGATGACCATCTTGATCTTGCCCATTGCTGTCTCCTAGAAGAGTTTCACCGTACAAAAATCGGGATCCGCCCGAAATTCGCCGGAATATATCCCCCCCTGCGGCTACGGGGCGCCCTACGGGGAAAATTAGTACTTAGCCATTAGTGGCTAGTGGCTAGTTTGCAAGGTCGCTGCGCGGCTCTTCCGCGGCTGGTGCCACGGAAACTAGTACTTAGCCATTAGTGGCTAGTGGCTAGTTTGCAAGGTCGCTGCGCGGCTCTTCCGCGGCTGGGCCGCGGTGCTGGTGCCGCCGCTTCTGAAGCGGCGGTATTCCCGCGGAGCGACCTTATAGCTAGGCACTAGCCACTAGGGGCTAACGACTAATTCTCCGCGCTGGCGGGGGGCTCTTCGTTAAGGATTGCGGTGTGTCCGGTGGGGGTCAGATCGGCGCCGCTCCAGTTGAGGATGCGGGTGACGCCGCTGCGTTCCAGGATTTGGGCGAGATTGGCGGCCTGTCGGTGAGGCACGCAGAGGATGGCGGTGTGCACGCCCAGTCGGGGCACCAGGTTCTGGAGCTTCTCCATTTCGAAGACCTCGAAGCAGGGGCAGGTCGCGGGCTTGTCGAAGAATGCGGCCAGGATATGCACGGCGGGGCCGGCGAAGCCGGGGCGCTGCAGATAGGACTCCGCGAGCACGCCGGAGCCCACGAACACCGTGTCCTCCACCTTGCCTTCGTAGTCCAGATTGTCCTGACGGGCCTGGGAAATTTTCTTCAGGATCTCCATGCTGTCCATGCTCTTATGCGTCTCCTTGTCCTTGTGTGTGCTGGGATTTTCCACTCCTCTTCCCTCTGAGGACACCGAAGCCCCCGTCCCAATTTTCCCTGGCGCGAGAGAGAGACTCGCGGGGGAGAGTTGGGGCGGGGGGTATGATTCGGGTCCCCGCCGTTTTTTAGAGGGGCGGGGTGGTGTTTATGCGGTTATTTACCGTAGTAGGCCGCCAGATAGAGCTCCTTGATCTCGGAGATGAGGGGGTATCTGGGGTTGGCGCCGGTGCACTGGTCGTCGTAGGCCTTCACGCACAGCTCGTCCAGCTGGGCCAGGAAGGTTTCCTCGCTGATGCCCTTGGCGTCGAACCAGGGCTTCATCGCCTTGGGGATATCCAGCTCGGCCTTCAGGGCCTCCACCTTCTCCACCAGCTTGTCCACCAGCTCGTCGTCGGTCTTGCCGGTCAGGCCCACGTAGCGGGCGAGGGCGGCGTAGTCGGCCTTGGCGTTGGGGTAGTGATACTGGGGGAATGCGGCCTGTTTGGTCATGCAGTCCACCGCGTTATAGCGGATAATGTAGCTGATGAGGAAGGCGTTCGCCAGACCGTGGGGCACGTGGTACATGCCGCCCAGCTTATGTGCCATGGAGTGGCACAGGCCCAGGAAGGCATTGGCGAATGCCATGCCGGCCATGGCGGAGGCGTTGAACATGTGTTCGCGGGCGATCTCGTTCATGGGGCCATTCTTGTAGCACTCGGGGAGGTGCTTGAAGATCAGGCTTGCGGCCTCGTTGGCCAGGGCGTTGCAGTAGTCGCTCTGCATGCAGGAGACGCGGGCTTCCAGGGCGTGGGTCAAGGCGTCGATGCCGCTGATGGCGGTGAGGCCCTTGGGCAGCTTCATGACCAGCTCGGTGTCGATGATGGCCATGTTGGGGGTCAGCGCGTAGTCGGCCAGCGGGTACTTCTGCTGGGTCTCCTCGTCGGTGATCACGGCGAAGGGAGTGACCTCGCTGCCGGTGCCGCTGGTGGTGGGCACGGCGACCATCATGGCCTTCTTGCCCAGCTCAGGCAGCTTCACGATGCGCTTGCGGATATCCATGAAGCGCATGGCGACGTCCTCGAACTTGATCTCGGGCTGCTCATACATGAGCCACATGATCTTTGCGGCATCGATGGGGGAGCCGCCGCCGACGGCGATGATCACATCGGCATCGAAGCTCTTGAGCTGTTCCAGACCGCGGCGTGCCAGCTGGATGGTGGGATCGGGCGCCACGTCGCTGAAGACGTGGGTGGCGATGCCCATGTCGGTGAGCTTCTGGAGCATGGGTCCCAGAATGCCGCTGTTGTAGAGGAACTTGTCGGTGACGATGAAGGCGCGCTTCTTGCCGGCCAGGTCGCCGAGGGCGGTGCAGAGGCAGCCGTATTTGAAATAGACCTTCTGGGGAACACGGAACCAGAGCATGTTTTCCCTCCGTTTGGCGATGGACTTGATGTTAAGC
>CAVGTF010000077.1:0-11123 GCA_963632245.1 Anaerovoracaceae bacterium
GGTATATTGTAACCAAAGCTCGGGAGCCCCCGAAAATCCCCGCATTCCCTAGGAAAAAGCGGGAACCTTCCGGAAATTCCTGCACTCCCAAGCCCACAACGGAATTTTTCTTCTTTCTTTCACATTCCACCCAGAACTCATCAGAGGAGGACTGAACACATGACTAAGGAACAGGACAAGGAACTCGAGACCGCCGCTACCCCCGTCGTCGAGGAGAAGCCCGTGAAGCAGACTACCCTGGTGCTCTCCGGTGACGAGACCACCGGTGTCGACACCATCACCCCCAACGCCATCAGCCGCGTGGTCAGCAAGGCCGCTCTGGAAGTGGAGGGCGTCGCCCGCTTCGCCGCCAAGGGCGCAGGCGATCTGCTGAACATCTTCACCGGAAAGGCCTATGACTCCAGCTTGGGCATCGACTTCCAGGATGGCGCCATCGACCTGACTCTGGCTCTCAATCTCTACTTCGGCACCCATGTCCCCACCGCCGTCGCCGCAGTCCGCGCCGCCGTCACCAAGGCCATCATCGATACCATCGGTGCCAAGGTCGGCAAGATCTCCATCGTGGTGAAGGACCTGGTTGCTCCCGAGGAAGCCGAGGAGAAGGCCGAAGAGACCGCCGAGGCCGAAGAGACCAAGGCATAAAGCTAGCTAGCGTCTTTGCCATCCCGTCGGGGGAGGGTCGACTTACCTTCGGGCAGTGGCCCCTTCCCCGTGGACGATCAACCCCAGGAGGATAAGTAACCATGGATGAAGTCTCCGAACTCCAGCCCGTAGCCGAGGAGATCTCCCAGGCCAGCGCTGCTGCTGCCGAACAGATCACGCAGGCCGGGAATGCCGCTGCCGAACAGATCGCACAGGCCAGCGCCGAGATCGCGAAGGAAGCCTCCCGGACGGGATGCACTTTCTCCGATGCCGGCTGCTGCATCTCGGACTGCCTCTCTAATCCCTGCTTCTGGTATGGCGCTGCAGCAGGAGCCATCCTCCTGCTGCTCGTGATCCTCATTATCTGGGCAATCCGCCGCAGCCGCGCGCGCATGGACGCCGTCATCGTCCGCGACGAGGGCGGCGATTTCGCCATCACCCGCAAGGCGCTGAAGGGCTTTCTGGCGGGAGTGGTCTCCCGGGTCCCCGGCGTCTCTCTGAAGTGCCTGGAGCTGGTGCGCCGCAAGGGTAAGTGCGATCTGGATCTCTGCTTGACTGCCGCCGCCGGCGCCAACCTGGTGGAGGCCCACAAGTCCCTCCGCACACTGGTGCGCGACGAAGTGCGTATCCAGCTGGGTCTGGATGAGTGCCTGGGCGACGTGAACTTCCGCTTCGTCAGCATCCCCGTCGCAAAGGAGTCTGCCGAGGGCGCCGCTCCTGCCGACGAGGCCGCCGCACAGGACGACCAGCCCAACGCGTAATCCGCCGTCGCACACGGATATGCCGGAGTGCAATACTCCGGTGTTCCGTGGGGGGGGCATGAATTCATTCTGCCGGTGGAGGTCCCTCGGGGCCCCTCCGGCATTCCTTATTTTTACGGGAGAAGACATTTCGTGGGATTTGAGGGACTTTATCGGGTGACGGCGTGTGTGCCGCGGCTCTTCCTGGGCGCCCCCCGCCAGAATGTGTTGGAGATGGCCGGGCTCTACGAGCGCGCGGTCTCGCGGGGGGCCGCAGTGGTGGTCTTCCCCGAGCTGTCCATCACCGGATACAGCTGCGGCGATCTCTTCGAGCAACGCACTCTCCTAGAAGAGGCGCTCTGGGGGCTCGACGAACTCTGTAAGGTTTCCCGAAAGGGCAATGGCGCCGTCCTGGTGGCAGGCATGCCCATTCTCCGCGGAACCCGTCTTTTTAATTGCGCCGCCGTTATTCAGAACGGCGAGCTATTGGGTCTCTCGGTGAAGAGCCACCTCCCCGAATACCGGGAATTCTATGAACGCCGGCAGTTCCGGCCCGCCTCCGAGGCCGATGGAACGCCCTATCTCTTCCATGGCAAGGAGGTCCCCTTCGGCGCCGGATTGGTCTACGGGACCCCGGATCAGCTCCTCCGCTTCGGCGTGGAAATCTGCGAGGATCTCTGGGTGCCCGCACCGCCCTCACAGGATATGGCGCTGCGTGGCGCACAGTTGCTGCTGAATCTCTCCGCCGGACCCGAATTGGTCGCCAAGGCGGACTACCGGAAGATGCTGGTGACCAGCCAGAGTGCCCGCCTCATGGGGATGTATGTCCTTGCTGGCGCCGGCGTGGGGGAGTCCTCCTCCGATCTGGTCTTCAGCGGACACGCCATCGCCGCCTGCAATGGACGCCTCCTGGGCGAGACCGAGCGCTTCCAGCGGGACTCCCAGTGCATCGAGGCGGATTTCGTCCCGCGGTGGATGGATTCCCAGCGCCGCAGCTGGGGCTCCTTCAATGACTGCCGCCCCCGCCCACAAGGCGAGCACGCGCCCATCCGACTGGACGAGCTTCCCACCGTGGAGGACCTCTCCGGACTGGATCTGCCGAAGCACCCATTTGTCCCCGAACGCTCCCCCGAGCGAAGCGCCCGTTGCGAGGAGATCCTGAAGATCCAGGCATCGGGCCTGGCGCGCCGCGTCTCCCACACCCACGCTAAGCGCCTGGTGGTGGGGCTCTCCGGCGGACTGGACTCCACGCTGGCGCTTTTGGTATGCGCGAAGTGCTGTGAGCTGCTCTCGCTGCCGCCGCAGTTCATTCTGGCGGTCACCATGCCTGGCATGGGCACCAGCAACCGCACCAAGAACAACGCGGTGGGCATGACGGGTGAGATTGGCGCCGAGCTCCGGGAGATCCCCATTGGTCCCGCCGTGGAACAGCATTTCCGGGATATCGGACACGATCCGAAGAAGACCGACGTGGTCTACGAGAACTCCCAGGCGCGCGAGCGCACCCAGATCCTCATGGACTTGGCGAACCAGGAGGGTGGATTGTTGGTGGGCACCGGCGACCTCTCCGAGATCGCCCTGGGCTGGAGCACCTACAACGGCGACCACATGTCCATGTATTGCGTGAATTGCGGTGTCCCCAAGACCCTCATTCGCTTCATGGTGGAATACGTGGCCGAACACTCCCCCGCAAAGCTGGCCGCCTATCTCCGCGATGTCATCGACACGCCCGTCTCTCCGGAACTTCTTCCGGGACAGCAGTTCACCGAGGAGATCATCGGAAACTACGATCTCCACGACTTCTTCCTCTACTTCTTCCTGAAGTATGGCGAGCGCCCGGAGAACATCCTGACTTTGGCGCAGTGGGTCTTCCGCGACGTCTACTCCCCCGAGAAGGTCTCCAAGACGCTTGCACTCTTCTTCCGGCGCTTCTTCGCCCAGCAGTTCAAGCGGAACGCCATGCCCGATGGTCCCAAGGTGGGAACCATCGCACTCTCTCCCAGAGGCGACTGGCGGATGCCTGCGGATGCCCTGGGCGATGCCTTCCGGTTGCCCTGAGGACGCCTAGAATGCGCGCACTCTCGGCAATTCTCCTCCTGGCCGCCGCACTCCTGGCGCCAGCATCCCTCCTGGCGGAAAAGACCCCGCAGGAGACTCTCCGGGAATGCCGCGAACGACTGACCGACACCGATCCGGAAATCCGCCGAGATGCGGTCCTGGTTGCCGGAAAATACGACCTCCCCGAGGTCCCTGCGCTGCTGGCGGAGTGTCTCTCGGATTCCGATGCCGGGGTTCGTCATTGCGCATTGGTGGCGCTCTCCGAAAAGCCGTCCTGGCTCCGGGAGAATGCCGCCGCGGTCCTGGGGCTCCTCCGGGATCCCGATGTGCAGAATCGCCGATTGGCATCCTCGCAGGTGGCGCCTTGCTTGGGAGTCTTTGTCTCCGGACGCGTGAGGCTCTCGCCCTCCGCACGCGTCTCCACCGGCGCCTCCGCAGATCCCGCGCTGCTGGAGAGTGCGCTTGCGGATTCCGACGAACAGGTCCGCGCAAATGTCCTCAAGGCGCTGCCCTACTACGGTGGACGAATCGGTTTCGATGCGGTGGCGCCCTTCCTGGGCGCTGATCAGTCCCGGGAGCTCCAGGCACTCGCCATACCCCTGGTCGCCCGCGCGTCCTGCAATGACCCCCAACGGCGCATACAGGCATTGGCGCCCTTCGCCAAAAGCCCCTCCGCACAACTGCGCGCACTCCTGGCGGGCGTCCTCTGGGAGTGCCCCGGCGCCGCCGAACTCCTCCAGACACTCTCCCAAGACACCGATTCCCGCGTCCGCTCCGCGGCGCTCCTCTCCCGCGCGAAGATCGCTTCTCCCCAAGACGCCGAGGCGCTCTCTTCCGAGATCGCCGTGGCGCTAAAGGGCGAGGGCGTCTCTGAAGACGACTTCTCCCGGCTACTGGACGCCCTCTGGACGCTCTCCGCCGACGCCTGGTGGAACGCCCTCCAGGCGCTCCTCCCCGACGAGACACTGCCCCTCTCGCTTCAGGCAGAGCTCTGGACACAGGTGGTCCGCCATCGCGGATACGCTGACAGGCTCTCGCCACGGCTGATCATCCAGGCACTCCTGCGCCTGGAGGGCAATCGCCGCGCACGGCAGGTGCTGCTTTCGCTCCTCCGGCAGCGTGCATCACAGTTCACCGCTGAGGAGCTGTCGCTGCTTCAGAACAGTCCCCGCTCCGGTTGCCGACAGGCCGTGCTGGATCTCGTGCGGCAACTCCCCGAGGGCCTCCGCGCATCCGTCTTGGAGGAGGCGCTCCTGGACGAGGATCTCTCCCTCCGCAAGCGCGCCCTGGAACTCCTTCCTGCTCTCCACCCCGAGGGATGGGAGGAACTCCTTCTGGCGACTCTCGAAGACCCCGATCCCACGCTCCAAAACACGGCGGCAAAGGGTCTCCTTCGCTCTCATCGTCAGGATCCCGAATTCCGCAACGCTCTCCAACGCTGGCTCCCACATTGCACCGACGCCTCCCTGGCGGAAAGGATCCAGACGCGCCTGATGGCGCGATGAAATGGCCCCCCGGAAGAGCTTTCTTACGGATGGCGGGATATCCAAAGGACTGGGTGGGGGCAAGCCCCCCGCCCCCCCGCACTTTTCATAGGCTACGAACCAGACTTTCCCATTATTTCATAAAACAATCAAGAGTCAATCCATGAACAAGGAACTGAAGAATACGGATTCCCAGAGTATCCTCGCCCGTGCCCGTGAGGTGATGGACGTCGAGATTGCCGGCGTGAAGAAGGTCCGCGACGAGTTGGGCGAGCCCTTCGTTGCCCTCGTGCGCAAGTGCCTGGAGATCCTCCAGGCGGGCGGCAAGCTGGTGTTGTGTGGCGTGGGCAAGAGCGGCCACATCTCCAAGAAGCTGGCCGCCACTCTGGCCTCCACCGGCGCCCGCGCGGTCTTCATGCATCCCGTGGAAGCCATGCACGGTGATCTGGGCGTGGTCTCCCCCCAGGATCTCCTGCTGGCCGTCAGCTACTCCGGCGAGACCGACGAGCTCCTGCGGGTCCTGCCCGCCGTCAAGCGCATGGGCGTCCCCATCGCCGGCATCACCGGCAAGAGCGACTCCCGGCTGGCCGGCTTCTCCGACCTGGTGGTCCCCATGCCCGTGGAACGGGAGGCGTGCCCCTTCAATCTGGCTCCCACCACCACTACCACCGCACTGCTGGCACTCGGTGACGCCCTGGCGATGGTCCTCCTGGATTGCCAGGACTTCCAGCTCTCCGACTACGCCATGAACCACCCCGCCGGCGCCATCGGCCGCACCATCACGCTCACCGTGAAGGACTGCATGCGCACTGGTGAGCGCTGCGCCGTGGTGAAGCCCACCGCCACCGTCCGCGAGGCACTCCTGGCAATGACCAAGGCACGCGACGGCGCCACCGCCATCGTGGACGACCAAAATCTCCTCCTGGGAATCTTCACCGACGGTGATTTCCGCCGCGCCATGACCAACAACGACAAGGTCCTCCAGGAATCCATCGAGTCCGTCATGACCAAACACCCCGTCGCCATCAACCAGAAGCAGATGGCGGTGGAAATTCTCAAGCTCATCGAAAATCGGAAGATCGACGATGTGGTGGCGGTGGACGACGAGGGGCGTTTCGTGGGTATGGTCGATATCCAGGATCTCCCCAAGTTCAAGGTGATGTAAGCCCCCGACGGAAGGAGACCCCAGATGCGACGACCCATCGGCTGGCTTGACAAGGAGTTCCCTGGCGGCAAACGACAGGTGCGCGTGGAGTTCTTCGCGGATACCCTCCGCTGGCGCTTCCGCCCCGACGATGCCGAAAAGTGGGAGGACGGCGAACCCACTGCCGAAAATTGGGATACCCTGGAGGATAAGCTCCTGGAACTGATCCAGCGCGGACACCTCTTCGACCGCGAACTGGCACTGGTCCGAAAACTCCATCCCACGAAGTAAACCAAATACCGCTTTTTCCCGAATTCCCCGCAGGGCATTCTCTCTGCGGGGCCATGCCACAACAGGGAGGACCGCCCACAAGACCGCGCGGGCGTTATCCTCGGCGAGAGGACATCATGAAACAAGACGCATTGGAATTCTATGCCACTGCGGCTCCGGGCACCGAGGGTGTGCTGCGCGAGGAGTTGCAGGATCTCGGTTTTCGCTCCGCACGACTCAATTCGGGCGGAATCCCCTTCTTCGGAACTCTGGAAGACGGCTGGAAATGCTGCCTCCATAGCCGGATCTCCCAGCGCGTTATGCTGGTGCTGGGACGCTTCCCCGCACGCTCGCTGGATCAGCTCTACGAGGGCGCGACCGCACTTACTTGGGAAAACTATCTGACGCCCGCACAGGAAATCGCCTGCGCGGCATACGCGCATCCCTCCTGCGGCGAAAATCCCGATTTCGTGGCGGTCCGCCTCAAGGACGCCATTGTGGATCGGCAACGGCGGCTCTTCCATGGCGAGCGCTCCGTGGTCTCCCGCACCGATCCCGATGTCCGCGCATTCGTCTATTGGGGCCGCGAGCGCGCCACCGTCTATCTGGATCTCTCCGGCGATCCACTCTTCAAGCGCGGATACCGCGTGTCCGGCGGTGAGGCGCCCCTCAAGGAGACCCTCGCAGCCGCTATCCTTCGCCTCACGGATTGGGATGGACAGGCGCCCCTGCTGGATCCCATGTGCGGTTCCGGAACCCTCCTGGTAGAAGGCGCCATGTGGGCCGCCAATATCGCTCCCGGAATCTTCCGGAAACGCTTCGGCTTCGAGCGCTGGGCAAATTTCGGCGCGGTCCAGGCAGACCGGATGCGTGAGCTGCGCGGCGAGGCCCGTCGAAATGCCACGGGGCAACTCCCGAAGATCACCGGCTGCGACCTGGATCCCCGCGTCCTGGAACTCGCCGAGCAGAATGCCCGCGGCGCCGGCTTGGCGGGAAAGATCTCCTTCCGCCCCATTCGACTGCGGGATCTCCAGAGCGATGGACAGCGCCGACTGGTGGTCACCAATCCACCCTATGGCGTCCGACTGGACGGCGATAACCGCCTCTATCAGGAATTCGGAAATGCCGTCGCGCGCCTGAAGAACTGCCGTGTGGCGGTCCTGGCGGGTGCGCCGCAATGCGTGCGATGCATTCCCCTGCGACCCGTGGAGCGCTTCCCCCTCAAGAACGGCAATATCGACTGCCAGCTCACGATCTACGAGGTGTAGTCATTATGGCCGAACAACTGCAGGGAAGCGGCGCTCCCGTGGTCCTCTCCGCCACGGATTTGTGCGCGAATATCGGAACCCGCGTGCTGTTGGATCACCAGGAGCTCCTGGTGCGGGAGGGTGAGCGCGTAGGACTGGTGGGCCGCAATGGCGCCGGAAAATCCCTCCTGCTGCGGATCCTTTCGGGACACGAACACTTCTATTCCGGCGAGATCGTGACCCGGAAGCTCCTCCGCTGCGCCTATCTCCCCCAGGAGGTGAAGCTGGATCCGGAGCGCACCGTCCGTGAGAATATCCTGGAGGGCGCCCACGATACCCTGGAACTCCTGGCGCGCTACGAGCGGCACGATCCCTCCCTCTCGCAGGCAGAGTGGTCCAATCTGGAGCGCGAGATCGGTGCCCGACAGGGCTGGACGCTGGAGACCCGCCTCCAGGAACTGGCGACCTCCTTGGCAGTCCCCGATCTCCAACGACGCGCAGGACAGCTCTCCGGCGGCGAAAAACGCCGCGTCGCACTCTGCCGCGCCCTCATCGACCGACCGGAATTGTTGCTTTTGGACGAGCCCACCAACCATCTGGATACCGAGACCATCCAGTGGCTGGAAGACTACCTCAATCGACTCCGCGGGACCTGTCTCTTCGTGACCCACGACCGCTATTTCCTGGACCGGGTCTGCTCCCGCATCCTGGAGCTCCAGGCGGGCGTCCTCTATAGTTATCCTGGAAACTACAGCGAGTATCTCCGCAAGAAGGCGCTCCGCGAGGAGGAAAATCGCCAGAATGAGGAGCGTCGGCTCTCTTTCATCCGTCGGGAGATCGACTGGATTCGCCGGGGACCCCAGGCGCGCGGTACGAAGTCCTGGAGCCGCATCCAGCGCTTCAACGATGCGGTCAATGCCGCGCCGCCCCCCGTGGAGCGGGAAGCGGAGGTCCTGATGCCGCCTCCCGCGCCCTTCGGCGACCGCATTGTCTCCCTGAAAAATGTGTCCCTGGAACGAAACGGACACCTCCTCTTCCATGATCTCTCCCTGGAATTCACTCGCGGAATGCGTCTGGGAATCCTGGGACGCAATGGTCTGGGAAAGACTAGTCTCCTGAAACTCCTTCTAGGCGAACTCACGCCCACCGCCGGCACTCTCCAGGTGGGACCAAAAGTGGAGTTCAATTACGTAGATCAGCATCGCACCACTCTCGATAACTCCAAGACGGTCTTGGAGGAGATCGGGGAAGGCAATGACTTCGTGATGTTCGGTCATCAGAAGGTGGCGGTCTGGACCTACCTGCGGCGCTTCCTCTTCCAGGACGAGGAGATCACGACCCACGTGGGAGAGCTCTCCGGCGGCGAACGAAATCGACTGCTGCTGGCGAAGGTCCTGAAGCGCGGCGGAAATTTCCTCCTCCTGGACGAGCCCACAAACGACCTGGATCTGACCACTCTGCGCGTCCTAGAGGAGTCACTCATGGACTTTCCGGGATGCGTCGCCGTGATCTCCCACGACCGGTATTTCCTCAATCGCGTCTGCACCGATATCCTTGCCTTCGAGGGCGAGGGCAGGGTGGTCTTCCAGCATGGCGACTACCAGTATTATCTGGAAAAGCGCGCCCAGCGCCTTGTCGCACAGCAGCAGGCTTCTCAGCAACAGGCCGCCGCAAAAGCCCCGGCGACTCCACAAGAGCCCTCCGGAAATCGCCATTCTTCCAAGAGTAATCGCTTGACCTGGAAGGAACAGCGGGAACTGGAGGGAATGGAAGACGCCATCCTCGCCGCCGAGGAAAAGGTCGCCTCCATTGAGGCAATCTTCGCCGACCCGAATTTCCACGAAAAATACGGTGCACGCACCCAGGAACTCACCCAGGAAATGGACGCCGCGAAGGCCGCCGTCGAAAACCTCTACGCCCGATGGGAAGAACTGTCCAGCAAGGCCAGCCTTGCTGGACAGTAGAAAAAGGAGGAAGGAGGTAGGAGGAAGGAGGAAGTTAGGCGCGGGGTTTCGGCAAGCCGAAACCCCGCGCCGGGATTCCCCGGCGCGTGCGCTAATGCTGGCTTAAACGCCAGCAGTAGCTGCTGAAAGACGCAAAAAGCTAGGCGGGGGTACGGGGGCGGCAGCCCTCCGTCCTTGGGGGCTCTTGCGCGGCAGAAAGTTGTTTTGTGGCTAGAACGCTAAAATGCTACGGTGTTTTTACAAAATACCTGGATTTTTCTAGTAAAATTCATTGTTTGCCCCATCGCCCATCGCATATTGTCACTATGCAAGTACTCTCTTTTCTCTGCGTTTTCTTGCTTATGATGTCTGCCTCTACATTTAACAGTACCGCCGCGCAAGCGGCGGAAGAGCCGCGCAGCGACCACACTTCCTCCTTCCTCCTTCCTCCTTCCTCCTTTTTGGAAAATGCCGCTCAGGTGGCGGAAGAGCCGCGCAGCGACCTCGTTTCCCGTTTTCCCGGGCTGGATTTTGACGCAAAGGGTGATTTTGTTTTTTGTCAGATCACGGATATCCAGGACGAAGTGCCCATGCACGAAGAGAGCTTCCGCTTTCTGGAGAAAGCGTTGGCGAAGGAGCGTCCCTCGCTGGTCATTCTCACCGGCGACAATACCTCTACCTTTGGACATCGACTCGCTTTCCCCATTCTGGCGCGGCGCACCGTGAAGCTCTTCCAGGATGCCCAAATCCCCTTCACCGTCACCTTCGGTAATCACGACTCGGAAATCCATGAAGAGCAGCGCTTTACGCGCCAGCAACAATACGATTTCTTCAAGAAGCTCGGCGGCTCACTTTTCGTGGACATCGATGTGCCCGCGCTCCCCGGCACGGGCTCCGGCGCCATCGCCCTCCGTCAAAATGGCGAAGACCGGTTCCTCCTGGTGGTCATGGACTCCGGGGACTACCCGACTCCCGAAAAGAATTGCTATGATGGCTGCCGCACCGATCAGATCCGCTGGTATGAAGAGAATGCTTCCCATCTGCCCTGTCTCTGGTTCCAGCATATCATCGTCTGGGATGTCTACGAGGATGGCATTCTCCAGCCCGTGGAACTCCCACAGGAACTCCAATCCTTGACTCTGGAAGAGAAGATTCAGCATCTTCCCGCGGGCGTCGTATGGTGCCCCATGACACAGCAATTCATGCGGCTGTCCCCGGAAATCCAATTTACAGGCGAACTGAAAGAGCCCCCGTGTCCGCCGCCCAAGAATGTCTATGAGGACGCCGAACACATCTACCAGGGACGCACTCTCTACCAGAGCTGGCTGAAATGCGGAAACATGAAGGGCGCTTTCTTCGGCCACGACCACATGAATACCTTCGTCGCCACCGATCCAAACGGCATCACTCTCGGCTTCACAAAAGCCGCCACTCTCAATTCCTATAACGACGGCAACCCCGGACTCCGATTCTTCCGCGTCCACGCCAATGGCACCTACGATACCTGGCAGCTTACTGCAACAGACCTGCAGGAAAAGCCTTGAAAAACCGTACGGTACCGCCGGTAGGCGGAAGAATCTAGGCAGGGGTACGGG
>CAVGTF010000078.1:0-10943 GCA_963632245.1 Anaerovoracaceae bacterium
ACGGAAGACGGCTCTGCTGGAGAGCAACCGTCCAGGGATCGCGACGTCACGCCAATGGTCTCGACCGTGCCGGCAGGCCCCAATTCCTGCCGGCTTTCTGTACAACGATCTCCGGTTTGGACCGGAGTGTGTCCATGCCTTGAAAAACTCCGGGGCGGGGGCTCGGGGCCATGCCCCCCCCCGACAGGGAAATGCCCCACAAGGAAAAACACCACGTCTGAAAATTCGTTTCAGACCTACCCAACCCCCTAGGAGACAACATGCGAGGATTTTCAAAATTCCGCGTCCTGGCGGCTGCCATTCTTACGCTGTCCTTGTCTTTGACTGCGGCAGATTGGTATGTCTCTGCCAATGTCGGCAACAACAAAAAATGATGGTAGCCAGGCTGCGCCCTTCAAAAATATTTGGAAGGCGGTGGACAAGGCGTCCAATGGCGATGTGATTCATGTTGCCGGTGGCGAGTACTCCGGCCGTATGAATTGTGGTTGGATCGAAGTCAAGAAGGCAGTCAAGCTATTGGGCTCCTACAATGACGACTTCTCGGCGCGGGACTTGCAGAATACCCCGAGTTGCCTGCGTCCGACAACGGAGCAATCCAAGACCCGTCCGCAATCGGCGACGCTGACGATCAATACGGAGTCCTTGGGCCAAGACCAGGACGTCGTGATCGATGGCTTTGTCTTTGATCACACTCGCGCAAATTCCTACCATGCGACCGATGGCAAGCCGGAGGGCATGGAATTCGGGCGGTTGTGCATTCCCCCCGAAAAAGGTAAATCGGCAGGCCTGTCGATTGACAAGGCGCTGGTGAGCGCGAAGACTACCGGAAAATTCACGATTAGCAACTGCCTGTTCTTGAATGCCAGCAATTTCGCATTGCTGGTCGCGCATCGCGAAGGCGAGGTGAATGTGGTCAACAACGTCTTCCTGGGCAGCCGTAATGCCGCAGTCGACGTGCATAGCATCAATGCCAAACCGGACATGGTGGTCTTCAATTTCGACCACAACACCGCGATGTTCTCCTGGCAGCAGAAGCGCGATCCGGATGCCAACATGGGCTATGCTGTCCGCGCGAACGCCAAGACGATCACCAACATTACCAATAACATCCTTGGCTTCAATTACATGACTGGTTTTGACAACACCAAGGGCGATGACAGGACAAAGAAGATCCGCCTGGAGAAGAACATCTTCTTCTGCAATCGCGGTGCGGATGTAACGGTTACTGTGAGCCCCAATATCCTCAAGCTGAAGGTGGATGGCGATGGCTTTGAGGACATCGCGGATCTGGAGTGCATGGAGGAAGTCTCGGGGAATCTTAGCCTGACCGATCCGGCGCTCTTCAATGGCATTCTGGACAAGGTCTATGCTGGTGCCTTCCTGAATATGGTGGCCTCGATGGATCCCGAATACGATGAGAATTCGGATGTAAACCAGTTCCGCGAAGCACTCGGCCTGAACAAGCAGGGCACCATCAAGATCAAGGTCTCGATGTATGCGAATCCCTATCCGTACGACAGCGCAATCAAATTCTTCGGCGTTGTCGAGGGCACCGGTGCACAGGCACCCAAATTCTAAAAAAGCTGAATCCGTGGGGTTGTGAAGACAGCTCCACGGATTCCGGCAATGGCACTTGCCGCCCCCTTCACCACCGTCGTTGCAACCATGGAAAACCTGGTCATTCTCGGAACTGGTCCCGCCGGATGCACCGCCGCCATCTACGCCGCGCGCGCGGGATTCGCACCGTTATTATTAGCGGGGCCGTTGCCGGGCGGGCTGCTCACCCAGACGCCGAAGATCGAGAACTACCCGGGCTTTCCGAAGCCCGTCAGTGGCTTCGATCTCACGGATGCCATGATGCAACAGGCGGAGAAGCTGGGCGCACGGGTGCAATTCCATAGTGTCCGGGCGCTCCAGCTGGATTGCGATCCCAAGACGCTGGTACTGGACGACAGCACGGAATTACAATCGAAGGCGGTGATTATAGCCACAGGCGCGAAGCACCGCCAGGCGGAGAATCGCGGGAGGATCCACGGACGGAATGTCTCCACCTGCGCAACCTGCGATGGTCCCTTCTACCGTGGAAAGACGGTGGCGCTAGTGGGCAATGGCAGTGCCGCCCTGAACGAGGCACTATATCTCTGCTCCCTGGTGGGGACGCTCCATCTGATTCTCCCCAGCGATTCCATGAGGGGCCCCGCAGTCCTCCGGGAACGCCTCGAGCAATGCCCCAACCTGGTGGTGCATCCGCAATGTCGGCTGGTGGAGACCCGGAACAACGCCGCGGACGAAGTGGAGTCGGTGGTCTTGAAGGAACTATTGACTGGGAAGGAGGTCATTCTGGGAGTGCAGGGGCTCTTCTTGGCGCTGGGCTTCGATCCCGATACCGCGCTACTCAAAGGCACCGGAATCACCCTGGACGACGCAGGGTATATTAAGCGGCCCGACCCCGAAACCAGCCTCACGAATCTCCCCGGAGTCTTCGCCGCAGGAGACTGCACTTCCCCTCACTACAAACAGGCCGTCATCGCCGCCGGCACCGGCGCTAAGGCGGGAATCGATGCGGCAGAATTTCTTATGCGGCACGCATGAGAAATTCCGCCGCGGAGGGAGTAAATAGAAGGTTGTAGGTAGTAGGTTTATAAGGTCGCTCCGCGGAAATTCCGCCGCACAAGCGGCGGTACCATGCTTCGCGAAATTTCGGCATAAAAACGAAGCGGCATCCAAAGGACTGGGGGCAAGCCCCCCGCCCCCCCTAAAAACAACTTTCCCTAGGCAAAGGGTATTGCATTAACCTGCTCCCTACTCCCTTCTCCCTACTACCTGCGCCCACAAGAGCGCCGAAGCCTCGGCGGAAGAGCCACGCAGCGACCTTACAACTAACGGCTAATCACTAACCTGCTAGGTACTCATTCAGAGAGCCGCGCAGCGACCTTACAACTAACGGCTAGTCACTAACCTGCTAAATACTAGAACAATGTCCGAGATCACGCAATTGACATCTGAGAATTTCCAAGAGACCATCGCGCAGGGGACCTGGCTGGTGGACTTTTGGGCGACCTGGTGTGGTCCCTGCCGCATGCAGGGTCGCATTTTAGACGAATCGCTGGAGCAGCTGTCGGCTGCGGGGGCGAAGATTGGCAAGATCAACGTGGATGAGCAGGCGGGTTTGGCGATGCGCTTCAATGTGCTTTCCATCCCGACGCTGATTGTCTTCAAGGATGGTCAGAAGGTCAAGGAGATGGTGGGAGTCCACCAGCTGGCCGATCTCCTGGACGCCCTGAAGTAACTCGCACGCCCTCGCCCACATTCGTCTCTTCTCGTTTTCCCTACCCTCTTTTCGCGCGCCATGGCCGAGCCATTGACCCTCCAATGTCCACACTGCGGAACGCAGTTCTCCTTCCAGCCTGTCACCCTCCTCACCCCCGAGGACTCCCACGAGGAGGAGTTGAACCACGGCACCCTGAACTGCGTCCAGTGTCCCGAGTGCGGCAAGACCCTCAATGTCCCCGTGCGGATCACCTTCCGGGATGCAGAGCACTCCTTCCTGCTAGTCCAGGAGCCCCGTCCGCTTCCGGAGGCCGATGCCGCCAAGCGTGCCTTGCAGTTGGACGAAGCGGCGACCCGTGCCGCGTTGGAGAAGGGGATCCAGCGTCCGGTGGTGCGGATGGTCTTCACGCGTCCCGACTTCCTGGAGAAACTCTACCTCCACCAGAAGGACCTGGATGACCGCGTGGTGGAATTCGCGAAATACCAGCTTTTCAATGGCGGCACCCAGGATGGCGCCTTGAATCCCAGCCGTCATCGGCTGCTCTTCGACTACAGCCAGAGCGATGCGGAGCGGATGGTCTTCCTGGTCTACGACCGCGTCAGCGGCAAGCCCATCCGGATGCTGCAGGTGCCCAGGACGGAATACGACGCCCTCGCCGAAGAGATCGCCATCAATCCCGCCATCCAGAAAGAGCTGGACAACTGCTTCCCGGGGTGCCGCGTGGATGTGGACCAGATCTTCCAGGCACTCTCCCGCGAGACGAAATAAAGGAGGGGAACGCCATGAAACCGCGCAAGAAGGAATCGCAGCAGAACACCTCGCCGGTCCTCAACGACCAGAATTGGAACAATCCCTTCGTGGGACTGAAGATCGATCTCCCCGAGCCCCCCAAGCCCGCGCCTCCGCCGCCGCCCACCGAGGAAGAGAAGAAGCAAGCGTCGCTCTCCAAGGAGGACCTGGAGCTCCTCAAGGCCTTCGGCGGCGATATCGCCATCGGGCACGACAACTCCGAGAAGGCGTCCAAGAGCCGCGGGAGAGTCTCTTTCCAGCTACGCCGAAAGGGGCGTGGCGGCAAGACGGTCACCTGCGTGCAGGGACTCGCCACACTGGAACTCCCCGAGCAAATGGAGCTGTGTTCCCGCATCAAGGAAGCGCTGGGCATCGGCGCACATTTCCTGGAGGGCACTCTGGAACTCCAGGGCGACCAAATCCAGCGCGCCACACAGTGGTTCGAAAAACAGGGCTTCCAGACCCATAAGTAAAAAAAACTATCACCCGCCGCAGACGACACGATATTTTCACGCGTCCGCGGCGAGGGAGAGGGAACTAGGGAGAAAGGTGCGCGGGCGCGCTCGCTCCGTTTTTTTATCACAAGGGGCTTTCAGATCCACGACTTGGGGTGCTTTCCAGCGCGAGTGCCCATACCGCCGGTTTTTCCACCAAGCCCGCTAACCCGCTCAAGAAATGGGCCTCCAGAACTTTTTTTCCTGGATATAGCACTTCTTCTGCTCCGGAGTCAGGCCCTCGTAGAGTTCCCGCCAGGTGAGTCCGGCCTGATTGGCATTTTCGGGACTGCAGCCATGCGTCATGAGGAATTCCGGAAAACCGTTATCGTCGGCAAACCAAACCGTTTCTGGATTCTTTATGATATACCAGAGGAGATTTCGTCCGAAGGCATCCCGGACGCCTCCGATGGTGCCTGGATACCACTCCTCGATGGCGCCCAGGATTTTTATCGCCTTATTATCGGGGAATTCCGTCACCAGGAGACAGCAGAGTTCCGGGAGAGTGAGGACCGCCTCGGGGATGCGTCCCGACTCCAAAAGATTCCTCAGGATCTTCATGGCGCCGGCCTGTAGCACCTCCCAGATCAGGCTATAGGAGACAGCCATGCCGGAGAGATCCAGCGAGATCGCAAATGCCGCCGCGTCGTCCTCTTGCAATGCAGCGCGCATGGGCGCCGTCATCCGCGCTTTCACGTGCCCCCGCCCGATGGTGTAGCGGAGCATCTCCCATCCCGGCTTCTGAAGCGCGCAGTATCGGTGGCAGCAGTCAGGACTCTCGACGAAGAGGGGATCGGTCACTAGGGAATTCCGCAAGCGTTCGGTGGTGGCAACGCCATCACTGCCCCTTGCGCGATACGCGTCTCTTGCGCGCAAATACGCGTCGCGGCGTCGGCATACCTCGATGGCGCCATCAGGCGTCTCCACAAGGATCGGCCATTCGGATCTTCGAAAATCGAAGGGGTTCCAGAGCTTCAGAAGAAGGAAATTCCAGAGCGTCACCAGCTCCTCATTGAAGAAGTATTTGCCGGTCGCTTCATTCGACCGTCAAATACTTCTTCACGGTCCTCGGGTCCAGTCCGGCGTGTTTTGCCACGGCGGCGAGGGTCTTTTCGCGTTTTTGGAGTGTCTGAAGATATGCCTTCATGACCTCGTCGGCAGTGTAGTCGCGTTGTGCGAGGGCAGCCTCCAGGGGATCTATGAAATTCGTGTCATCGACGGGTGCTTGTGCGGGGAGGTATTCGCCACGGATCAGGAGATTTCGGAGGCACTGTTCCAGTTCGCGGACATTTCCCGGCCAAGGGTACTCCATTCCCAGGTGTTCCACGATCCAGCGCAGCGCGTGGTCGGCGAACTCCTCCGCCTCGGCGCCCTCCAGGACGCGCTTTGTGAGGACCACCACGAATTGCCGGAGCTCCTTTTCTTGTCCATCAATGAGCGTGCGCAGGGGGGCGGTCTGAATGACATCGGAGCAGATTCGGAAGAAGAGATCCTTTCGGAATGCGCCCTGTCGGCAGCGTTCCTGGAGATTGGCGTTGGTGGCGGCCACCACCTTTCCGGGGAAGAGCCGCGTGCGTTCCTCGCCGATGCGCTGGAATTGCCGTGTCTGAAGGAGACGCAGGAGCTTCACCTGAGTCTCGGTAGTCACCTCGCCGATTTCATCTAGGAAGATGCATCCCTGTGGAGAGCAGGACTCGAAGCATCCCGTTCGGGAAGTGACTGCGCCGGTGAAGGCGCCGCGGGCGTGTCCGAAGAGTGCGGATTCCACCAGCGTCTGCGGCATTGCGGAGAGCTGGACGGGATGGAAGCACTCCTGATGCCGACAGGCGAATTGTCCGGTCGCGGGATCGAAGGGGATGTATTGGGAGAGAGCGATGGCGCGCGCCACCAGCTCCTTGCCCGTTCCCGACTCCCCAGTCACCAGGGTCGTCATGCGATTCATCTTTCCCCGCAGCTGACGATAGTAACGCCCCAGATCGCAGGTGAAGACCGACTGCCAGATGGCGCCCCGGAGCTCCCCCGCCGCCAGGGTGCCGCCCGCAATGAAATCGTAGATGTAATTGAATGCGCGGTGCAACTGATGCATCAGCGCAAAGACTCCCTCCGGAGAATACACCGTGGGGACAGCGCGTCCGGGGAGCGACAACAGTCCGTGGTATTCCCGCTGGAAGGCGTCGTAGAGCAATGCAGTCGCCCTCTCCGATCCCAGCCCCAAATAGACATTCCGACACATCGCCTCCCGATGGCGCGAAAAGAGCCAATAGAGGCACAACAGATCCCAGGAGGCCAGCTGCGCTGCATCCAGAGTCCCGCCATGCGCCGTCCAGCGAGAACCCCCCTGCCGCACCAGCACATCACAGCGTTCCTCCAACGACGACAGATTCCGATTCACCGAGGACTCGCCATCCACACTGTTCCAGACACGGTAGGAACTGCGGTAGCGCCTCCCCAAAATCCGGCGCTCCAGCGCGGTACGCTCCTCCCCAAAGGGATTGGCGAAGGCAAGCCTACCAATGCTCCCCGCCAACTCCCACTCCTCTGCTGTAAAAAATGCCTCGCTCATCAAAAACACCTCCCGATTCCCAAGAAAACAGGGGATATCCCCGCAGTATCATACAATTTTTGCAGATAATATATGCATTTTTTGCAGATTCCATGCGAATTTCTCCGCCTCTTCTCCCTCAAAATGCCGATGGCATGCTATTTTCTCTTCTGAAAGTTCGTACTTGAATTCGCCCTCGCGGATACACGCGTGGACTCCTAATATTTCCTCCCCTGTTTTTCTCTTTCCTGCTATGAAGTGGCTCTGTTTTGCCGACAAAGACGCCCTCGTCTGCGGCGACCGTCATCTCTCCTACCGCGCCCTGGCCTCCGCCATCGCCCACACCAGCGCCGTCATGAAAGCGCATGCCTCCAAGGGCGACCGCGTGGTGTTGCTGGGTGCCAACAGCCTGGAGTGGATCTGCGCCTTCTATGGCGTGTGGCACATGGGCGGCGTGGCGGTGCCAGTGGACTTTATGTCCACTCCCGAAGAGATCGCCTTCATCTTGTCGGACTGCCGTCCGGCGGTGGTCTGGACCGACGGCAAGACCCACGCGAAGCTCTCGAAGGCGCTGGAGTTATTGGATGGCTGGTCTCCAGTGGTCATGTCATTGGACTCCCTGTCGAAGATCTCGCAGGACGCCTCGGAGAGTGGTGATTCCCCCGCATCTGAGGTCCCCGAGGCCCTTGGCGAGAGTCCGGACGAGGAGTTGGCGTTGCTGGTATACACCTCTGGCACCACGGGGACGCCGAAGGGCGTCATGCTCTCCTTCGGGAATCTCTTTGCCAACACCAACTCCGTGGGTCACGAGATCGAGGTCTTCATTCCCGCGGACCGCGTGATGGTGATCCTTCCGTTGCACCACGCATACCCGCTCATGGGGACCCTGATCATGCCGCTCTCCATCGGCGCAACCGCAGTGCTGGCGCCGGAGATGACGGGCCCCTCCATCCTGGAGACCCTCCAGAAACACCACTGCACCTTCATCGTCGGAGTGCCACGGCTCCTGGAGCTCTTCCGCAATGCCATCATGCAGAAGATCCGCGCCAGCGTCGCCGCACGCGCACTCTTCCGCGTCTGCCGTGGCGCGCACTCCCTGGCACTCTCCCGAAAGATCTTCAAGAAGGTCCAGGATACCTTCGGCGGCTCCATCCGATACATCGCCAGCGGCGGCGCCGCCGCAGATCCCGAGCTCATCCGCGACTTCTATGCCCTGGGCTTCGAGCTGCTGGAGGGCTATGGCATGACCGAGACCGCCCCCATGATCTCCTTCACCCGCCCCGGACGCGTCCGACCCGGCTCCCCCGGAATCCCCATCCCCTGCAACCAGGTGCGCATTGAGGACGGCGAGGTACTGGTCAAGGGCAAGAATGTGATGATGGGATACTACCACCGCCCCGAGGAGACCGCACAGGTCCTCACTCCCGACGGCTGGCTCCACACCGGCGATCTGGGATATGTGGACAAGGACGGCTTCCTCTTCCTCACCGGACGCAAGAAGGAGCTCATCATCTTGGGCAACGGCAAGAACATCAATCCCGCCGACCTGGAAGAGAGCTTCTCCAAATACGCCCAGGGACTCCTCACCGAATGGGCGGTCACCGAACACAACGGCCATCTGGCCGTGGTGGCGGTGCCCGACATGGAGGCGCTGAAGAAGAAGAACATCGTCAACATCCAGGAGACCCTGGTGGACCAGATCCTAGAGCCCTACAATCTGGCCGCGCCCTCCTACAAGCGCCTAGGCAGCCTGATCCTCTGGAACCACCCGCTTCCCCGCACGCGACTGGGGAAGATCCGCCGGCACATCATCCAGAAGGAACTCAACGGCGAGGCCGTGGAGACCCCGCAGGCCTCCCAGGAGCCCGCTCCCGATACCCCCACCTACAAGATGCTGGCGCAGTGCCTGGAGGCAATCGCCGGCAGAACCCCGAAGCCCGACGAACACCTGGAGCTGGATCTGGGACTGGACTCCCTGGCAAAACTCACCCTCGTCAGCACGCTGGAGCGGGACCATGGGATCTCCCTCACCCCACAGGAACTCTCACAATTCGCCACCCCCCGCGCCCTGGCGCAACACCTGGAAGAACACGCCGCCGAAACGGCCGCCCTCCCCGCAAAGGCAGAGAAGGCCGGTCTCCCCGCAAAGACGGTGGAACTCCCCAAGCCCGCTTGCACCCACGGACTCTTCCGCGTGCTGGGAAAGGGCCTCCTGAAGACCATCTCCCGAGTGGAAATCCGCGGACTGGAGAACATCCCCGCCGGCCCCTGCGTCATCGCCCCCAACCACCAGAGCGCCCTGGATGGTCTCTACGTGGGAACCGCACTCTCCCCCGAACGCTTCAAGAATACCTACTTCTACGCAGCTGCAAAGTTTGTCACGAAGGGCTTCTCCGGCTTCCTGGCGCGTCGCCACAACGTGATCCCCATGGACCTCAACGGCAATCTCCGCGAGACCCTGGAGATGCTCCAACACGCCCTCCACGAAGGAAAGTCCATCGTCATCTTCCCGGAAGGCACCCGGAGCCTGGACGGATCCCTCTCGCCCTTCCGATACGCCTTCGCCAAGCTGGCACAGCAGAGCAATACCCCAATCCTCCCCGTAGCAATCAAGGACTCCATCCGAGTCCTCCCCAGAGGAAAATCCTTCCCCACCTGGGGACAGAAGGTCACCGTCACCTTCCTCCCGCCCATCATGCCCACTCACCGCGATTCCCTCGAAGAACTCACCGACCGCACCCGACAGGAAATCGCGAAAACCCTGGATCGGTAGGAAGCCCTCAATAACGCTCAAACACCACACGGCCAGTCAACCCCATCACGGGCTGACTGGCCGATTTCTTTATACCCTATTGAGGCTGCTCCGCCTCTACCGTGAACATAACAGACACGGTTATCGGAGGCACCTCGCGCTCCCAATCAATGGCAATCCGCCTCCTGATTACCGCATAGCGACGACTCCCTTCTGGCGTAAAACGGACTTCCAGCGTATAGGAATCGCTGTCTTCCTCGCGCAAAAGAACACTCTCTGCCACGCCATCCCCATCCTCCGCAGGAAGGAGCCTCAACACCATATCGGGATAGGCGGGAACGAGACGGAAGGGGAACGACTGTGCTTTCCCCGCCGACGCTCGCCCGAGATAGACCTCCTGCCTGGGCAGGATCTCTACCACAGGGACCGCAGTCCCCGAGACCGACACTGTCAAGAACTCCTGTCCCGGGGCATCCGTCTCCAGATAGATCGTCCGAACAAATGCCCCCGACACGGAATTTGCTGGAAGGGTGACAGTGAACGACGCCTCTTGTCCCAGTGAAAGCAAACAAGGTCTGAAGTCCGCAAGCATGCAATTGCAGGAGGATCGCACGCCCTGAAGACTGACAGTCTTCTCCTGGATATTCCTCACCACGACGGCATGCGACCGTTCCTCCCAAGCCGGGAAGGACCCAAGATCCACCGATGCCGGCACGACAGAAAGGCATTCCGCAGACGCCTCCAGCAACAACCAAAAGACGCCTGTGACAACAAAAAGAATGCGTTTCTTGCTAGGCATGCACTCGCGAAACCTCAGAACCTCGTTCTCGTCAAAAGATATGGCTATTCAAAAATAAGGAAACTCATGTCAAGCGGCATTCTATCAATGCGGCCGTCTTCTTCTGTTTCCACCGCAAAACCAAATTCAAACAATTGAGTCTTCGACTTGCTATCATCTTTCTTTTCATAGTAATACATCTTGTGATTTCTTGCCCGTTTCATAATAACGGACCACTGGAATGCAGATCGTCCAAATGGAGAGGTTAACAACTTCTTTGAGAACTTATTGACCTCCTTAATCAGAGAATTGTATGC
>CAVGTF010000079.1:0-10829 GCA_963632245.1 Anaerovoracaceae bacterium
GCGCTGGCCCAGAATACCATAGGGTAGCGATGACCCAGAATACCATAGGGTAGCGATGACCCAGAATACCATAGGGTAGCGCTGGTCCCGCCCCCCGGAGTCTCTAGGCCAGCGATAGGGCGTGATATAGGTACCGCCGAAACTTCGGCGGAAGGGCGCCTGCGGCACCTTGCAAACTAGCCACTAATCACTAATTGCTAAGTACTTACGGCGCATTCTATGCGCCGTTGCGGCGAATTCGTGCGGCGTATGCTCCGTCGTGGTTTTGGGTGGGATAGAGTTGGCGTTGGGTTTCCAGGGTGAATTCGGGGTGTGTGGCGAGGAATGCCTGGACTTGGGAGATGTTTTCGGTGTCTTCGATGGAGCAGGTGCTATAGACGATGCGTCCTCCGGGTCGGACGAGGGTTGCCGCGGCGTTGAGGATTTTTTGTTGGAGGGCGACGAGGTCGTTCAGGTGTGTGGGGGAGAAGTTTTGCCGGACATCGGGTCGTCGTCGGATGACGCCGGTATTGGAGCAGGGGACATCCAGGATGACGCCGTCCAGGGATTCTGGTGGGAGAGTGGGGTTAGCGGCGTCCAGGACCCTGCATTCTGCGAAGGGGAATGGTGCGAGATTTTCCTGGAGTCGTTGCATTCTGGTGGGGGCGCAATCGGCGGCCAGGAGGCGGCCTTTTCCTTGCATTCGTTCAGCGATGGCGACGGCTTTTCCGCCGGGGGCGGCGCAGAGATCCGCCAGGGATTCGCCGGGTAGGGGATCCAGGAGTGCGGGTGCCAGCATGGTGGAGGGATCCTGGAAGTAGAATTCTTGGACGGGTGTGGTTTCGTCGGCAACCTGGAAGAGTGTGGTTGCCTTTTCGAATTCCAGGGGTGTGGGCAGGGTGGATAGGGATCCGCGTCGGCGTGCCAGGACTGCGGCGGGGTCCTGGAGCAGTGCGGCCAGGGCGCGAGTCCACTCCTTTCCGTGGGCCTTGAGCCAGCGCGCGTAGAGTGCCTCGGGCAGTTGCAGTCGGATGGACTCCGGGGCTTTCGACAGGAGTGTGGCGAGGCCATCGGGTGCGGGGGCATCCCGGAGGATTCCGCGCATGACTCCATTGACGAAACCGGCCTCCTGCGCGCCCCAGGCGCGTCGTGCGTGGTCCACGGTGAGATTCACGGCGTCGTGGGGGGGGAGTCCGGCCAGTGCGTAGCATTCCACCAGACACCACTCCAGCAGGTGCTGTGTGCGAGGGCGCAGCTTTTTGCAGCGTTGATGGAGGATCCACTGGAGACCGATATGGATACGGTTCCAGGTGAACCAGAGATTTTTGAGGAGTGTGCTGCTCTCCTCGGGGATCCCGGCGCCGGGCTTTGGGGGATGTGCGAGGAGATTCAGGAAGTCCTGGAGGGCTTGTTCTGCGACGGAGGCTTTTGGGGTATGGGGAGGCATTTTGTGAGGCATGGAAAGGGGTGTGTTATCCCGGCGTAGGTGTGTCCTAGGGGATTTGTGGGGGATCCCGTGGGTGTCAAAAGCCGGGGGAATGGGAATATAGTAACCCCCGTTCTTCCTTTTTCGTGGGGGCGGGGGCACTTTTTTCGGAGGCGGGAGTCCAAGCCTCGCCGCAGAGCGGTCCCCGGGGCCTCCGCGTCGGTACTCCTACTCTGTTCTTCGTCCCAAAACTATGGAGATATTTCCCATGATGCAGCGATTCCTTCCTTCCCTGGCGTTCCTGGCGCTTTTTTCTTTCGCGATGGTCCTTCCTGCACAGCAGCAGCGGGGCGGCGGCGGCGCGATTTCCGCGCAGCAGGTCATGTCCACATTGGCAGGCATGCGGAGCGATCTGGATGCCGCGATTTCCCGTGACAAGCAGCTCTCCACGCGTGTGGAGGCCTTGGAGGAGGAGCTCTCCCGGAAGAATACCGAGCTCCAGAATCTGCGGACCCTTTGCCAGACCCTGGCGCAGCAGAACCAGAATCTGGAGAACCGCATGAACGAGCTCCAGAGTGGCATGGAGGCGGACCAGAGTGCCCGCCGCGAGGAGTGGAAGAAGCTGACCAACGACATCACTGGAATGGTCCGCAATGCCCCCGCGCCTGCCGCGAATATTCCCGATGTGCCCACCGTGGACTTCAAGATCGCCTCCGGCGATACCCTCTCTTCCATCGCAAAGGCCGCAAAATGCTCTGTCCGGGAGATCATGGCGCTGAATCCCTCCCTGAAATCCGCCGATGACATCCGTGTGGGGCAGGTCCTGCGGATTCCCAAGAAGTAGTGTGGGGGAGGGCGTTTGGCGATGGTCACACAGATTGTGCTGGTGGAGGAGCCCCTGGAGCACTCCGTGGTATTGGCGATTCCGGGCGTCAGCGAGGCGCACGCCATCGCGGAGGGCGCGCGGTTCCGCACCGTGCTGATTCTCCGGGGACCCACGGCGGAATTCCTATTGGAGACGCTATCGAGGCTCCCTGCGGGAACCAAGACGGTCCTTCCTGTGACCGCCAGCAAATCCGCGCTGGATCCGCAATTTCTCGCCTAGCGGAGCGTTTTCCGGACAAGACCACTTTTCTCCTTCCCCCTTTTTTCATGGAAACCGATCCGCAGCAGCTCCCGCACAGTGACTCCCCCCTGGCGCCGCCCAAGGGCCATACCGGCTATGTGGCGCTCTTGGGACGCCCGAATACCGGGAAGTCCACTTTTTTGAATACCGTGTTGGGGTGCCATCTGGCGGCGGTCTCCTCCAAGCCCCAGACCACCAGGAAGTCCTTCCTGGGGATCTATAACGACGACGATTCCCAGATCATTTTCCTGGATGCGCCGGGCGTTCATCCGGCGAAGATCGCCATTGACGAAGCGATGTCGGAGTCGGTGTCGAAGGTCTTGGAGGACGCGGATTTGGTTGTTTGCCTAGTGGATCCCACGCGTCCCTCTGGCGAAGAGGACGGCATGGTGGCGCAGCTGGCGTCATCCTGTGGGAAGCGGGTGTTGCTGGTGCTGAACAAGTGCGATGTGAGCACGCCGCAACAGCGCCGGGATGCCCTGAAGTTCTACCGCGAGAGCCTCCCGGAGGCGGAGTGTCTGGAGATGATCGCCACGGACCGGGAGTCCGCGGGGCGTCTCATCGGGCGCCTGAAGGAGCTCCTTCCCGTGGATCTGCTGCTGTACGATCGCGAGGAGGTCACGACTGCCTACGAGCGGGACATCGCGGCGGAGCTGATTCGCGAGGCGGTGTTGGAGCTCCTGCACCAGGAGATTCCCCACGCCATCGCGGTCACGCTGGATTCCTGGAATGCGACTGCCGAGGGCGTGGAGATTGAGGCCACGCTGATTTTGGAGCGTGAGGCCCACAAGGGCATGGTGATTGGTCAGGGCGGCAAGATGATCAAGGCCATCCGTCATCGCGCGGTGAAGAAGATCTCCGAGCTGTGCCAGGGCGGTTGGGTGAAGCTGGATCTCTCCATCCGCGTGATCCCCAATTGGCGGAAGCACAAGCAGTTCCTGAAGAACATCCGTCTATGGGAAGAGTAGGGGGACTGCTTCGGCTTCTGGATCACTTTCTGGCGCCACCGGTGTGCCCCGCATGCCGCGAGGCGCTGGTGGAGGGCCCGGAGGGCATCTGCCCTACGTGCTTCCATACCCTGGAACGACTCCCCGAAAAACGCTGTCCACTCTGCGGCGGATCCCTGGATACTCCGCTGGAACTCTGTCGGGAGTGCGTCCAGGAACGCCGCCCATGGACTACCGCGGTCTGCGCATTCCCCTACCACGGTCCCGCCGGCGATTGGCTCCGCGCCCTGAAATACGGCGGACAACTCGCGTTCGTGCCGCCGCTGGCGCGGGAGATGGCGTCCGCCTGGAATGCCTACGGACAACCCCGCATGGAGCCACAGCTGGTGGTGCCCATTCCTCTCCATTGGCGGCGCATCCGGGAACGGGGCTTCAATCAGGCGGGCGTGCTGGCGAAGGCGCTCGCGAAACAGCTCGGCATTCCCTACGGCGAGGTCCTCTGCCGTCCCCATAGCACCGGACACCAGGCGCGCCTGAAAGGCGAGTCCCGCCGGCGGAATCTCCGGGGCGCTTTCCGGGTTCGCCCCGGAAAGGACATCCGCGGCCTCCGGATCCTGGTGGTGGACGATGTCTTCACCACCGGCACCACCCTCACCGAGGCCTGCCGCACTCTCCTGGCCGCCGGCGCCGCAGAAACCGCGGTGATGGCCGCGGCGCGCGCGTAGCGTAGCGCGCTATTTTCCAATCCGCGGGTTCTTGCTAGCATAGGGACCCAAAGGACTGTGGCTACCGCCCCCGTGCCCCTGCTAGAATTTCATTGCACATTGCACATTGCACATTGATGTCCCGCTTTTTTACCCTAATGGAAGTCATGGTTGCCTCGCTGATTTTGGCATTCAGCGTGGCGGCGACGGTATCCATTGTGGGGACGAGTCAGGCGAAGGTGTTGCGGGAGGAGCGTCGGTGGACTCGGGAGCATTATTTGAGCAATGCGCTAGAGTTCTATTTGTCTACGGGGCCGATGGGGACTCCTCCCACGGAGTTGTTTCCTGCGGGGTGGACGGCGGAGTGCGAGCTGGCGAATGTAGAGGATGGCTTGCACGAGGAGGCACTGGAGTCCATTTCTGGCTGGCGTATGGGGGAATTCCATGTGTGGCTGTATGACGACAAGGGGAACTTGGTTGGCGAGCAGTCGGTGCGGAAGTTGGTGAAGAATGAGGACGTGGATTACACGCCTACGGTGGGGGAGTGACGACGATGGCGTTACGCAGGCATTCTTTCACATTTTTGGAATTGGGGATCGCGGTGACGATTCTCCTGGCGTTGGCGGTGGTGCTCTTCGGGTATTCCCGGAGCGTCTCCCAGAGCTGGTCGAAGATGATCCAGGAGAAGAACCGCTTCCAGGAGATCCTGACGCTGGATCGCACGCTGGATGCCATCCTGGCAAATGCGGTGCCCTTCACCTGGACCAGCGATGACGCCACCCAGGAAGACGGGACCTTCCCCTTCATCGTGGCGGGACCCGATGCCCTCCGCATCGCATATCTCCATGACCTCCACGACGCCGAGGAGGGCGCGCTCCGCTTCGGCGAACTCTATCTCCAGGACGATAATCTCTACTTCCGATACTCCGACCGTCCCTTCTATCAGTGGGAGGACCTCCAGGGACGCGAACAGACCGCACTTTTGGCCGAACAGGTGGACGGGCTCTCCTTCTTGTATCTGGATTGGAGTGACGACGAGGATGCCGACTGGGAGGATCGCTGGATCTGGACCGATACCTGGGAGACCGAGGACTCCGAGCGGAAGGATATCCCGCTTGCCATCCAGGTCACTGTGCATTGGAGCGACGGCCGCCAGGAGAGCTGGATTCGCCGCACCATGGGGAATTCCTACCGCGAACGCTTCGGAAAGTGGGATCCCCTCTCCGAAGACGATCGAAATTAGCCAATCATTGTGAACAGAGAACTCCCCCAATCCAATTTGCGAACTCCGCTCCGCAGCGAGCGCGGTATGGCGCTGGTGATGGTCATGGGCGTCTTGGCCACGGTGATGCTGTTGGTCTCGCATTTGATGACGGTCTCCGAGCTGGTCTCCCGGGAGTCCTACGCGGTCGCCTCGAAGGGCCTCCTGCGTTACCGTGCGGAATCCGCCGCAGAGACCGCATACTGGCTCCATCTCACTGACCGGCGTCTCTTTACCGACCGCACCCTGGGACAGACCGCGGACGACGATGATCGCGTTTCCTGGGATTTCCCACCCTGGATGCTGGATGGGCGGCCCCACCTGATGGACGAGGAACGCACCTGCGTTACGCTCACCTCCGGCGAAAATGGCCTCACCAAGAAAAATCTCACCAACCAGCTGAAGACCGGCCGCAGCGCCGTGGATGACGCTGATTACCTGGTGGCGGTGGACGAATTCGCGGCGGCGCTCACGGACTACGAGGACTCCGATGATCTGCGCGGTATCAACGGCTACGAGGAGGAGGACTACGCCGCCGATGGCTTCCCCACGCTCCCGCGCAACGGCACCATGGAGTTCAAGGCGGAGCTCTATTGGCTCCCCGGCTGGCAGGAGGTCATTACCCGCGAAATCGCGACGCTGCCGCCCTCCGGAATCTCCTATACCTACAAGGACTCCGGGCGCACCTTGATCTACTCCGCCACCCAGGAGGAGATCGCCGACAAGCTGGATCTGGAGGAGGAAGACGCGGATGTGCTGGATGTCATGGAGGCGCTGCGGCGCTGGAAAGAGGACGGCATCCCCCTGGATGACTCGCTGGACGCCACGCTCCTGATTACCCTGAAATCCAATTTCTCCTTCTCGGAAGCGGGCGTGGCGCTTCTGGAATCCCAGACGTATGATGGACAGCGGGAGCTCATGGCGGGATATCGGATTGTCCGGGAGGCGAAGATCTCCTCGCGGACCTTCTTCGCCGACAAGAAGAAGGAGTGCCTCTGCATTTGGGAGCGGAAATGGCGCTAGAACGCCGCGAATGCCTCTGGCACCAGCTGACCTCCCTGCATACAGGGATGGGGCGCGTGGTCCTCTGGACCCTGGAGTCCACGAAAGACCTCCGGTTGGCCCTCCAGGAGATCCCCGTTGACGCGCCAGTCATGCCCTTCGGACATGGCACGAATTGCTTGGGCACCGATCAGGACGGATGGAATCTCCTCCGCTGGAAGAATCCCGAGTCCCTCCCAGAGCCCGAGGGCGCAAACAAGAATATTCTCCGGGTCACCGCAGGCACCCCACTCCCACGGCTGGCGCATCACGCCGCTACCCGCGGCCTCGGCGGACTTTCCCCACTCTCCGGAATCCCCGGCACTCTGGGCGGCGTAGTCCGCATGAACGCCGGCGCAAATGGCCGACAACTCTCCGATTTCCTATTGGAGTGGCACGGAGTGGATCTGTCGGACGGGACACCGCTCGTTTGGCATAGGGGCGAGGGCGGCTTCGGATATCGTACTTCGCCTCTCAAAGAGAACCAGATGGTGACGGAGGCACTCCTAGAATTGCCTCCCTCCGATCCCGAGGTGGAACTGCGGCTTATTCAGGAGGAGACTACTCGCCGTCGCGAAAAGAATCCCCAGGGACCCTCCGCAGGGAGCATCTTCCGAAATCCCCCCGGCGACTCCGCCGGACGGCTCCTGGAGGCCGCAGGATGCAAGGGACTCCGACGGGGTCCCCTGGTTGTCAGCGAACAGCACGCGAACTGGATCCTCAATCCCACCGCAACCCCCGCGCCCACCCAAGACGCCACCGCCCTCATGGCGGAAATGCAACGCAGGGTGCCCGGCCTGCAGCCAGAAGTGCGGGCGTTGCCTTAGGCTTTCTATATAGGGGAGGGGCGGGGGGGGGGCAAGCCCCCAGTCCTTTGGATATTCTTGGCGTATGCTGCTTGTAAGTATAAATAAGATTTGACTTAATATGTAAAAAGTGTTATTTTATTAACATTTACGTGATTTTTTGAAGGAGCCTCTTATGCCGAAGCACACTGCCATTTTGTTTCCGAAGACCTTGCGGATGTTGCAGCAATTGGGGGCGAACATTCGGTTGGCGCGGTTGCGTCGGGATGTGACGGCGAAGTTGACTGCGGAGCGTGCGGGGATCAGTGTGGTGACGTTGTCTCAGATAGAGCGTGGGGCTCCTACGGTGGCGATGGGGAACTACGTCCAGGTGTTGGTGACGCTGAATTTAGAGAAGGACATCCTGAAGGTTGCGGCGGATGATGAATTGGGCCGCAAGCTCCAGGATTTGGGATTGGACCAGCCCCACAAGCGCGCCAGTCGGAAGAGGGAGTCATGAGCGATAGCCGGGATATTTTTGTTTCTTTCGCAGGTGTGGGGGACTCTGTTTGCCCGTTGGGGGTATTGAAGGTCCAGGAGACCCGTGGCAAGGAGTTCTTTTCCTTTGCGTTTGACGAGGATTTTCTCTTATCGCGCAGGGAATTTCCTCCATTGGATCCGGAGTTGAACTTCTATTCTGGTGCCCAGTATCCCTCCAATGGGCTCTTTGGGCTCTTTCTGGATTCCTGTCCCGATCGGTGGGGTCGTCGGTTGATGCAGCGCCGCGCGGCGGAGTTGGTGCGACAGGGGCTTCGGGAGAGTGTGCGTCTTCGGGAAGCTGATTATTTGCTGGGTGTCTGTGATGAGACCCGCATGGGGGCATTGCGCTTTCGGCTTTCTCCGGATGGCCCCTTCCTGAATGACGATGCGGCTATGGCGGTTCCGCCGCTGGCGCGTTTGCGGGAATTGGAGGAAGCGAGTCGTCATTTAGAGGAGGAGGACGATCCGCTTCGGGATGACCAGTGGCTCTCCCTGCTTCTGGCCCCGGGATCCTCGTTGGGCGGCGCGCGTCCCAAGGCGAATGTGCGCGATCCTGATGGCTCCCTGTGGATTGCAAAATTTCCCAGCCATAATGATCAGAGCAATGTCTCTGCCTGGGAATACGCGACCATGCGGATGGCGCGGGACTGCGGCCTCCAGACGCCTCCTTGCGCCTTGAAGAGTTTTTCCCGACGCGGGGCGACCTTTCTGGTGAAACGTTTTGATCGCAAGGATGGCGAACGCATTCATTTTGCTTCGGCCATGACGCTTCTAGGGCGCGCAGACGGCGCGGATGCCGTTAGCGGCGCCAGCTATCTGGAATTGGCGCAATTCATTCTCCAGAATAGTGCGTCCCCCGTTGAGGACCTCCATGAACTCTGGAGACGAATCGCTTTCTCAATCGCGGTCTCCAATACGGATGACCATCTGCGCAACCATGGCTTTTTATTGACGCAGAAGGGCTGGCGGCTGAGTCCCGTGTACGATGTCAATCCCAATGCACAGGGCAGTGGACTCTCTTTGAACATCTCCGAGGATGACAACGCTTTGGATTTTGCTTTGGCCCTGGAGGTGGCGCCGTTTTTCCGCCTGACTCGTGATCAAGCCACCGAGATCCTCCACCGCATCCGCCAGGTGGGCGCTTCTTTCCGAACGTATGCAGATCAGGCTGGCATCCCCCGTGGTGATCAGGAAGAGATGTCAGGCGCCTTCCGGGCATGCTTCGCAATTACGTGATTTTAGACAAGTATAAAAAAGCGGATTACATTTCCGCCCATGTCTTTTCTCCCGGTGCGTGTTCTGGGGTAGTTCCGTTCCGTATTTTTTATACGTGGATGATGGCGGCTATCATTTCCGGGGTGCGCATGAAGAAATCGAAAACAACACACTGACTCCTACAATGAGTGGCAAAAATTCTGGCTTCAGTAGCAAAATTGGTTATGTCCTGGCGGCTGCGGGTTCTGCGGTTGGTCTGGGCAATATCTGGCGTTTCCCCTATTTGACCGCGAAGTACGGTGGCGGCATCTTCCTGCTGACCTACCTGGTGCTGGTTCTGACCTTCGGATACGCGCTGCTGGTTGCCGAGAACAATATTGGCCGCATCACCGGAAAGGGCCCCGTGGGCGCCTACCGCCACTTCTGCTCCCAGGAGAAGACGGGCCTGAACCGCTTCATCGGTGCTGGTGGCTGGATCAACGCCATCGTCCCCCTCATCATCGTCCCCTACTACTGCGTCATCGGCGGATGGGTCACCAAGTATCTGGTGGCCATGATCGTCAACCCCGTCGAGAACTTCAAGGCGGACAACATGGTGCAGGTGGGTGAGAAGGCGGTGAGCTACTCCGCGAACTACTTCACCAACTTCATCACCTCTACCTGGGAGCCCGTCTTCTACTTCCTGGTCTTCGCCGCCATCATGGGCGCCGTCATCGCCTTCGGCGTGGAGAAGGGCGTGGAGCGCTTCAACAAGATCTGCATGCCTGCGCTCTTCGTGCTGTTGCTGTGCATCTGCGCGTATGTCTTCTTCCTGCCCAACTCCGGCGCCGGCTTCCGCTACTACCTGATGCCCGATACCTCCAAGTTCAGTTTCATGACGGTGGTGGGCGCAATGGGACAGCTCTTCTTCTCCCTCTCTATCGCCATGGGAATCATGATCACCTACGGTTCCTACATGCGCAAGGAGGACGACCTGGCCGCCAACGTGAGCCACGTGGAGTTCTTCGACACCATGGCCGCCTTCCTGGCGGGCCTCATGATCATTCCCGCCGTGGTCGCCTTCGGTGGACCCGAGGCCGCTGAGAGCGCGGGCCCCGGACTGGTCTTCATCACCATGCCGCAGGTCTTCGCAAGCCTCTCTCCCATCGCCGGAAAATTCCTGGCCGCACTCTTCTTCTTGCTGGTCCTCTTCGCCGCCTCCACCTCCGCAATCTCCCTGCTGGAGACCAATGTCCAGTCCATTGGACAGGAGCTCAAGCTCACCCGCAAGGCCTCCATCATCATCGGAATGACCGAGATCGTTGGCGTGGGCATCATCACCATCCTGGGCTACAGCGTCCTGAGCTTTGTGAAGCCCCTCAGCTTCCTGCCCATCTGCAAGAACATGGACATCCTGGACTCCCTGGACTTCCTGAGCAATAACATCATGATGCCCATCGCCGCCATCTTCACCACCATGCTGGTGCTGGGCGTCATCGGACTGCAGAAGTTCAGCGCTTCCGTGGCGGAGGGCCGCACCTGGAAGAGGAAGTTCGTCTTCGAGTTCTGCATGCTGGTGATCATCATCCCCTGCCTGCTCCTGATCCTCCTCAACTCCATCTTCCCCTTCAGCAACTAGCTCCCCCGGGAAGACCCATCTGATATCCCATCGGCCCCGGTCCCGAAACCACCCTCGGAACCGGGGCCGTTCCGCACTCCGGGAGAATTGTAAACACCGTAATCCGCGTTACATTACGGGGTTGCGTTTCTTTCAGTACACCCCCATTTTGGAGACACTCCCTTGAACACTTTTCTGTCCCAAGCAC
>CAVGTF010000080.1:0-10685 GCA_963632245.1 Anaerovoracaceae bacterium
TAGGCGGGGGTACGGGGGCGGCAGCCCTCCGTCCTTTGGAGATCTTCCTGCGAAACTCGCGCTTGGGGAAAACGCTCCGGTGCTAGGTACGCGACGCTGGAGCGGCCCAGGGGAGGTACTGGTACCGCCGGTAGATTCCGGCGCGGGGTTCCGCGGGCGGACCCCTGGCCTAACTTCCTCCTTCCTACCTCCTCCTTCCTCCTTGGTTGATTTCTAGCGCCCGCGCTAGAAATCTACCTTGAGGAGCACTCCCCAACCGGCCTCGATGATATTGGAGTCGTTGGGCTTGCGGTTGAAGGGGATCAATCCGTGGTCACCGCGGGAGTGGCATGCCACGCTGGTGGGCTGTTTGCGCCAGACGGGGGTGCATTCCACGGCGGACTGGAGGTTCTTGTTGACGATGATGAGCCAGCGGGAGCCATCCACATCGTGGGTGAATTCGCCCACCAGCCAGTTTCCGGTATTCGCCATGGAGACGATGAGACTGTTTTCGTCGGGACCGGGGACGCGTTCGTCGGTGGAGGGCACGGTGCTGCCGAAGTGGTAGACGCGATCGGAGCGCAGGTGATTGAGGACGTGTGCGTAGTTCTGGATGGTGAGATTCACCAGTTGCATATCGTACCAGACGGGGGAGCGATGGAGGAAGTTATCGATGGGGGAATTGACCCACCCGGGGGTATTGTTGGGCAGATAGAGGAACCAGGAGATTCCCTTTGCGCCGTAGGCCAGTCCGCTGAATGCCTGGTATGCCAGCGTAGTGACATTGGGCTTTGCGTAGTAGCGGTGCTGGTTGGAGAGAGCGCAATACCACCAGGGCTTGTTGTACTTCAGGGAGAGCTTCCGGTAGATCTCCAGGCAGCTGTGCATGGTGGTGCGAATGTATCCGTCCTGGTAAAAGTTATACTGATCGAAGCCCGTCATGGGGAAATCGCTGGCGAAGACCCGCTCCACATACTGTTCGTAGGTATCGGGCTCGTAGTGGTAGGGCTGCGTGCTGTTGGAATAGAGATTCAGGTAAGCCACCTTGTTGGGTGCCATCTCCTTGAACATGGTGCCCACCTCGAAGACGCCGGGAAGCTCGGCATAGGAGGGCTCGTCCTTCACGTAGTATCCCAGCACCGTGTCGTCGTCCTTGTACTTCTCCACGATGGGGGCGTATGACTGGCGCCAGAGCTCCACATTGGGATTCAGCCAGTCGTACCGTCCGATGTCGCTATTGAAGCTGCCGTAGAAGACCTTCAGGCCCGCCTCCTTCGCACGCTGCACCTGCAGATCATTGGTGGCGAATCCCGCGATGGTGATGCCGCACTCCTTCATGCCGGAGTAGATCTCGGGATCGGCGGCGTGTTCTCCCACGAAGTCCATGGGTCCCCAGGACATAATGGGGAAAGTGTTTTCGTCAGTCCAGATCTTCGTGGGGGCGTCCTGGGCCAGGAGTGCGGGGACAGCGATGGCGAGAGCCAGCAAGAGAGTCGCGAGTCGTTTCATGGGGGGAGTCTCAGGATTTGTGTGGGTTGCCCTTCGGAATGAGGGATGAATGAGAAAGAGAATCAGAGAAGGAGTACCAGAGTCCCGGCGACGATGAGACCGCCACCGGCCAATGTCTGCCAAGTGAGGGGCTCCTTCAGGAAGATCAGCGCTAGGATCATCGCCAGTGGGACGCTGAGCTTATCCAAGGGCGCCACCTGTGAGGCGCGACCGGTCTGGAGAGCCCGGAAGTAGAAGAGCCAGGAGAGACCGGTGGAGATGCCGGAGAGTACCAGGAAGAGCCAGGTGCGGGAACTCCAGTGGGTCAGCTGTCCAGTCACGCCGGTGCATAGCGCGATTCCCCAAGAAAAGAGGAGGATCACCACTACCCGCACCGCGGTGGCCAGATTGGAGTCCACCCCCTGGACTCCCAGCTTGCCGAAGAGTGTGGTCAGAGCCGCGAAGAGCGCCGAAAGCAGCGCGAAGATTTTCCAGTCCATAAATGCAAGTATCGCCCGAGGAGCGCCCTACCACGTTGCGGAAGATTCCGCTACTTTACGGTGATCAATTCGTATTGCCGGGTGCCCAGACCGATGCGTTCGGCGTGTTCCAGCTGGATGCGCCAGTTGGTGCCGGCGCCAACGGTATCCAGGTGATCGCGGTGGCTCTTCGCCTGGAGCTCGCCCAGCTTGCTGTCCTGGATCACGGGGGCCGCATTCACGGCATCCACGCATGCCTGATCCAGCGCCACGGGATCCGCGGAAGCGAACATGCCGATATTGGGGACGATTCCGCGGTCATTCTCGGGATGGCAGTCGCAGTTGGGGGAGACATCCATGACCAGGCTGGCGTGGAAGTGTGGGCGTCCATCCAGAACCGCCATGGTGTATTCCGCCATCTTCTTGTCCACGGAACCGGGCTCGTTGCTGAAATTGGGCTCGATGGCGTCCTTGGGGCAGATGCCGATGCACTGTCCGCATCCCACGCAGCGCTCGTGGTCCAGATGGCACTTCCCGTCTGTGAAGACGGGTGCCTGGTGCGCGCAGATCTTGGCGCACATCCGGCAACCCACGCATTTGGCGGGATTCACCTGGGGCTTCGCGTCGCAATGCTGATCCATCTTGCCGGCGCGGGAGCCGCAGCCCATTCCGATATTCTTGATGGCGCCGCCAAAGCCGGTCATCTCGTGTCCCTTGAAGTGGGTCAGGGAAAGGAAGACATCCGCGTCCATGATGGCGTGACCAATGCGCGCCTTCTTGACCAGGATGCCGTTGCGCACGGGGACCTCGATGTCGTCGGTGCCGCGCAATCCGTCGCCGATGATGATATGGCATCCAGTGGTGTAGGGAGTGAAGCCGTTGAGATAGGCGGTCTCGATGTGGTCCAGGGCGTCCTTGCGGTGTCCCACATAGAGGGTATTGCAATCGATAAGGAAGGGCTTTCCGCCCAGCCGCTTCACCTCATCCGCCATGGCGCGTGCGTAATTTGGGCGGACGAAGGAGAGATTTCCCAATTCGCCGAAATGGAGCTTGATGGCGGTGAACTTCCCCTGGAAGTCAATCTTGTCCATGCCCGCGGCGCGCAGCAACTGCACCAGCTTTCCGGTGAGACCATTGCCAAATGCCTTCGTGTGCAAGTCCGTGAAAAAAACCTTCGCCTTCTCCATGACGAATCTCTCCTCTTTTAGGATGACAATCCACCCTCCCGGAGCGCCACAAGTGTGTTGTTAAAAAAGAATGCGCGCCGGGAGGAAAAACAGAATGGCAAAATATACCTACTGACACCAATTCTTCCCTAGAAAATGCCATAGAAGACCCCCTCACACACAGAAAAAAAAATCCCCCGTCCGGAAGAGCCGCGCGTTCCCTGGCGCGGACTTCCAGCACAGGGGATTTCATAACCGACTAATGCCTTCGCGGGAAGGCGGTTATTGCGTTATGCATTCCTAGCATCGCGGACGCCCTCGGCCAATTCCTGAACGAAGGCCTCTGCAGCTGCGACGCCGCCGGGGCCCTCCAGCGCCTTCACGAAACCGGAGCCGGCGATGACGGCATCCGCGTATTGAGCGGCCTCCCGGGCGGTCTGTCGGGAAGCGATTCCGAAGCCGGATGCCACGGGGAGCGCCGTCAGGCTCTTCACATGAGCCATAAGCCTCGGGAAGTCCGGTGGGAGCGCCTTTCGTGCGCCGGTAACTCCGGCCACATTGACGTAGTAGACGAAGCCCGTCATGTCCTGACAGATCTCGCGGATGCGTTCCGGGGGTGTCAGAGGTGATACCAGTGGGATCAAGTGGAGACCATTCTGTCGACAGGGCTCCAGGAGTTCGTCGCGTTCTTCCAGGGGAAGATCCACGGGAAGAATGCCGTCCACGCCCGCGCCCTTGAGATCCCGGCAGAGGCGTTCCAGACCATAATGGAACATGGGATTCATGTAGCTGAAGAGGATCAGCCCCACTTCGGGATGGCGGCGGCGGAGTTCAGAAGCGACCTGCAGGACCTGTGGCAGCGAGACCCCGGAGGTGGCGGCACGCTGGGAGGCGTTAGCAATGACGGGTCCATCCGCCATGGGATCCGAGAAGGGCACGCCCAATTCCAGGATGGAGGCGCCCTGTCGGATGGCGCCCTCCAGCCCCTCCAGACTGGCTTCCAGGGAGGGATATCCCACCGTGGCGAAGATCACCAGGGGCTTTCCCTGGCGGAAGAGATTAGCGATTCTGTCCATGTTGCTCCTTGTAGTTGCGAATGTTGTCCATGTCCTTGTCTCCCCGTCCGGAGAGATTCGCCACGATGATCTGGTCGGGGGACATCTTTGCGGCATCCTTCATGGCCTGCGCCACAGCGTGTGCGCTCTCCAGGGCAGGAATGATTCCCTCCAGGCGGCAGAGGGTATCGAAGGCGTGAATGGCCTCGTGGTCCTCGATGGCGGTGTATTGCGCGCGTCCGGAGTCTGCCAGGAAGCAGTGTTCTGGTCCCACGCCGGTATAGTCCAATCCCGCGGAGACGGAGTGCGTATCCCGGATCTGTCCGTTGTCATCCTGGAGGAAATACGCCTTCATGCCGTGGAGGATTCCCAGGCGTCCGCCATTGATGCTGGCGGCATGCATTCCGGTCTCTAGTCCCAATCCACCGGCCTCCGCGCCCACCAGGCGCACGGAGGGATCCTTCTCGAAGCCGGCGAAGATACCGATGGCATTGCTGCCGCCGCCCACGCAGGCAACCACCTCGTCGGGAAGGCGTCCGCATTGTTCCAGGCACTGTCGGCGCGCCTCCCGTCCGATGATAGACTGGAAGTCCTTGACGATCATGGGATAGGGATAGGGCCCGGCGGCAGTCCCGATGAGGTAGAAGGTATCCTGGCTGGTGGCGGTCCACTCCCTGAGCGCGGCGTTCATGGCATCCTTGAGAGTCTGGCTGCCCTCGGTGATGGAGCGGACTTTTGCGCCCAGCACATCCATGCGCTCCACATTGGGGGCCTGCCGCGCCACATCCACGGCGCCCATGAAGACCTCGCACTCCATGCCAAAGAGCGCCGCCACGGTGGCGGTAGCCACGCCGTGCATGCCGGCGCCGGTCTCGGCGATGAGCCGGCGCTTTCCCATGCGGCGTGCCAGCAATGCCTGTCCCAGAGTGTTATTGATCTTGTGGGCGCCGGTGTGGTTCAGGTCCTCCCGCTTCAGGTAGATCTGCGCGCCACCGCAGAATTCGGAGAGTCGCTTCGCGTGGTAGAGGGGCGATTCCCGTCCCACGTAGTGTGTCAGCAGATCGTCCAATTCCGCCTGGAAAGCGGGGTCTTTCTTGGCGGCGAAGTATTCCGTCTCCAATTCCCGGAGGGCACCCATGAGGGTCTCGGCCACATATTGGCCGCCGTAGATTCCGTAGTGTGTGTTCCGTTCGTTCATTTTTGCAATGCCTCCTTCAGCTGTTGCAGTTTGTTGAAATCCTTGATGCCCGGCGCGGATTCCACGCCACTAGAGAGATCGATGCCTGCGGGCGCTACCCGCCGACACGCCTCGCAGAGATTTTCGGGGGTGAGTCCCCCCGCCAGAAAGATGCGCCGGCGAGACGCCAACCGCGCGGCGAGCAGCCAGTCGCAGGGGCGGCCGGTACCGCCGCCGGAGTCCGCCACCACTGCGTGGCAGGGGAACTCCAGTGCCTGTGCCAATGCCGGCATGGAATCCAGCCGGACCGCCTTCCAGATCCGGCAGGAGACCGCCGAGGACAGTGCACGGGCGTATTCTGGGGATTCGGTGCCGTGGAGTTGGACGGCATAGGGATGGAGGGATGCCAGGAGTCCCTGGAGTTCCTCCAGCGGAAGATTCCGCACCACCAGCACGCCCCGCAAGCCAGATTCCCGGCAGGCAGAGAGGAGCTCCCCGGCGCGCTGGGGATCCACCCGTCGTGGAGAGCCCGCCGCCAGGATGAACCCCGCGTAGGAGGCGCCAATCCCCGCAATGGCAGCGAGGTCCTCCCGACGAGTAACTCCACAGATCTTCACTTCCATTGCAAGAGCTCCTTCAGCGCCGCCCCCGGCGATGCCGCACGCATCAGCCGCTCGCCCACCAGAAAGCCATCCGCGCCGGCATTCGCCAGAAAAGAGAGGTCCTCCGGCGTCTGGACTGCGCTCTCGGCAATCAGCGGCTTTTCAGGGAAGCGCTCTTTTGCCAGGCGAAGCACCCGTGCGGAGTGCTCCAGAGAGGTCCGGAAGGTCTTCAGGTCCCGGGCATTGACGCCCAGCAGATCCGCCTGTCCTGCGGTCTCCAGCTCCTCCACGCAATGCGCTTCCCCCAAGACCTCCAGTCCCAGGGCATGCGCTTGCTCCAACAATTCCTGGAAGCGCGATGGAGGCAGCAGCGCGGCAATGAGGAGCACGGCGGAGGCGCCGGCGGCCTTCGCCTCCAGCAACTGGTATTCGTCCACAAGGAAGTCCTTCCGCAACAGTGGCAGCGCTGTATTTTGAGCAGCCAGGCGGAGATTTTGGAGGCTCCCGTGGAAATAGAGCGGCTCCGTGAGGACAGAGAGCGCGCAGGCGCCCGATGCCGCCAATTCCGGCGCCAGAGCCTCCACGGCGAGCGTCTCCCGGATGACGCCGCGGGAGGGCGATGCCGCCTTCAACTCGGCGATGATCCGCGGCAGTCCGCCGTGTTCCCGGAAGGCCTCCGCGAAGGAGGTGCGTTTCGGGGCCTGGAGCGCCCTCTCGCGGAGCTCCTCCTGGGGCAGCGCATCCTTCCGTGCCTCCAACAACGGGCGATTCCGTTCCACGATCTCCTTCAGGATGTCCGTCATTTCGCCAGCCTCCGGAGCTTTTCTGCGGCCGCGCCACTATCCAACGACTTCTCTGCCAATGCAATGCACTCGGAGAGCGTCCGGCCCTTTCCGGCGACCAGGCATAGCGCGGCGGCATTCAGGAGCACCGCGCCGCGGCGGGCGGTGTGGTCTTCGCCGGAGAGAATGCCCTGGAGGATCCGGAGGTTCTCGGGGGGATCGCCGCCCTCCAGGGTGCCCGTCCGCAGGGACTCCTCCGGGAGGAATTCCTCGGGGCGAATCACGAGCTCCTCGATGCGACCATTCCGCAACAGCGCCGCGTGAGTGACCGACAGGCTGCTGATCTCGTCCAGGCCGTCGTCACTGTGGACCACCAGGGCGCACTCCACGCCCAGATTCCGGAGTGTCTGGGCGAAGGGCACCAGGAGTTCCTGTCGGCAGACACCCACCACCATGCTGCGCGCATGGGCGGGATTTGCCAGCGGTCCCACCAGATTGAAGACCGTCCGGATTCCCAGCGCCTTCCGCAAGGGCGCCACCCTCGCCATGACGGGATGCATGGTCCGTGCAAAAAGGAAGGCGACGCCCTCCTCCCGCAATTGCGCCGAGAGGTCCTCCGGCGTGCGTTCCAACCGCACGCCCGCCTGCTCCAGCACATCCGCCGCGCCGCAACGTGAGGAGACCGCGCGGTTGCCGTGCTTGGCCACCGTCACCCCCGCACCCGCGGCTACCAGCGCAGCCGCCGTGGAGATATTGAAGGTCCGTCCGCCATCGCCGCCGGTGCCCACGATATCGGCGCAGGGTCCCCCGAAGGGCACTGCGGCCATCTTTTCCCGGAGATATCGTGCCGCGCCGGTGATCTCGGAGACCGCCTCGCCCCGGAGGGAGAGACCCGCCAGGAGCGCCGCGGCAGCCAGGGGCTCCTCGCCGTTCGCCATGGCCTCCGTCATGGAGAAGCTCTCCTCCTCCGAGAGAGTCGCACCCGCGACTACCTTCTTCAACAAGTCCTGCAACATCTTCGTCTACGCCTCCTTGAGAAAATTGAGAAGTTGCTCCCGGCCATATTCGGTCAGGATAGATTCCGGATGGTATTGAATGCCCTCCGCCACCGCCTCGCCAGGGATTCGCCGGCGGACGCCCATGACCTCGCCGTCCTCCGTAGATGCCGTCACCTGGAGTTCCGGCGGGAGGCTCTCCCGCTTCAACGCCAAAGAATGATATCGCACCGCGCGGAAGCCCTGTGGAATTCCCTGGAAAAGCCCCTCGCCGTCGTGCTGAATGGCGGAGGTCTTTCCGTGCATGAGGGTCTTTGCGTGGACCACATCTGCGCCCAGAGCAGCGCCGATGGCCTGGTGTCCCAGACAGACGCCCAGCATGGGGATCCGTCCCAGACAGGCCTCCGCCACAGCCATCAGACACCCGGCATCCTGGGGACGACCCGGTCCCGGCGAAAGAATCACCGCACGCGGCGAAAGCGACAGCACCTCCGACGCGGTGACCTCACGGTTTCGGCGCACTACCACCTCCTCGCCTGTGCCCAGAAGAATGTGCACCAGGTTATAGGTGAACGAATCGTAGTTATCCAGCATGAAAATCATTGCAAACCTCCTTCTGCAAAGGACACGGCCGCGAAAAGCGCCCGCGCCTTATTGAGTGTCTCCTGATACTCCGACTCCGGCACGGAGTCGGCCACAATGCCGCAACCCGCCTGCACCCGCAGACGGCCCTTCCGGATCTGGAGAGTCCGGATGACGATGGCCAGATCCATATTGCCGTCGTAGCTGAAGTATCCCACCGCGCCGCCGTAGACGCCGCGGGGCCCTGGTTCCAAGTCATGGATGATCTCCATGGCACGGATCTTCGGTGCCCCGGAGAGGGTCCCCGCCGGAAAGGCGGATGCCACCAGATCGAAGGCATCACAGCCCGCTTTCAACTTCGCGGAGACATCGCTGACCAAGTGCATGACATGGGAATAGCGCTCCACGTGCATGAACCGGGAGACCTCCACCGTGCCGCCCTCCGCCGTCCGCCCCAGGTCATTGCGACCGAGATCCACCAGCATCAGATGCTCCGCACGCTCCTTCTCGTCCGACAACAGCCCCGACTCCAATGCGGCATCCTCCGCGGCATCCCGCCCACGGGGACGCGTGCCGGCAATGGGTCGCACGCAGGAGACGCCGTCCCGGAGCTTCACGAGAGTCTCGGGAGAGGAGCCCACCAGGACCTGTTCGCCCAGTTTCAGGTAGAACATGTAGGGCGAGGGATTCACGAGCCGCAGCGCGCGATAGAAGAGGAAGGGATGGATCTGGCTCTCGCCCTCGAAGGCCTGTGAGGGCACCACCTGAATCACATCGCCCTCCACGATGTGTTCTTTGGCGCGGCGAACCATCTCCAGAAAATCCTCCTTCGCCATGGTCGGCTTCAACTCCACATGGGGACCAGGACACACGCTCACATGACGCTCCACCGGCGACAACACCCGCTCCACCAACGCACCCAGACGCTCCCGGGCATGCCGGTAGGCCTCCTCCAAGGAGGGATAGCGGGAGACATGGACATTCAGAATGACCTTGATGGTATGGCGGCGATTATCGAAGGCCACGATTTCGTCCGTGAGCAAAAAGTCGCATACAGGGACCTCCAGGGGCGTTTTCGGCGGAGGCAGCTCCTCGAAGAGCCCCGCCGCCTCGTAGGACAGATAGCCGATGGCGCCGCCCGGCAACGGCGGCAATGCCTCGTCCACGGCCACCGTCTCGCCGCCCACCAGGCTCCGAAGGGCATTCAGGGGATTGCCCTCAAAAGGCAACTCCTCCCGAACGCCCTCCTGAATCACGCTGGGGACTCCATCCGCTACCTGGAAGCGGGCGTAGGGATTCACGCCCAGGAAGGAGTAGCGCGCCGGAAGCTCGCCGCCCTCCACACTCTCCAGTAGCACGACTTCCTCGTCGCCTAAAAAGCGCTCCAACACCGAAACCGGGGTCTCCAAATCCCCCGGGATCTCCCGAAAGACCGGCACCACCGCACCACGACCCGCCAATTCGCGGAACCGACTGAAACTCGTCTCCTGCATAACCAAGAATCTCCTTGAAGGCTAACCACTAAACCACCAGAACAAAAAAAAGCCGCGCCCATCCCGAGCAAAATACTCAGGCCTGGACGCGGCAACAAAAAAGGCGGATTCACGAGGCTCCTCGCCTCATCAATCCGCCAAGGTCTTATGACTCTCTATTTATGAAGACACAACAAATCCAGCCCTGACGGAATTACCGCCAGCGCCACCAGAAAAAGATCTCGGATTTGTGTGCAAATTCTCGCATAGCCGCGTACTTTAACCAGAACCCCACGGTTTGCAAGCCCCCAAAACGCAAAATGCAAAAAAGGGCCCGCCGGCATGCAAACCGACGGGCCCTTCGCGTATTCAGGAATTCAAGACTTGCCTAGTCAACGGCGTTGATCCAGCCACCCTTCGAACCGACATATGTAGGACGGAAGTAGCGGCTCTTATGGCAGTTCATGTTCTCGTCGAACTTCCCCTTGTTGAGGCTGGTCACAGAGTAATCGGGGAGCAGGACATTGCAGAGGCCATCGTGACGGCGAGAGAGCGCATAGAAGGCAGTGGGGCTATCCTCACGGCACTGGACATTCTCGCCATTGAACATGGAGGTCCTATCCCAGGTGATGGTAGTGGAGAGAGTAGAGGCGCCGTCAGCAATGAGAACGGGGGTCTCGCCATTCTTGCAGGCGCGTGAAAGGGAGCCGATGGTCTGGGGTTTCGGGTATTCGTCAGTCGTCAAATTGTGACGATAGCCCAGCACGCGAATGTTGAAAGAGTAGCCGACGCTCTTTTCAATCGAGTTAAATGGATCGGCATCATTCTTGCCGGTGTACACATTCTCTTTGCTGTCAGCGGGGCAGCGGAAGTGCTTGATGTCCATGTTCCAGTTCTCGATGAAATAC